>CAZMPH010000034.1:0-16930 GCA_964568195.1 uncultured Nitrospirales bacterium | reverse complement strand
CAGAAACACGATGAACCGGTTCCGCGCGCTAAATTCTATGATCCGTCCAACCATGGTCTTGTTCTTTGATTAGTTTGGTTTGTCTCGTTTGTCTGGTTTGTTGGGTCGAATCCAGACAAACCGGATAGACCAAATAAACCTGACGAACCTCAGCTTTATTTCATTCCCGGCATGCCCGCCATGCCGCCCACCGCCGCTTTCAACTGGCTCTCGGAGTCGATCAGGAAGTTCGCCGACGTCACGATGTGATCCCCTTCCTTGAGCCCTTCCACCACTTCGACCCAGTCGCCGGCCTGGACGCCGAGCTTCACGTTCCGCCATTCGAGCTTGCCGCCGCCGTGGTGAATGAAGATCACGTGCCGCTCTCCCGATTCGAGAATCGCGTCTCTCGGAATGGCCAGCCTGGTTCCGAGAGGAATCTTCAGCTCCACGTTGGCGTACATGTCCGGCTTGAGCCTCTCGCCTGGGTTCTCCAGCTCGAACCGCACCTTCGCCGTCCTGGTCTGCGGATCGAGCGTGGGATAGATGAAGCCGACCCGCGCCGTGAGCACGGTCCGGGGATCGTAGGAGAGCGTGACCTTCGCCGTCTGGCCTGGTTTGATGGAGGGTAATTCGTACTCGTAGATGTCGGCCTGGACCCAGATGCGGGAGAGATCGGCGATCGTGTACAGCTCATCACCGGGATTCACGCGCATTCCGGCCACCGCGACCTTCTTGATGACCGTCCCGGTCCCCGGCGAGTGGATGGGCAAGGTCTTGAGGACGGTGCCGGTACGTTCCAGGTCCTGGATGTGGTCTTCGGTGATGTCCCACAGTCGTAGGCGCCGCCGCGTCATCTCCAGCAAGGAGGCCGCGCCTTGGGCCACTTCCGGAAACTCACTGCCGCCAAGCGTCTTCCTCCCTTTCAAGGCCAGCAGATACTCCTCCTGCGTGGCCACGAGTTCCGGGCTGTAGATTGTGAAGAGAATTTGCCCCTGCTTGACCCGCTCCCCGGTAGAGTTGACGAGGAGCTTATCGATCCATCCTTCCAGCTTGATGTTGACGTGCGCCAGCCGGCGCTCGTCGATCTCGACGCGGCCGACCGTCCGGATGATCTTCTCCAGCGAGCGGGGCTTCACGAGCTCGAACTTGACGCCGATCGTCTGGAGTCGCTCGGGGCTGATCGTGATGGTGTTTCCGCCGGAAACCATGGCAGACGGAGCCGGCGCGGCTCGCGGAGGAGCCATCAACATCGGCGTGGTCTTCTCCGGACCGATGCGTCCGAGATACGTGAGCACCGCGGCCGCGACTGCGATCAGCACCCCGACGGCAAGAAGACCATGACGCACACGGGCGGTCATTGGAACGATCCTCCCACCAGTTCTTCCAGCCGGGCCAGCGCCTTCTCATGGGCGACCATTTCGCCGTGCAGCTCCAGTTCGCTCTCTTGCAGCGTAAGGAGACCGTTCAAGAGGGTCAGAAAATCCACCTTGCCGACCGCGTACCCTGCCAGCGCCGACTCCAGTGCCAAGCCGGCCTGCGGGATGATGGCATCGCGCAGAAGCTTGATCAGCCGCTCCGCCCGCTGGGCCTGGACGACATTGTCCTTCGCCTGGAAGAGCAGCATTTGCCTGACCGTTTGCAGATCCTGGGCGGCGCTCTCGCGAAGAGCCCGAGCCTCGCGCACGCCTTCCCGTTGTTTCGTCGCGAAGTACAGAGGAATCTTGACGCCCAACATGAGCTGATACCCGTTGTCGTTGATGCGGTCGTTGCGGAGCCCGAGCACGCTCAGATCGAAGTCCGGGTAGTACTCGCGCCGTGCCAGCGCGACGGCCTGCTCGCCCCGCTCCACGCCCTTGGCGGACGCGCGAAGCAGCGGCGACGACGTCTCGAGGAGCGTATTGATTTCCGCGAGGCTGCGCGTCAACGGGGTAACTGGAACCTCGTGAGGCGCGCCGAGCTGACTCGATGGCGGACGGTTCAAGATACGGTTGACATCGGCGTGCAGGCTCTCCTTGCGCTGCTCAAGAATCGCGAGACGCTCCAGCACGCGGGAGATCTCCACCTGAGCCCGGAAGACATCCTGCTGGACCGCCTTGCCTACCGCGTAGCGCGCCGTGGCCGTCTTCTCGAACTGCATGAGCAGCAGCTTGTTGCGCTCCACGACATCGATGCTTTCGTGGACGAAATGCAGATCGAAATAGGCTTCCTTCAGCCGCGCGATCACGCGAAACCTGACGGCCGCGTAATCCGCCTCCATCCGCTCCGCTTCGCGGCTCGCCATGTCTTCCCGAAGCTGGAGCTTGCCGGGAAAAGGAATCTCCTGTCCGATCCCGTACATGGGGCCTTCCAGCGGCTCCAGCATCGGCATTCGCTGATAGCCGACCTGCGCCTTCGGGTCCGGCAACGTGCCCATCTGCGGCACGACCGCCTTCGCCGCCTCCCAGCGCTGCCTAGCCGCCTTGATCTCAGGATTGTTCTCTGTGGTCTCGCGAACGAGCGTACCAAGATCGAGAACCGGTTCCGCCGCCGCGTGTTTCTCTGCCGCAACGGCTGGATCAACTCCAATACAAAAAAGCAGGAAGAGACCCAGCATCGAATACGATTTGAATGGGATATGTCTCATTGGTCCCCTCCTTAATTTAGTCTGCAAGGGGCATTCCCTCATGCCGATCTCTAACAAGGGCTCCCAACCGCATGATTTCATTCACGCTCGCTGCGCATGAAAACTGCAGCGCCTCAGGCTTCGTTGCCTTCTGCCACAATTCAGAAAAATCATTCTGTGGCGAAGAGGGCCACCGTTCTGCTCCCAGCCCGAAACGAGCGAGCGCGCCCAGTTCCGGACGTGTTCAGTCAAACCAGAGTGTTGGGAAGAACGGAGAAGGGACTAGCGAGCGCGAGGAACGGGGAATTGAACCCGAAGCGGAGGGAGAGGAGGCACAGCCGGAAGTATCAGCATCGCGATGCCGAGCAAGCTGAGGAGGAAAAAATCCCCGACAATAGACTCAGGCCCGATGCAGGTAGCGCAGGAAGCAGTGACGCCATGATGGAGATGCCCGGCGGTGACGTGATCAGCCCCCATGAGCGGGACCATGCAGATCACTGACAGGACAAGCAGACCGATGATTAGGAATCGAGCCATGGCTTATTCTATAAGCCTCGTACGCCAACGTCAAACAATAAGGCCATCCTCAGGAGATCGTGTGCAGTTTCATCAGATTGGTGCTGCCGCGTGTCCCGGTGGGTGCGCCCAGAAGGATGATGATGCGGTCGCCGGACCCCGCGAGTTTCTCCTCGCGGAGCGAGCGCTCCAACTCGCGGATGAGTTCGTCGGTGTTGGAGATCGGCCGCATCGCGCGCGGGAGCACGCCCCAGTAGAGGGCCATGCGTCGCCGCACAGTGTCATGGGGCGTATAGGCAACGATGGGCACCGGGGGGCGTTCCTTCGAGAGCAGGCGCGCCGTTGTGCCCGATTCGGTAAAGGCCACCACGACTTTGGCGCCGGTCTCACGCGCGGCCCGCGCGCCCGCAGCGCAGACCGCAACTGGAAACGGCATGGGCGAGAGAGCCTGAGCGGGGATCGGCGGCTGATCCTGACCTTGCTCCGCTGCTTCTACGATCCGTACCATGGTCTCAACGGCTTCCACCGGATAGCGGCCGGTTGCGGTCTCGCCGGACAACATCACCGCGTCGGTCCCGTCCAGGACGGCGTTGGCGACGTCGGACGCCTCGGCGCGCGTCGGACGGGGGCTGACCGTCATGGATTCCAGCATCTGGGTCGCCGTGATCACCAGCGTGCGGCTCTGGTTGCAAGAACGGATGATGCGTTTCTGGATCAGCGGCACCGCCTCCGGGCTCGTCTCCAACGCGAGGTCCCCGCGCGCGATCATCACGCCGTCGGAGACCGTTATAATCTCGTCCAGCCGCTCGACGGCCTCCGGACGCTCAATCTTGGCGATGAGGGCGGCGTCGGCCCCGTATTTCTTCATCCATTCCCGCGCCCTTGTCACATCCTCGGGGCCTCGCACGAAGGAGAGCCCCACATAATCCACGCCGTGCGAGAGACCGAAAGCCATATCTTCTCGGTCCTTCTCGCCGAAGGCAGGGGCTGTGACGGAGACCCCCGGCAGGTTCATGCCCTTATGTGGCCAGATCGTTCCGCCGGTGACCACGCGGCAGCGGACCGTCTGTTTGCTCGGCTCCTCGACGGCAAGTTCGAGCAGGCCGTCGTCGATCAGAATGCGGTCTCCTGGTTTCACATCGGCGGGCAGGCGGCTATAGGTGACCGGGATAGCTCCGCCGCTCGCTTCGGCGTCGACGGTCAGGGTGATCGTTTGACCTGATTCGATTGAAATGGGGGTGGTGAGATTTCCGACGCGAATCCGAGGCCCTTGCAGGTCCTGAAGGATGGCGATGGGGCGGCCGGCGGCGGCGGCCGCTTCGCGGATGGCCATGATCGCCCGGGCGTGTTGCTCGTGCGTCCCGTGCGAGAAGTTCAGCCGGGCGACGTCGAGGCCCGCGGCGATCAGCTTCCGGAGCATCTCCGAGGATTCCGAGGCCGGCCCGATGGTGCAGACAATCTTCGTGCGCCGCATGGAGCGAATTGTAGCAGAATATTGCGCCTATGGCCGCTCGTTCAAGTATGCCGCCGTTTCCTCGGGCAGGGCGGTGTTGATGAACATGCCGGAGCCGATCTCGAACCCTGCGACGGTCGTCAGGCGCGGGATGACCCGGACATGCCAGAGGAAGTAGTTCTTTTTCTCATCCTCTTTGGGGGCTGAATGGAACACGAAGTTGTAGTCCGGGTCGTTGAGATGCCGATAGAGCTTCGACAGGACCGCCTTGAGCGCGTGCGCGAACCGCTTGGCCGTCTCGACCGAAATCCGACCGAACGACGGGGCATGCTGTTTCGGGGCGATCCACGTCTCGAACGGCGAGCGGGACGCGAACGGATGGAAGGCCACAAACTCGTCGCTTTCAAAGACGATCCGCAGCTTGGCCTTCCGCTCGCGTTCAACCAGATCGCAATAGATGCACCGGCCGGTGTCGTCGTAATAGCGGGTCGCCACGGCGTACTTATCGCGGATATGTTCCGGGACGACCGGCATGCCGACGATCTGGGCATGCGGGTGTTCCAGTGAAGTGCCGGCCGATTCCCCCTTGTTCTTGAAGAGGATCACGGCCTTTATCGCCCGATCCGCGGAGAGCGCAAGGTACCGGTCGCGGTACATGAGAACGACTTCCTCCGCCTGGTGATCAGGCAGGAGCGGAAAGGGCACGTCGTGTTTGGGTGACTCGATGATGACCTCGTGCCGTCCCACGCCGGGCATGAACCGGAAAAAGGGGTCGTCGCTTCGGCCATCAGAGGCTTCCGGAGTCAGCGCGGGGAAGCGATTGGGCACCACGCGCACCCACCACCCCGGACTATCCTTGTTTCCGACGCGATAGGCAGCCACTTCGCCGGGAGTCATTCGTTCGTTGCCGGGACAGAAGGGACAAGTCTTGGGTGACGGCGAGACCTTGGGGCATTCCGTCCTGGACCGGAACTCATGCGGACGGCGCGCGCGGTCCGTCGCAATGATCACCCAGTCTTTAGTTATGGGATCCTGGCGTAGTTCAGACATAGTCGGCCGCTGTGCTATGTAGCGCAATAAAGCAAGGGGTGTTCCCGCCTCGATTGGTATCCAGCAGGGCTCGGAGCAGTTACCAACTCCATGATTTCGCTTGGCAATCGCAAGCCGCGAATCTTCAAATGGCAGTCAACGGTAAGTGCGCTGAAGCGCTTTGCCACAGCGCTGAACGAATGCGCTGGGGCGGGATGCATCAGGTCGGCAAATTCTGCTGGCGCTGCTTAACCGTCCTCCAGCGCCACATTGCATACAGAACCGGGATCACGAACATGGAAAGAAGCGGTGCCGTCACCATGCCGCCGATCATCGGCGCGGCGATGCGCTTCATGACGTCGGCGCCGGTGCCGGTCGTCCACATGATCGGGAGCAGCCCGCCCATGATCGCCGCGACGGTCATCATCTTGGGCCGCACCCGCTGGACCGCCCCTTCCAGGACAGCCTCGCGCAGGTCCTGGACTGAGTTCATCCGGCCTTCGCTCACGCGCCGCTCATAAGCCTCGTCGAGATAGACCAGCATGACAACGCCGGTCTCGGCCGCCACGCCGGCCAGCGCGATGATGCCTACCCACACCGCCACACTCAGGTTGTAGCCGAGATAGTTCAGATACCAGATCGCCCCCACCACGGCGAACGGAACGGACAGCAGCACGATCAGCGACTTAGCCAGCGAGCGGAAATTCAGATAGAGCAGCAGGAGGATCAGCCCGAGCGTCACCGGAACCACCAGCTTCAACCGCTCCTCGGCCCGGATGAGGTGCTCGTACTGGCCCGACCATTTCAAGGTGTAGCCGGGCGGAAGTGTGACCTGCTGTTGGACAGCCCGTTGAGCGTCTTCGACGTAGCCGCGCAAGTCGCGCCCGCTCACCGCCACCGACACCAGACCGGCCATCGCCCCGCTCTCATCGGAGATCGACGGCGGCCCTCTGGTGATGAGCACGTCGGCGACCTGCCCCAGCGGGATCTGCGCGCCGGTCGGCGTTGCGATCAGCACGCGCTTGAGCCGGTCCGGGTCGTCGCGCAGTTCGCGCTTGTAGCGGACGTTCACCGGATACCGCTCGCGCCCCTCGACCGTCGTCGTCACCGTCTCCCCGCCGATGGCCGTTGTGATCACGGCCTGCACGTCTCCGACCGCCAGGCCGTAGCGGGCGGCCTCGCGGCGGTTCACGACCAGGTCCAGATAGTATCCTTCATTCAGCCGTTCCGCGAAGGCGCTCCGCGTGCCGGGGACTTTCGCCAGCACACGCTCGATCTCCAGCCCGATCGCCTCGATCGTTTTGAGATCAGGCCCCAGCACTTTGATCCCCACGGGACTCCGCACGCCGGTCGTAATCATCTCAGTGCGGGTCTGGATCGGCATCCACCAGATGTTCGGAAAGCCCGGGATGCGCAGGCGTTCGTCCATCTCGTCCAGCAGACGCTCCCACGTCATCCCCGGACGCCATTGACTCTCGGGCTTGAGCGACACCGTGATCTCGGCCATGCCGGTGAAGGCCGGATCGGTCGCGGTCGGCGCCTTGCCCATTTTCCCGAACACCCGCTCCACTTCCGGGAAGGTCGTCAGCAGCCGGTCCTGGACCTGCAGGACCTTGACGGCTTCGGTGATCGAAAGGCCCGGCACGGTGGTCGGCATGTAGAGGATCGTGCCTTCGTTCAGCGGCGGCATGAACTCCGCGCCGAGCCGCGTGAAGACCGGCCACGTGAATGCCACAACAGCAACGGCCAGTCCCAGCGCGAGCCAGCGGACGCGGAGCACGCCCGCCAGGATGGGCCGATAGAGCGCAATCAGGAGCCAGTTCAGCGGGTTGCGCGTCTCAGCCCGGATGCGGCCTCGGATCAGAAGGACCATCAACACCGGCGCCAGTGTCACCGAGAGCGCCGTGGCGAAGAGCATGGCGAAGGTCTTGGTGTAAGCGAGCGGCGTGAACAGGCGGCCTTCCTGCGCCTCGAGGGCAAAGATGGGGAGGAACGACACCGCGATCACCAGCAACGAGAAGAACAGTGGGCGGCCGACTTCTTTTGCTGCGTTGATAATGGTCTCCACTCGGTTTTCCGAAGGGCGTTGCTCCAGCCGCTTGTGTGCGTTCTCGACCATCACGATGGCCGCGTCCACCATGGCCCCGATGGCGATGGCGATCCCGCCGAGCGACATGATGTTGGACGTGACCTTCAGGTACGCCATCGGGATGAAGGCCAGCAGGACCGCCACCGGCAGGATGAGGATGGCCACCAGCGCGCTCCGCAGGTGAAAGAGAAAGAGCACCGCGACAAGACTCACGATGACGCTTTCCTCCACCAGCTTCTCGCGGAGTACCGCGATGGCCCGATGGATGAGGTCCGAGCGGTCATAGGTCGGCACGATGTGCACGCCCTTGGGCAGCGTCCGCTTGACCTCTTCCAGTCGTGCCTTCACTCGCTCGATCACAGCCAATGCGTTCTCGCCGGCCCGCATGATCACAATGCCGCCGACGGTCTGGCCCTTGCCGTCGAGTTCGGCAATCCCGCGCCGTTGGTCAGGCCCGATCTGGACGCGCGCGATGTCCCGGACCAGGATCGGCGTGCCGCGTTTATCCGTGCCGACCGGCACGAGCTCGATGTCTTCGATCGAGCGCAGGTAGCCCCGCCCCCGGATGACGTACTCGGTGCCGGCCATCTCCAGGACACGGCCGCTCACCTCAGCGTTGCTACTGCGCACCGCCTCGATCACGGTCTTGATCGGTAACCGATACGCCGCCAACGTGTTCGGGTCCACCTCGATCTGGTACTGTTTGACGAACCCGCCGATTGCCGCCACCTCCGCCACGCCTGGGACGCTTTCCAACTGGTAGCGCAGGTACCAGTCCTGGAGACTACGGAGCTGCGCCAAGTCATGCGCCCCGGACTCGTCCACCAACGCGTATTGATAGACCCACCCGACGCCAGTGGCGTCCGGACCCAGGGTCGGCGAGACTCCCGCCGGCAGCTTGCCGGTGAGCTTCTGCATGTACTCCAGCACACGGCTCCTGGCCCAGTAGAGATCGGTCCGATCCTCGAAGATCACGTACACGTAGGAGACCCCGTATTCCGACACCCCACGCACCCGCTTGACCCGCGGGCCTGCCAGCATGGACGTGACGATCGGGTATGTGACTTGGTCTTCGATCAACGTGGGGCTCCGGCCCGGCCACTCGGTGTAGACGATCACCTGGACATCGGACAGGTCCGGGATGGCGTCCAACGGGACCGCAAAGACCGCCCACGTGCCCCAGGCGGCCAGCAACAGCACGCCGAGGATGATCAGGACCGGGTTCCGGGCGCTTGCTTCGATGAGTCGAGAGATCATCGGGGCGCCATTCCAGGCATATCTTTCATGTCGTCCATCTTTTTCTCGTAAGCGCCGCGCATCTGCCAGTCGGCCATCCCGATCCGACCCATCATTTCCTGCATGCTGCCGGCCGAAGCCAGCTTGCTCTCCGCATCGAGCAGGAAATTCGCCGACGTGACAACCCGATCACCTTCCTTGATGCCCTCCAACACTTCCACGCGATCCTGGCTCTTACGGCCCAGCTTCACCGGCGCAGGCTCATAGACGCCTTGTCCCCGATCCAAATACACGAGCTGACGCAGGCCGGTATCCAGCACCGCCTCCTTGGGCACGACCAGGGTCTTGACCGACTCGGTGCGCAACGTGACGGTCCCGTACATGCCGGGCTTCAGCCGCAGGCCCGGATTCGGCAACTCCAGCCGCACCCGCACCGTGCGCGCTTCGCTGTTCAACGACGGATAGATGTAGGAAACTTTGGCCCGAAAGGTTTCTCCCGGATAGGACGCGAACGCCACCGAGGCCGGTTGGTTGAGCTTCACGGCCGCCACCTCCGATTCGTAAATGTCGGCGTGGACCCAGACATGGGAGAGATCCGCGACTTCGTACAGCGTGGTGCCCGGCTCCACGTACTTGCCGGGCAGGGCTTCCCGTTTGAGCACGATCCCGGAGGCCGGCGCGTACACGGTGAGCACCGGCTCGGCTTTCCCTCGCTGCTCCACGGCCGCGATCTGCTCCTCGGTCAGATCCCAGAGGCG
The DNA here is from genome assembly GCA_964568195.1 of uncultured Nitrospirales bacterium. Taxonomy (GTDB): domain Bacteria; phylum Nitrospirota; class Nitrospiria; order Nitrospirales; family NS-4; genus SCTG01. The sequence continues at coordinate 7,265 of CAZMPH010000034.1, read as the reverse complement.
AAGGCGCGCGCGCGCGCTGGCCACGAGGGCGTCCGCAGAGTCTCTGGCGTCGGCCAGCGGGCTGGCTGCCAGTTGGGCCTTCGTTTTCAAGGCCAACAGGTACTCATCCTGCGTGGCCAGGAGATCCGGCGAATAGAGTGTGAAGAGCGGCTCGCCCTTGCGTACCGGACGACCGACCGAATTGACGAAGACTTCCTGTATCCATCCGGAGACCCTGAGATTGACCTGCGTGAATGCGCGTTCGTCGTAGTCCGCGGTCCCCACCGTCCGGATCTCCTGCTCCAATGTGCCGACGGTGGCCGGCGCGCTGCGGACCCCGATCAATTGTCGCGTACCGGCCGGAATGGCGACGGTGCCTGTAGGGGCGGTTCGCGAACCGCCCCTACTTTCCATGCCTTGCATACCCTGCATATCTTTCATGCTTTTCATGGACACGTTCTGCATGCCAGCCATATCGCCCATCATCATGTGGGCCGCGAAGAAACCACCGATGACTCCGGCAATCACGCCGCCGACGGCCACGGCTCCTAGAATGATTTTCCATCGCGTTTCTGTCTTCATGGATCGTTCCTCCTTCACAGACGTCCGCCGAGGTCGGCGCCGACCGCCCGTTCGAGTTCGGCCATCCGTTGTTCGGATTCGGCCAAGGCCCGGTAATAAGCGAGTTGAAAGTCCTTGATCGCCCGTTCGGTATCCAGCAAGGTCAGGAACTCCGCCTTGCCCGTCTGGTAGCCAATGCGCGCGGACTCCAGTGTCTGCTGCGCCTGCGGAAGTACGGTGGTCTTGTAGAGCGCGACCATCTTCTCCGACGCCTCGATCTTCGCCAGGAGATCCCTCACCTCGAACAGGATCTGGTTCTGCAAGGCCTGCAAGGCCGCTCTGGCTGAGTCCGCATTGGACGCCGCCTCCCGGATGCCCGCCTCATACTTGGGCCTGGTCCAGAACGCAAACGGGAGGCTCATGGTGACCCCGCCCCCGAAGCCGTCCCGCGCGTCAAAGTTTTGAAACCGATTGAGGGTCACATTGAAATCCGGGTACATCTGCTTTTGCGCCAGCGCCGTGGCCATCTGGGCCCTGGTGATTTCGAAGTCCAAGACCCGCAGCTCGGGACGGTTCTGCATCGCCATCCGGTGTAGCTCATCGAGCGTCGGCCGCGTCACTTTCTTGTCCGGCCCGTCCGGCTCGACAGGCTCACCCAAGGAAGACTGGGGGGCGCGGCCCAAGAAAAGATTGAGCCTGGCTTTCGCGGTGACAAGTTGCTGCTCCAGCACCGGCAGCTCATTGGACAGCTTCGAGAGCTCCACCGAGGATTTCAGCACATCCACCTGCGCCCCTTTCCCGGCCCGAAACCGCGCGTTGACGATCTCAAAGAACTCTTTCAGGAGGTCGATCTGCCGGTGGTGCACCTCGATCGCCTTGTGCGCGAGGAAGACCTCGTAGTAGGCGTTCTTGGCCTGCGCGGCCACGTCCCGTTCCTTGGCCCGGAGCAGCGCCGCGGCCATCTCGGCCTCTTTCACCGCCAGGTTTTCCTTGAGGCCCCGCTTGCCGGGATAGGGAAAGCGCTGCGACAGGCCGATGATCGTATTGGCTGAGGCGTCGGGGTAGAGCCGATTGGGATAATTGAACAGCTCGACCTTGAACTCGGGATCGTCCAGAGACGCCGCCTGAGGAGCGCGCTCCTTGGCCGCCTGCCACCGATGTCGGGCCGCCTGGATCTCGGGATTCCGCACGAGAGCCTCGGTGACGACGGCATCAATCTGGAGGGGCGGTTCGCCAACCTCCCCGGAGGCGGGAATGGGCCCCAGTCCTATCGCTGAAAACACAATTGCAATGAGCACGCAATGACGCACGTACATGGCGCTGACCTCCGCAGAAAAGAAGACATAGGGGTCCCCTGGTGAGGACCCAGGACACAGTCAGCTTGTGCGGAGGATCAGATGCGGAGGATTGAGGTCAGAGAGAGAAGATCGCGGTCAAGAAAGGGCGGACTGCCTGAGAGAGCATAGTGATGAGACAGAACCGAATCGGGAATCGAAACTGAAATCTGCTCGCCCACGACTGTCTGCAAGTGGCAATCAACGAGCGGTTGCGCAGAAGAAAGGCCTTGGACGCCGATCGCCTTGAAGGCATCACAGGCGTCGCGGACCGGCTGCTCTTTCGGCATGGCGCAGTCGCCGCTCTTCGCCACTTCTATGCTGCCATACAACGGGAGCAAGCAGGCGTAGGCATTGAACGCCAAGAGGAAATAGACCACCGCCAGCGCGACTGCGATGAGTTGTGTGCGCTTCATGCCTGCTAGCATACCACGAATGCCGTCAAGAAGCGAAATTTTCAAAAGAACTTTCGAACCTTCTCTCCTCAGGCCACGGGGACCTCCATGACGTACGCTTCCCCCTTCATCTTGGGATGCAGGTCGCAGCGGAAGGAATACTTTCCAGCCCGCTGGTTGTTGAAGCGAATGACCAGCGTCTTGCCCGGGTCCACGTAGAACCCTTCCACTCCCTTTCCATACGCGGCGACTCCTTCGCCCTCACCCTGGACCAGGATCCCCTGGAGCATGGCCGAGTAGAAGCCGTGCCGGACGATGTCCTGATTGCGCAGGATGATGACCGTCGGCAACCCTGGCTGAATCGGCGTGGGCTTGAGGATCTGGAAGTCATAATCCCGGATGACGATTTCGATCCGCTGCTCCGGCAACGTCTGCGTCGGGCTTTCGGCGCTCACGCTTGGCCCGGAAAGACTCATCAGCATCGCTCCTACAAGTCCGACCAACATGACAATGATCGCGCGTCTTGTCATCAACGATTCGTTTCGCATGGACTGCCTCCTTGTTGTCGTTCTCATCAGTCACCCTGCCGCCTGAACACCAGCACCGCGCAGGGCGCGTATTTAATGACGCCGTCCGAGACGCTGCCCAGCAGGAATCGGGTAGGGCCGGTGAGCCCGCGGGAGCCGACGACAACCAGATCGGCCCGCTCGGCCTCGGCCACTTTCACGATCTCGTGACTCGGATGGCCGTGAACCACCGCCGTCTTCGCTCCATGCCCCGCCCTCTGAATCCGTTCGGCAGCCTCCTTTGCCGCCAGTTTGGCCTTCTGGTTCAGCGGCACGCGTAACTGCTCCAGAAACCCCGCCAAGGTCAGCGGCTCCTCGATGGCATCGATCGGCAGCGGCGGGACAACCGACACAACCGTGAAGCAGGCCGCCTCCGGCACCGGCATCTGAAGCAGGAAGTCGAGAGCGGCCTTGGCATCCTTGGAGCCCTCCGTCGCCACCACGATCCGTCTCAGCACGGGCACATGCTTCTTGATCAGCAGGACCGGGCAGTCCGCATGCATCACGACTTTGCGCGACACGCTGCCCAGCAGAAAGGCGCGGACGTCCGTGAGGCCTCGTGAGCCCATCACGATCAGATCGGCCTTCTCCCGAGCCGCCGCCTGCACGATCGCCTCAGCCGGATGCCCGCGGACGATCCGGTTCTCGACCACGCTCCAGACAGACCGTAACGCCGCTTTCATACGCTCGAGCAATCCCCGGCCTATTTCCTCCGCCATCGTTCGGGCCCGCTTCATCGCGCCCTGTGCGGCTCCCCCTGCGGTCTTGGGCAATCTGAATTTGGCCGTGTCCACCACGTGCAAAAGCATCAGGCCGGAACCTTGAGGAAAATTCCAACGTCGCAACGCCTCCACGACCCACCGGGAATGCTTGGACCCGTCCAGCGCGCAGAGGACTTTCATTTGTGGACCACCCGTGCCGCGTCTTCGAGCAGGCGCAGGACTTGCTCATCCTCCACCTGGCGGAAATCGGCATAGACCTGCCCGACCGCCATGAAGTACTCCGGGACTTCAAGGACCACGAATTCGTCCACCAGCACCCGCACCTGTTCGGCCGTTTCGGGAGGCGCAACCGGCACCGCGCCAACCAGGAACTGAGGCTTCAGCTCACGCAGGGCCAACGCAGCCGCCTTGAACGTGGCGCCGGTCGCCAGCCCATCATCCACCAGGAGGACGGTTCGCCCGGCGAGCTTGGGAAATGGCAGCCCTCCCCTATAGAAACGCTTGCGGCGCCAGATCTCTTTCTCTTGTTCGGCTCTGCACTCCTCAAGATAGCCCGGAGGCAGACCCCGGCACCCACGGCTCTCCTCCGTCTTGTGCAGCATCCCGGTCTCGGTCAGTGCCGCCATGGCGCACTCCGGGTTGCCGGGATACCCAATCTTGCGGACGATGAACACCTCGAGCGGAAGATGCAGCGCACGGCTCACTGCATAGCCGGTCATCACACCTCCGCGCGGGAGAGCCACCACCAGTCCGCCTGGAACATCCGTGTAGTCCTTCAGGGCGGCCGCCAACTGCCTACCCGCATCCGTGCGATCCTGAAACATACTCCCCTCCCTTTCTCGCCCATCGAGATCGTAACACTCGTCATTCTTCCCGTTCCCAGTACACCCGGACCAGTTTGTCCCGATGCGCCCAGTGGTAATGGGTCTTGCCATGATACGCCCGTTCCATCTCGCGGCCCATCCGCTGGGCCAGCGTGGTATTCGTGGTAAAGACACGCAGCTCGGCGCCCTCGTCCTCGATCTTCATGATCCGCACCAGGGGGTTCATCGCCTTCGCCCTGGCCGCTTCCTTGCGCAACAGGCCGAGGACATCGCGCCGATGCTCGGAGAGACCCGGCCACCGCAACGTCAGAATGCCTTCGGCGTAGCGGTCATGGGTCTTGGCACAGGCTGGGCAGGTCACTGCCTTGGTCTGTTTGAGCGCGCTCAATTTCGCATAGGCCGCGTCATCGAAACGCCAGCGCTTCTTCTCATAGACCGCATGGCAGACTTTACAGACCGCGTGGCCGGCCGGCGCGCCACGGACCGCATAGGGATCCGGTTGTTGACCGACCAACCGTCGCGGGTTGGAGAGACGGTTTCTCTTGATCGTCTTCATCGCCATGATCGTCCTCCTTCTTCCTCATGGCCTGACAACGCAAAGGCGGTACCAGGAACCGTCATAACGGAGACCGAAAAATTCGGACGTGAATCAAAAGGTTAGTGTTGGTGGACGGAAAAGCTCGGTTGCAGGCAGGATACAGGTGACGCCAATTGCCTCAAGCCGGTTTCGGAACATCGTCCCGAAATACCTCAGACACGGTCGGCCCAGGCCCGGACCCATCGAGTAACTCAAGCCTCGATAAAGGTTGCCGCAGTTGGCAGAAGATTTGCTTCTGCATTGCTAAAAGAGCACATAAGGGAGAGAAGAACCATGCCGATGTATGAGTACAAGTGCCTCGACTGCAAGAAGGAGTTCCTTTTGGCTTTGACGCTCAAAGAGCATGAGGGCGGGGCAGCCATCTGCCCGTCCTGCGGCAGCAAGAAGCTGGAGCAGGAAATCACCAGCTTCACCGCGAAGACCGACAGCAAGAGCTGACGTCTAAGTGGGGCAGTACAGTATTGGGAAATGGCATCTTCTCAAGAGTTAGATCGCGTGCCAGGTTTGCCTCAAAAGTATCATCGGAGACGACTTTGTTTTGAATTGCCAAATCCAGGACTGGACGAGCAGCACTCCTAGAAGACCCATCGTCATCTGCCGGGGGCGACGCAAGACCCACCGGGCAATTTCTTTCCAAACGAATGGCATCTTCGTTGGATTTCTCAGGGCAGCATACATGCGTCTCATCCATTCTCTCGAGGTAAGGTAGTAGTCGTGCGTGCCGTCATTTTCATATTCCAGAGTAAACCAAGGTTTTGCGCATTCCTCCAGTTGACCAACTACGGGATAGTAGCCGCCAAAACTCTGCGCAAGCCAAGCATAGTAAAACTCATCTGAGCTATAAGGCAGGCTGAGCGGATTGCGTAATGCTAGGTTCGGGCTGATTCTTCTTCCACGGAAGTGAATGATCGTTGTTGTAAAACGCCTCGAAGGAGATCGGAGGTCCAACAATCGATGACAAATCCGAAAAAGTCCTTGGTAAATCAAGTCTTGGCGCCCGTCTATAGCTTCTCGTGGTTGAACAAAATGTTCTATCGAGCCGTTTGCAACAATTCCATCAAACCGACCGTTCCATTCCTCTCCGAGGCTTCTATAATCCAAAAGCCGCACATCAAGTCCTTTCTTCCTGCACCGCTCGACCTGTGCGGATGAAACCGTGATGCCAATGGCGCGCGCTCCACGCTTCTCTGCCTCTTCTAAAAGAGTGCCGGCCCCACAACCAATATCGAGAATCCGAGATCCCTTTTCACACTGGATTTGGTCGAGGAGAAAGTTAAGCTGAGTTTTTTGTGCCTGTTCATAGGTTGTCGACGGATCTCGGTATATGCCTTCCGTGTAGTCTTCAATTCCGGCAAGGGAAAACAAGGCGTCCAGAAAATCGTAACACCTCACAACGATTGGTTCGGTCGGGGCTGGACGTTCTAGTTCTAATAGAGCTGTTGTCAAGGCAGAGCCATTTCAATATCTTTAGCGGCGAGCCAGCTCGCGGTGCACACAGACCGCCTTGAGGGTGCGAATCGCGTCGTCATAAGACAGGCCCGGTGTCTTCCAACCCTTCGCCTCATCTGCCTTCAGCACGATGTCGTTCATGGACAGGATACCTTGCAGCTCTCCGTTCGCATTCATCACCGGCAGGCGTCGCACCCGCTTGACCGCCATAGTCTTCAAGGCGTCCTGGATGTCGTCGTCGGGGCTGCAGGTGTATACCGCGCCACTGATGCTCTCCCACACCGTAACATCCGAAGCTGGCCGGTTCTTCGTTGCCAGCGAGATGCAGATGTCTCGATCGGTGATCATTCCGATGACCTTGCCCGCGCCGTCCACCACCGGCAGCGCCCCGCAGTCATAGTCCCACATAACCTTCGCTGCCTCCGCCAAGTTGGTCCCGGGTCCGCATGAGTACACGGTCCACCTCATCACGTCTTTCACCTTCATGGTGCCCCTCCCTCCCTGCTGTACTACCGGCTCACGGCCGGATACTATCCGTATATCGAGCAAGACAGGTGCCAGAAAGCTTTCCGTGACGTCCACTTTTCACACAGCGATTCAAACGGTTAGGGTGTGACACCAGCGAGAACCGGATGTCGGGGAAACCATGTCGCCAAATGCCACAGGAGCGATAGGACGATCGTCCAGGAAATCCCCTTTGGGGGAGCCCTTCCACGCCCTCCGTTTGCAGAATCTCCGCCGCGGGCCTGTCCAGCCGCTGCACGGTATCGGCCACGTGGCGGTAGGCCTGCACGCGGAAGGGATTGGCGCCTTGCTCATTGAGCAGCGCCGCCACCT
>CAZMPH010000033.1:0-17992 GCA_964568195.1 uncultured Nitrospirales bacterium | reverse complement strand
GGTTCGAGCGACTTCCGAGGCGCGGGAACGCGGAGCAGGAGGCTCCCCTGGCCCGTAGCCATTTGGAATCTGCTATAATGCGGTTCGCGTGTGGGAGTCGGGCAGGTGGTCGCCGGTCTCGCAAGAGGCTGGAGGAAAGTCCGGACTCCATAGGGCAGGGTGCTGGGTAACGCCCAGGCGGAGCAATCCGACACCGGCGCAACAGAAAGCATACCGCCGATGGCCCGCAAGGGATCAGGCAAGGGTGAAATGGCGGGGTAAGAGCCCACCGCGGTCGTGGCGACACGGCTGGCCGGCAAGCGTCACCTGGAGCAAGGCCAAATAGGAGGGCAGGAGGAGCGGGACACCGGTGCTGCTCCTCAACGGTCGGCCCGGCCGTGGCCCTCGGGTAGGCCGCACGAGGCCCGGAGCAATCCGGGTCCCAGAGAAATGATCACCGCGTCGTTCCGAAAGGGGCGGCGGCACAGAATCCGGCTTACAGCCCGGCTCCCACACGCACTTATTTCCACCTTATTCCTCATGGCACGCCGCGCACGCCTGATCGCCGCCCTGCTTCAAGCCCTGCTTCTGTTTTCAGGATGCGGCGAAGGTTCCAAGGCTGACCAGTCCGCGGCCGATCCCAGTCGTCAGGCTGAGCGGGACCGGATGGTTGATCGCCAGATCGTCGCGCGCGGCATCGTGCACCCGGCCGTGATCGCCGCGATGCGCCGGGTCCCGCGTCATCTGTTTGTTCCCGACTTCTTCTCGGGAATGGCCTACACCGACGGGCCCGTGCCGATCGGCTACGGCCAGACGATCTCCCAGCCCGTTGTCGTCGCCTTCATGACCGAGGCGGTTGCGTTGAAAGGCGATGAAAAAGTGCTCGAGATCGGAACCGGCTCGGGCTACCAGGCTGCGGTGCTGGCTGAGATCGTCCCCAGGGTCTTCACCATCGAAGTCGTCGAGTCCCTGGCCAAGCGGGCGGCCGCCGCGCTGGCGACCAGCGGCTATAAAAACGTGCAAGTGCGAGCCGGCGACGGCTACCGTGGCTGGCCGGAAGAAGCGCCCTTCGACGCCATCATCGTCACTGCCGCGACCGACCACGTCCCGCGGCCGCTCCTCGAGCAACTCTCTTTCGGAGGGCGTCTGATCCTTCCCGAGGGCAAATCCTTCCAGAGCCTGGTGCTGTACCGGCGGACCAGCGCCGGATACGAGCGCGAGGAGCTGCTTGACGTGCGCTTCGTGCCGATGACCCGAGGGACCGAGAAATAGCCGCACAAGGCAGAGAAAAGGGGACTGGCTACTTTTCTCCTGACTTCAGAAAAGTTGCCTGTCCCCTTTTCGTTACCCACGGGTGACTCACCGACAGGACCCGCACTATTGCGACTCCCGCGAGCCCTCCCTCTCATCCGAGCGCGGCGATGATCTTCCGGTACTCGGCTTCCGGATAGGCCTTGAGCGTCGTCGTCCGGACGTTGCCGAGTGAGCCGATCTTGAGGAGGAACTTCGCCAGCGCTTCATCGTTGGACACCTCCACGATGAGCACCGCGTCGTAGCTCCCCTGGAGCATGTAGAACGCCTTCACTTCCCCCCCGACGTCCTTGAACGCCTTCTTGGCCGCGTCCACACGCTTGGGCGAGTCCTTGATGTTCTTGATGCCCTGCTCGGTCCAGTTGATGAGAATGAAGTAAGTTGACATGGCGTACCTCCTAATGCACGCGGCCTTCGGGGCGGCCGCCGGTTTTCTTCATGGCCTTCGAGACGTAGATCACATTCGCCCCGCTTTCATCTTCTCGTTCAGCTCGTCGAGCCAGCGTTGCTGGAACTGCTCGTACGTGATGGCCAGCCGGTCCTGCATGGCGGCGGCGATGGGCTGCCCGTTCGCGATCTGGCCGACGATCTCCCGCACCTTGTCCATGCCGTACCGGTCGATCAAGTACAGGGTGGCGGAGTTCCCCTCCAGGTAGGCGACCGTGGCGACGTTCGCCGGGAGCCCGACCCACGAGCCTTCGAGGCTGCTGAGATTGATGAGCGTCACCTGGCCGCGGATCACCTTGTCGAGGTCGGGCCAGGGATCGCCCGCAAGCTGCATGGCCAGACCCTCGTTCAACCAGGTTGGGACGGCTCCCAGCCGCCCGCCCACGCGGTCGTGCAGCAGCGCATGCACGTACTCATGGCGCAGCACGCGGGTCAGCCATGCCTGGTCGGTCAGGGCGCCCTGCGTCGGCACCTTGATGCGTCCCAAGACCGGATCGTAGAGCCCGTCGGCCCACGCCGGGCTGCCGGTGGCGGCTTGGAAGGTTTCCCGCGCGTGCAGCACCACCATGACCGGCTTGCTGGGATAGTAATTGAACTTCTGGCCGATTTCCCGGTAGGCGTCCTCCAGGACCTCCGAGACCCGGCTCCAGACGGTATGGTCCTCGTTGCCGTCGAACTTGACCGTGAAGTGCGAGCTCTCGCGGGCCACGAACTTCTGCTCGGCCTTTCCCGTCTGGTCAACCCTCGCCGTCATGTACTTCAGGTAGGACTGGAATTTGGGATCGGCGGACGCGCGCTCGGTGGCTTGCCCCAGGTGCGTCGTGGCTCCCGGCAGGTCGTCCTTGTTGATCAACAGCTCCGCCAGGATGAGGTGGGTGAACGGCTCGTCCGGGACCAGGCGGATCGTCTCTTCCAGAAAAGCGGGCGTCAGCGCCTGATCCTTGAGATCCCAGTAGGCGAAGGTCAGGTTCATTCGCGCGATGCGGTCAAAGGGATTGACGGAGACCGCTGTTTTGTATGCCGATACCGCGGCCGACGCTCCTCCCGATTTCCCGCGGATCGCTCCAAGGTTGTTCCAGAGGGTGGCGGTCGCGGTCTTCACCGCCGGGTCGGCCAGGGCGTCCGGGGGCAGGACCACCAGCTTGGCCTCGGCCTCCGCGTCGTTGCCTTGCGCGATCAGGTTGTTGATCTCGTTCAGCGCCGCCGCGTGTGGGGATGCTGGTATGCGCGCGTTGACCGTGAAGTATTCCGGCCTGGTCGGAGGGGGAGCCGGGAGAGGTGCGGAACCGGAAAGGGTGACGCTTGGGGCGAGCGCGGGCGCGGCCGCCGGCGGGGGAGCGGACAGCATGGCTGCCTGCTGTTTGCTCCACCACTGATACCCGGCGAAGAGGAGCAGTCCCGACAGCATGTATGCAAGGAGGCGAGACATAACGTCCTTCCTGAGCGCTAGCGCATGGCTACATCGGCCGCATGTCGAGGCGGTGGGCGTTCTTGAGGGCGATCTTCACCCACTTGTCTTCCGGCGGGTACCCGGCGACCTCGCGGTTGTTGACCAGGATCACCGGGATGCGGTCGGCGTAATACTTCCTGGATTTTTCCTCGCTGTCGACGTCCTTTTCGATGAGGTTGAAGGGGAACTCTTTTTGAAGCTCGTTCAGGAGGGCCTTGGCCTTGTCGCAGAGTGGGCAGTCGGGCCTGGTGTAGATGACGACGTCGGGGGTTGCGGGGTTGCGTTTCCACACGCCAAACATGGTTGGATTCTAAGAGCAATGACGCGTTGGGTCAAGGTTAATGCGGCTGGACTGCAAGACGGCTATAATAGCGCCGGAGCGAGGAATGCATGGGCGACACCAACACCATTGACCCGGCCTGGGCGAGCGTGCGTGCGCAGCTTCGCCGGAGCCAGCCGGCCTTCTACGAACTGGAAGCGGAGGGCGCGCTGATGATGGATTTGGGTGGCGACGGCTGGCTGCTGGAGATCACGCCGGACGGCCGCCTGCTCTGCCAGATGGGGATGGCCATCGACGATGTCAAGAGCCTGATGTCCGAGGGAACGCCGGAGGACTTGGGCACGGATGAGGTCGCCAAGCAGGCGAAGTACTACCTGCAGCCGGCCGTCGCGAAATTCCGTCCGGCGCTGCGCGGTGCCGGGTTCGAGGAAACAAGCGAAATGACCGAAGACTACGTGGCGACGACGTTCCAGAAGGCAGTGGACTTCCGGAAGCCGGATGAAATCGAGCAGGCCGTACGGTGGTGCCGGGGACAGTTCGGCGCATGAGCCTCAACGGCTACGCCACGGCGGAGGGGACGAAGCGCTACCGCGACCGGCTGATCGGCGCCGTCGCCGCGCGCACGGATCATTTCCGCGAAGGGCTCGGCGGGCTGGCGCTCTCCTCCATCGGCCTCGGCACCTACCTGGGCATGCACGACAACGCGACCGACGCGCTGTATCTCACTGCGATCATGCAGGCCGTCGAGGCCGGCTGCAACGTGATCGACAGCGCGATCAACTATCGCTGCCAGCGCAGCGAGCGGGTGATCGGGCAGGCGCTGGCCGAGATGATCCGCGCGGGAACCTGCCGGCGCGACGAAGTGCTGATCGCGACGAAAGGCGGCTTCGTTCCCTACGACGGCGCGCCGCCGCGCGACGGCTACGCATACATGCAGAAGACCTTCGTGATGCCCGGCATCCTCATCCCGTCGGACGTCGTGGCCGACGGCCACTGCATGACCCCGACGTACTTGCGTCACCAGATCGATGCCAGCCTGGCCAACTTGGATCTCGCCTGTCTGGACCTGTACTACCTGCACAATCCGGAGATCCAGCTTGAGCATGTGTCGCGCGACGAGTTCATGGCGCGCATGCGGGCGGCGTTCACGGTGCTGGAGGGAGCGGTCGCCCAGGGCAAGCTCCGCCTGTACGGGACCGCGACATGGGAAGGCTACCGGGTTCCGGCCCAAGCGAAGGGCCACCTCTCGCTGGAGGCGCTGGTGCGTCTGGCTGAGGACGTCGGCGGCAAGGCTCACCATTTCAAGGTAATCCAGTTGCCGTACAACCTCGGCATGCTGGAGGCGCTCGTCGAGAAGACGCAAAACCTCAACGGCTCGGCGGCGAGCCTGCTGGCGGCCGCCAAGGCGCTCGGCATCTACGTGATGGTGAGCGGGCCGATTCTCCAGGGCAGGCTCGCGCGCGGGCTGCCGACCGAGCTCCATCAGGTGCTGGGGGACGGCACCGACGCCCAGCGGTCGCTGCAGTTCGTCCGCTCCACGCCCGGCGTCGGCACGGCGCTGGTCGGGATGAAGCAGGCGGCCCACGTCCGGGACAACCTCGCCCTGGCGCAGCGCGAGCCGTTGCTGCCGGAACAGATCATGGGGATGGGCGGGTGATGCGCGTCCTGATCTATGACGACCAGTGCCGCCTCTGCGTGTCTGCCAAGGAAGGGCTGGAGCGGCTTGGGCCGGATACACAAGAAGCGGACATGCGGTTCGTTCCGTACCAGAGCGAGGAAGCCGCCGGCCGCCTGGGAAAGGACTACAAGCCGGGCCGTCCCGACGTGGCCTTTCTCGTCGAGGGCGACGGCACGATCAGCCGAGGGCTGGACGCCTTCCTACCGCTGGTGCCGGGCCTGCGCGGAGGGCGCGTGCTGCAAGCGATCCTGCGCGTGCCGCTGATCCGGCCGCTCGCCGAACTCGCCTATCGCCTCATCGCGCGCTACCGCTACAAATTATTCGGATCGGTAAGATAAGAAGGCTGCGGGCCGGGGGAGCCTCCTGCTCCGCGTTCCCGCGCCTCGGAAGTCGCTCGAACCAGCTGCGCTGGGCTATGCGGGGGCAGGACCCGCTCCTAAACCCCGTCTGAGCTACGGTACTTCTCGTCGAGTTTGTAGTAATCGTCGAGGCCGATGATGTCGTGGAACTGCTGGAAGGGGAGCAGGCGGTCCAGGGCGTCGCGGGTGGTCCCTTTGCTCTTGATCAGCGCAAACATGTCCTGCATGGCCTTGGACGAGGCGTAGAGCGCGGTCAGCGGGCAGACGATGAGCTGCAGGCCCAGCTTCTCCAGTTCGTCTTTCGTGAGCAGCGGCGTCACGCCGCCTTCCAGCATGTTGGCGACAAGCGGCGGCGGCAGTTCCTTTGCGAGCGCCTGCAGTTCTTCGACGCTCCCGGGCGCCTCGATGAAGAGCGCGTCGGCGCCGGCCTCCTTGTACTTCTTGCACCGGCTGATCGCGTCCTCCAGGCCGTTGACCTGCCGGGCGTCCGTGCGCGCCACGAGAAAGAAGTCGCGGCTCTTGCGCGCGTCTACGGCGGCGCGGATCTTCTGCACATGCTCCTCGACGGGGATGACCCGTTTGCCCTTCATGTGCCCGCAGCGCTTGGGCCAGACCTGATCCTCGAGGAACATGCCGGCGGCGCCGGCGTCGATCAGCTCGTTCACCGTGCGGATCACGTTCAGGGCGTTGCCGTAGCCGGTGTCCGCGTCAATGATGATGGGGATCTTGACCGAGGCGCAAACCCGTTTCGCCGTGGCGACCATCTCGGTCTGCGTGAGGTAGCCGAAGTCCGGCAACCCGAGTTGAGCGGCCGCGACGCTGTAGCCGGAGATGAAGGTCAGCGGGAAGCCCGCGCGCTCCACCAGCTTCGCGCCCAGCGCGTCGTACACGCCGGGGAAGATGAGGGTCCGCTCTTTTTCCAGCAGGGCGTGAATGCGGGTTTTCGCAGGCATGGCGCGGTCATTGTAGAGACCTGAGGCCGGCGGGTCAACCGGCTTGCTGCAATGACGATTGCGCTGGAACGTGGGAGCGGTTATGATTCTTTGCTCGCGACCTGGAGACAGGCCATTTCTTTCAGGAGGATTGGAAATGAGGACTGCGAACGTGATGCTGCTCGCGTTGGTTGCGGTGACGCTGACGATGGCCGGCTGCGGCCGGCACCAGGGCCACGGCATGGGGATGCATTCAGGGGAAGCCGCGATCGAGCGGGGGATCGCCGAGACGAACGAGATGGTGGACCAGACGGTGAAAGATCCGGGAAAGGCCAAGCAGGCTAAGGCGATCCTGCAGGACATCGTCGCGGAGGTCAAGAATTCCGCCCAGGCGTCGCGCGCGTTTCACGAACAGATGGCCGTGTTGAACGCCGACTACGACGCCAAGCCGGAGCAGTTCACGAAGATCCTGGACGACATGAGCAACACGAGGATGGCGAGCGCGACGAAGATCCTGGGCCTGCGCTTCAAGATAAGAGCGCTCCTCACTGCGCAGGAATGGAACGAGCTGACGGGCGCGATGGACAAGACCCGCAAGCGCTACCAGCCGAAAGCGGGAGGCATGTGATTCGGGTCAAGTCGAGTCAAGGAGGTGTCTGATGGGACCGGCCAAAGTCATTGTGAAGGGTGATGCGCTCTATGACGCCAAGTCGGGCAAACTGATCAAGGACGGGCTTTCGACTCAGAAGGAACGGGAGGATTACGCCGCGCACCATTACATTGCCTTGCCGGTTGTTGATAATGCCGGTCGGCCCTGGGTGCTCGACGGGGAGCCGGTGTACTGCTTCCGCGGCTCGAAGTTCGAAACGCCCCATGACAAGGCCGCCAACCTGCGGCGGTGCCCGGACTGCGGCGGGATGGCCGCTCCCATGGATGATGTCACGCTGGAACGGGGCTGCGTGCGTTGCACGCAATGCAGCCATGAGTTCGACGCCCGCCTGGAGATGATGGAGAGCTAAGGCCGCTCGCGGAGACGATTCTCAAATGGAGCAAGTCGCTTCAGGAGGTCGGGGACGCGGGGATCGTCCTTGAGCGAGTCCAGGTTGGCCTTGACGCAGGCGAGCGCGCCTTCGCCGGCGGCCCTGGCCGCGAAGATGCCGGCCTTGAGGTCGGCGGCCATGGGCGGCGTCGAGAGGGGAACCAGCGCGCGGAGGGCATCCATACCTTTCACCGCCAGCTCCGTGATGGCGAGCGGGACCGCGATGGCGACGCTGAGGGCGTCGTTGAGCGCCGCGCCTCGCTCGGGATCGATCACAGGGCGTTTGGTGTTTCGCATCACGGCGTCGTAGGCCTCGGCGTCCTCGCGGATCGCGGCCTGGAGCCGGTCCCGGAGCTGGACCAGGAGATCGTGCTTGGCGCGGAGCGCGGCTGTCTTGTCGGGTTGGGTCTCCTTTTCGAGTAAACGCCCGCTCACCATCACGCCCAGAGACATCGCGGCCGCGCCGGTCATGGCCGCCATGCTTCCTCCGCCCGGCGCCGCATGCGGGGCCGATACGGCTTCCAGGAACGGCCCGACCGTGGCCGAGACATCCTGCGTCAGGCCCTGCGCCATCCGCGCTTCCAGGACCTGGCTCATCGAGAAATTCTCCAGCATCAGGTAGTGCGCGGCGACCTGCGCCACGGCCGCCTCCGGGATCAGCCCGATCACTTCGCTGCTGTGGACGGCAATGCCATGCCTGGCGGCTTCCGCCTTGACTGCCTCGAACGCCGCATAGACAGAAGTCTCCTCGTAGTTGGTCAGGTTCATGGAGACCTGCACGCACCCACGGGTCTTGAGGTCGATGCCGACCGCCTTGACGGAGGGAAGCCCGCCGTTGGAGGCCCGGACTTTGAGCGCGATGGCCTTGGCGAGGTCCAGATCAATGGTGGCGAGGTTCACGTTATATGCGATCAGCGGTCGGCGTGCGCCCACAATGGTCGCCCCGGCCGTCCGGTGCAGCTTCGCGTCTCCGAAGTCCGGCGCCCACTCCGGGCTCATCCGCATCCGCTCGGCCAGTTCCTCGAGGCCGCCCCGCCGGATTTCCTCGACGCGGGATCGGAACGGGACTTTGGCCGCGTGCTCGTAGAGGAAAACCGGGATGTGCAGTTCCTCCGCGAGGCGGCGGCCCACGATCCGCGCCAGGTGCGCGCAGTCGTCCATCGTGACGCCGCGGATCGGGACGAACGGGATCACGTCAGTGGCGCCGACGCGGGGGTGCTCGCCGCGGTGAGTCGTCAGGTCGATGCGGTGCAGGGCCTGCTCGGCCGCGCGGAATGCGGCTTCGGCGACGGACTCGGGCGGGCCGATGAAGGTCAGGACGGAGCGATTGTGGTCGGCGTCGCTCTGTCGGTCCAGCAGAACTACGCCGGGGACGGAGCGAATGGCGGCGACCAGCGCATCAACGGTCTCCGTCTTTCGGCCTTCACTGAAGTTGGGGACGCATTCGACCAGGCGATCCATGGTAAGTCCCACCGTAACGAGTGCGCGGAAGGTCTGTCAAGGTCTGTCAAGGGGCACAGAGTTGACGACCAGGGGGCCTTCGTGATACCTTTTCCCTTCTAACTGCGTTGATTTTCAAGGATTATGGTACAACGGGCCGCGGCCCCGTCGCGATGGTTGTAGCCATAGAACCCTGTAGAGAGGGGAAGGGACGGCGATGAAGCTCACGGGTGCCGAAATTTTTGTGGAGTGCCTGAAGCGCGAAGGGGTGAAGACCATCTTCGGCCTTCCGGGCGGCGTGGTGCTGAAGATCTTCGACGTGCTGCATCAGCAGAAGGACGTCGAGGTCATTCTCACGCGGCACGAGCAGGGCGCGGGCCACATGGCGGAGGGCTACGCCAAGGCGACGGGCAAGCCGGGCGTGGCGCTCGTCACTTCCGGCCCGGGCATGACCAACATCGTCACCCCGCTCGTGGACGCCTACATGGATTCGGTGCCGATCGTCGTCTTCACCGGGCAGGTGCCGACCCAGCTCATCGGCAACGACGCGTTCCAGGAGGCGGACAACGTCGGCATCAGCCGTCCGTGCACCAAGTACAACTTTCTGGTCAAGGACGTGAACGACCTGGCGCAGACCATCAAAGAAGCGTTCTATATCGCCATGACCGGCCGTCCGGGCCCGGTGCTGGTGGACATTCCGAAGGACGTGGCGATGAACAAGGGCGACTTTCGGTATCCGGACCGCGTGTCCATCCGGGGCTACAACCCGACCTACGATGGCAACAAGTGGCAGATCAAGCAGGCCGTGGACGCCATCCACAAGGCCAAGAAGCCCGTCATCTACGTGGGCGGCGGCGTGATCTTCTCCAACGCGCACGCGGAGCTCCTGGAGTTCGCGGAGTTGACGCAAATCCCGGTGGACATGACGCTCATGGCCCTCGGCGCGTTCCCCGCCACCCACCAGCTGTCGCTGGGCATGATGGGGATGCACGGCTCGTACGCCTCCAACATGGCGATCCACTACTCCGACCTGGTCATCGCGATCGGCGCCCGCTTCGACGATCGGGTGACCGGCAAGGTGTCGGAGTTCTGCCCGGAGGCCAAGGTCATCCACATCGACATCGATCCGACGTCGATCCGGAAGAACGTGCATGTGGACATTCCGATCGTGGGCGACGTGAAGACCGTCCTGCGCGAGCTGAACGCTCAGCTCAAGGCGACGCCGAACGGCCATTCCATCGAGCAACGCAAGCCCTGGTGGAACCAGGTCAACGAGTGGCGGACCAAGCATCCGATGGGGTACAAGCAGCCCCCGGACGCCAAGATCAAGCCGCAGTACGTGATCGACCGGCTCTATCAGCTGACGAAGGACAAAGACCCGATCGTGGCGACCGACGTGGGGCAGCATCAGATGTGGGCGGCCCAGCATTTCCTGCTGAACAAGCCGCGCAAGTGGCTGACCTCGGGCGGCCTGGGCACGATGGGCTTCGGGCTTCCGGCGGCGCTGGGCGCGCAAGCGGCGTTCCGCGACAAGCTGGTGCTCTGCATCGCGGGGGACGGCAGCATCCAGATGAACATGCAGGAGATGGCCACGGCGATGGTGTCCAAGCTGCCGGTCAAGACGTTCATCATGAACAACCACTTCCACGGGATGGTCCGGCAGTGGCAGGACCTCTTCTATGAGGGCCGGTACGCCTCGTCCTACCTGGACACGGTCCCGGACTTCGTGAAGATGGCGGAGGCCTTCAACGCGGTGGGGCTCCGGGCCACGAAGGTGAACGAAGTGGATGACGTCATCAAGGAGTCGCTGAAGACCGACAAGCCGGTCCTGGTGGACATTGAGGTGGACGCCTACGAGAACTGCTACCCGATGATCCCGGCCGGCGGCTGCAACCACGAGATGATTCTCGAAGATCCGCCGGAAATGAAGCGCGGGGAGAAGCCTTCGTCTCAGGTGGCCGGCGAGGACAAAGATACCGTCCTGACTGCATAACACGGGAAAAGGACGCGTCTCGGCGCGTCCGGGGCGGGCGGGTGTAATAGAGGAGAGCATTGTGGAGCATATCATCTCGGTTCTGGTGGAGAACAAATTCGGGGTGCTGTCGCGCGTGGTCAATCTCTTCAGCGGCCGCGGCTACAACATTGAGACCCTGTCGGTGGCGCCGACGCTGGATCCCTCCATGTCCATGATGACGATCGTTACGAAGGGCGACGATAAGATCATCGAGCAGATCGTCAAGCAGCTCAACAAGGTCATCGACGTGATCAAGGTGGTGGACCTGAACGAGAGCGAGTTCGTCGAGCGCGAGATGGCGCTGATCAAGATCCACACGCGGCAGGAAGACCGGGCCGAGGCGCTCCGGATCGCCGATACCTTCCGGGGAAAGATCGTGGACTCGACGCCGACCACCTACACGATCGAGGTCACGGGGGACATCAAGAAAGTTGAGGCGTGCATCAACCTCCTCCAGCCCTTGGGGATCAAGGAAGTGGTCCGGACGGGACGGGTCGCGATCGCGCGCGAGCAGGTCCGGCCGGCCGGCGCGCAGCCCAAGCGCGTCCTGAAAGAAGAGAAGTAACTCTCCCATCCGCACCGCAGAAGGGGACCGACCATGCTGACGATTTATTACGATAAAGACGCCGATCTGAAAGTGCTGAAGGGCAAGACCATCGCGATCATCGGGTTCGGCAGCCAGGGGCATGCCCACGCGCTGAACCTGAAGGAGAGCGGCATGGACGTGCTCGTCGGCCTGCGCGAAGGCGCTTCCTGGCAGAAAGCCGAGCGGGCGGGGCTCAAAGTCATGCCGGTGGCCGACGCCGTGAAGCGGGCGGATGTGGTGATGATCCTGGCGCCGGATGAGATGCAGGCCGGAATCTATCGCGCCGAGATCGGCCCGAACATGAAGAAGAATTCCTATTTGGCCTTCGGGCACGGCTTCAACATCCATTTCGGCCAGATCGTGCCGCCGCCTACGATCAACGTGTTCATGATCGCGCCCAAGGGGCCCGGGCACCTGGTTCGGTCGGAATACACGAAGGGCAGCGGCGTGCCGTGTCTCTTGGCCGTCCACCAGGACCCGGCCGGCGACACCAAAAAGATCGGGCTGGCCTATGGCTCCGCCATCGGCGGCGGCCGCGCCGGCATCATCGAGACGAACTTCCGCGAGGAGACGGAGACCGACCTCTTCGGCGAGCAGGTCGTGCTGTGCGGCGGGCTGACCGCGCTCATCCAGGCGGGCTACGAGACACTGGTGGACGCCGGCTATTCGCCGGAGATGGCCTATTTCGAGTGTCTCCACGAAGTGAAGCTGATCGTGGACCTGATCTACCAGGGCGGCATCGCCAACATGCGCTATTCGATCAGCACGACGGCCAAGTACGGCGACGTGACGCGCGGGCCCCGCATCATCACCGACGAGACCAGGAAAGAGATGAAGCGCATCCTGGAGGAGATCCAGAGCGGGCGTTTCGCCAAGGAGTGGATGCTCGAGTGCCAGGCCAACCGACCTCAGTACAACGCCCTGCTCAAGCGCGGCGAGGCGCACCCGATCGAGGAGGTCGGGGGCCGGCTGCGTGCCATGATGCCCTGGCTCAAGAAGGATCAGCTGGTCGACAAGACCAAGAACTGACGTATGGCTGACCGAGCGCGGGGCTGGCCGATCGCCCGTGAGGGCGTGCCCTTCGTGGCCGCCGCCGCCGTCCCCGCGGCCGCGGCGTGGGCTCTCGGCTGGACGGTCGCGGGCACGCTGTTCGGCGCCGCGGCGCTCTTCACGGGCTGGTTCTTCCGCAATCCTCCGCGCCGGATTCCGGGCGAGCCCAACCTGATCGTGTCACCGGGAGACGGCCGCGTACTGGCGGTGGCGGAAGAAGAGGAGCCGCGCTTCCTCAAGGCGCGGGCGGTGCGGGTGAGCATCTTTCTGAGCCCGCTGAACGTGCACATCAACCGCACGCCCTGCGCGGGGCTGGTCAAGGCCATCGGATATGTTCCCGGCAGGTTTCTGGTGGCGAGCCGGCCGGAGGCGACGTTGCAGAACGAGCAGACGGCGGCACTGCTCGAGACGGACGCCGGATACCGTATACTGTGTGTGCAGGTCGCCGGTTACGTGGCGAGGCGGATCGTCTGCTGGCTGTCGGAAGGGGAACGCGTGGAACGAGGAGAGCGGTATGGGATGATTCGGTTCGGGTCGCGCATGGATCTGTACATGCCGATCGGGACGCAGGTGCGGGTCAAGGCCGGGGATCGGGTCACGGGGGGCGAGTCGATCATAGGAGTGCTGCCATGAGAATGCGAGCATCGCTGCGGGAGCGCCGCCGGCAGGTCATCTACGTCGTGCCGAACCTGTTCACGACGGGGAACCTCTTCTGCGGCCTGTACGCCATCATCGCCGTGTTTGGGGCCAACTACGTGAAGGCCGCCGTGGCCATCCTGGTCGCGCTGGTCTTCGACATGCTGGACGGCTCGTCCGCCCGCTGGACCAAGACGACCAGCCAGTTCGGCATCGAGTACGATTCGCTGGCGGACCTCGTGTCGTTCGGCGTCGCGCCGGGCGTGCTGATCTACTCGTGGGCGCTGAGCGGCTACGGGGTGCTGGGGCTCGCGGTCGTCTTTGCCTTCGTGGGCTGCGGCGCGCTCCGGCTGGCGCGGTACAATGTGCTGACGGCGACGTCGGACAATCGCTACTTCCTGGGATTGCCGATCCCGGCGGCGGCCGCCGTCCTGGCCTCGCTCATGCTCCTGGATCACCACATTCTCAGGCTGGGCCGGGAGGTGATGCCGGTTGTGATCCTGATCGTGGCCTTCGTCCTGGCCTTTCTGATGGTCAGCACGATCAAGTACACGAAGTTCAAAGGCATGCAGCTGCGGGCCGGGGAAGGCTTCATGTACCTGGTCTGGGCGGTGCTGGGGATCATGCTGATCGCGGCCGCGCCCCAGATCGCCCTGTTCGTGCTGTTCGCCGGCTATGCGTTGTCGGGCGTGGTGATGCTGGCGGTCAACCTGGGGCGCCGGACGGCCCGTCGCGGCGTGGAACCTGAACGGGTGCCGAGCGAGCTGAAGGAATGAGATGAGTCGCCTGATCCGCATATTCGACACGACGCTGCGGGACGGGGAGCAGTCTCCCGGCGCGGCGATGAATCTGGACGAGAAGCTGATGGTGGCCAAGCAGCTCGCCCGTTTGGGCGTGGACATCATCGAAGCCGGGTTCGCCTACAGCTCGCCCGGCGACTTCGAGGCCGTGCGGCGGATCGCGCATGAAGTGGAAGGGCCGACCATCTGCAGCCTGGCGCGCGCTCGGCCGGAGGACATCGATCGGGCCTGGGAGGCCTTGAAGGGCGCGCCGAAGGTCCGCATCCACACGTTCATCTCGACGTCGGACATCCACCTCAAGCATCAGTTCCGGCTCACACGGGAACAGGCGCGGCAACGCGCCGTTGAGATGGTCACGCGGGCCCGCGGCTACGTGGAGGATGTGGAGTTCTCCCCGATGGACGCCACCCGGTCGGACCCCAAGTACCTGCACGAGGTGCTGGAGGCCGTGATCGCGGCCGGGGCCACGACGGTCAACATCCCGGACACCGTCGGCTACGCCGCGCCGCAGGAGTTCGGGCGGCTGATCCGCGGCATCCGCGAGAACGTGCCGAACATCAAGAAGGCCATGATCTCCGTCCACTGCCACAACGACCTCGGCGTGGCGGTCGCCAATTCTCTGGCGGCCATCGTGGAAGGCGCCGGCCAGGTGGAGTGCACGATCAACGGGATCGGGGAGCGCGCGGGCAACGCGTCGCTGGAAGAGATCGTCATGGGGCTCCGCACGCGCAAGGACTTCTATGGGGCGGACACCAAAATCGTCACGGAGGAGATCGTCAAGTCCAGCCGTCTGGTGAGCAAGATCACCGGCATGGTGGTGCAGCCGAACAAGGCGATCGTCGGCGCGAACGCCTTCGCCCACGCCTCCGGCATCCACCAGGACGGGCTGCTGAAGGAGAAGACGACCTACGAGATCATGCGGCCCGAGTCCATCGGGTTGGGCAAGAGCACCCTGGTGATGGGCAAGCTCTCCGGACGGCATGCCTTCAAGCAGAGGCTGGAAGAAATGGGCTACAAGCTGACCGACGACGAGCTCAACAAGGCGTTCGACCGGTTCAAGCGGCTGGCCGACCAGAAGAAAGAAGTCTACGAGGAAGACTTAGAGGCCATTGTCGCCGAGGAACTCCAGACCATCCCGGAGACCTACCGACTCAAGTCCCTGCATGTAGAGAGCGGGACGGACATGACGCCCACGGCGCAGATCGAGCTCGAGATGGATGGAAAAATCGTGAAGCAATCCGGCAAGGGCGACGGCCCGGTGGACGCGGCCTACCGCACGATCGCCGCGATGACGCAGACCAAGAGCACGCTGCTGACCTACGCCGTCAAGGCCATCACGGGTGGGACGGACGCGCAGGGCGAGGTGATGGTGAAGGTGGAGGAGGGACCGAAGACGGTGACGGGCCACGGGGCCGACACCGACATCATCGTCGCCTCCGCGAAGGCCTACCTCAACGCCTTGAACAAACTCGCGTATTGGAAGTCCCGCAAAGACGACGCGCCGAAGATCAACTACATCTGACCGCAAGGGGACTGGCTCCATTTCCGAATGGTGCCTGTCCCCTTTCCTGTCTTTCCTATTTGAACAGCTTCAGCATCCCGCCCAGGTAGCCTTCCTTCTGCGAGACCTGTTCCAGCTCGCCTGCGTCGAGCCAGACGCCCCGGCAATTCATGCAACGGTCGATCTTGACCCCTTTGTAGTCGAGCTCCGCGAGCTGGTGCCCGCACTTGGGGCAGTGCATGTAGTGGAGCTCTTTGAGCCGCTTCGGTTCCTCTTCGGCCATTTTCGCCTGCCGCTCGGCGGCTTCCTTCTTCATCCGCTCGATGGCCTGACGGGCGAAGTACTCTTCCTCTTTCTCGCTGGGTTTCTGCAACGATCCCATGGGAGCTCCTTTCTCTTTTTTTCCGGGATTGTCAGACGTCGCGTTTCGCCTGGTGCGTGCGAATCGCGAGGAAGATCGAGCGGCCGGCCTGTACGGCGACGTAGACGAACACCCCGAAAAATACGGCATTCCAGCCTATTGTTTGCCAACGATCTGGAGTCGAGTTGTGCAGCATGAATCCGAGGGCGACATGGCCCCCCAGCCCGAAGCTCAGGGCGAAGATGATCCATTCCCTCGCCACGACAGTCTTACGCACTGGGGTCATAGGCTCCCCCTTATCAGGAAGCCTTGGACGCCGTCAAGCGTAGTTAAGAAGCAACACTGTCTGAGTTGATAGACAGTCTTTGCTCCATTCGGGAGGACGCTGCCGCACATCCGGCAGGCGGCATTTTTCGTAATAAGCATGAAATCAAGGAGTTGGGTTTTTTCATTGCCGGAAACACAGGGTTTCCGTTCTGGCATCCGCTTTGCCTATTATTCTAGTCATGAATGATTTGCCCAAGGCAAGTAGACCTTCTCGCGAAACGCATGGCGTTGATGTGAAAGGGGGGAGCTTATGCGGTGCGTACGGTGTCGTGGGTTGATGGTCCCTGACCAGTTCTACGATATGCTGGATGACAGCGGGCGCCTCAGCTTCTACGGCTGGCGGTGCATCTGCTGCGGCAATGTCCTGGATCCCCTGATCCTGCAGAACAAGCGCGGGCGGCACTCTTCACTCGCCCACGTTTGATTCAGATCGGCCAGTGCTGGTTGAAAACCACCCTTTATGGCTGAGCCAGCCTATTTTTGAGCCGAGGCCTGCAACTGATCTCTTTGATTTAGCGTAAGATCTCGCTCCCAGCCTGCTGGCATTCTTCCTGCTCACTCCTGTAGTAAGTTCCCGCAGTCTGCTTGAGAGACAGCGATAAGGGGTTATCTCTTTAATGTACATGCGAGACGAGTCATGAAGAACCCAAGGACAATGATCATCGCGGGGTTGATGCTGTCGCTGGTGGTGCTGGCGCTTCCTTCAACCGGCGCATCCCGGATCTTTGGCGACGTCGTCACGATCGAACAGCTCAGCTTCCATCCCGACGCGCTCACCGTTCCGGGCGACAATTTCGCCGTTCTGGTGGTGCAGAACCGGGAAGACGCACCGATTCAGCACGAGGTGACCTCCCCGCAGCTCTTCGAGTCCGGTACCCTCATCCAGGTGCAGGGGACCGGAAAAATCGAATACAGCGGCAAACGCGTGTCCCGAATCATGCTCAATCCCGGCGAAGAAGTGGTGGTCTGGTTTTACGCCGAGAAGGGGAAAACCTACCAATTCCAATGCAATCTCAACGGCCACTCTATGCAGGGGACGATCCGCACCACGGCATAGACGCCCCTCCCTGCAATCTCGCTTCTGCTGACAATCCACGGTGGAAATCGTTACGGACTTGGAGTAGGATAAAGCTCGTCTATGGCGGATGACCCCAAAGATCCCAAGCCGGCAGAACCCAAGAAAAAAGAGCTCTCCATGGTGCCGCATCCGTCGGAACAGGAAGATATTTCCGACGAGATGGAGGACTTATTCGACGAAGAGACCGTCAAGCACCAGCACGGTCACGCCGAGCCTGAAGGCGATTAGCGTTCCGTTCCATGCTGCAGGAGATGATCGAGGAGGTCGAGAAGGCCAACGAGAGTTTTTACCGGGCCTTTGAGAGCCTCGACATCAAGAAGATGGATGAGGTGTGGGCCAAGGAGGACTACGTGACCTGCATCCATCCGGGTTGGAGTCTGCGGTCCGGCTGGCCGGCCGTCCGGGACAGCTGGGTGATGATCTTCAACAACACCTTCTCGATGCAATTCCGGCTGAGCGACATCATGATCCAGGTGGCGGGCGACGTGGCGTGGGTGCTGTGCATGGAGAACATCGCGAACAGCCCGGAGGGCGAAGGCCAGGAGTCGCGCGTGCTCGCGACGAATCTCTTTGAGCGGCACCATGGGCAGTGGCTGATGATCCATCACCATGGTTCGCCGGTGATGTAGAGGTTATGCCCGCCTGCGGCTCCGGGTCCTGTCAGCAAGTCACCCTGACGTGCGACGGGGAACCCGTTGCTCTTTGAGCGGGTCCTGCCCCCGCA
>CAZMPH010000032.1:461-18728 GCA_964568195.1 uncultured Nitrospirales bacterium | reverse complement strand
CTGCGCAGGCGATGATGACCAGGTTGGTGAGGATGCGTTTTTTGATGTCCATGCCGGAGAGGAACGCCAGCACCATGGACACCAGGATGATCATGCTGCCGGCCGTGAGGAGGGAAGGCAGCGCGTCCTTCGCGCCGAACAGGACCGGCAGGACGGGGACCATGGCCCCGGCGATATAACTGCCGCCCACAACCAGTGCAGAAGCGAGCGGCTGTTCTTCCACCTCGGCTACGACCGTATCTGTCTTCAGAAACTGCTGCCTGTCAGATTCCGTCTTTTTGACTTCCTTCTCGGAGCCGACCGCGACATAGATGCCGGCGCCCATGGAGAGCGACCCGGCGACGGCCGTGGTGGAGGCGGCGATGAGGACGGTAGCCGCATCGCCGAAGGCCCCGAAGAATCCGCTGACGGCCCCCAGGATCTCGACCAGCCCGTCGTTCATTCCCAGAAAGATATTGCGGATCTTCTCCGGATTGATCTTCCGTTCGGTCAGTTGGGTGACCAGCACATCCTCGTGCTTGAACTCGTCCAACAAAATGCCTTCGAGCGCGTGGCCCAGCGGCTGGCCTTTATAACTCTTCCACAGCGACAAGTACTTCCGCACTCCGTGCACCTCGATCGCCTCCAGCACCAGATGCACGGCCGTTGATCCGAAGATGCGGCACACCAGAATCATGCCCTGGAGCTTGAGGCGGCGGGGGAGATCGAGGGTGGTCAGCTTGAGGTCGAAGAACTTCTGCCAGAAGGCGAGGTGCTGCGTCTCGACCAGGACGAGCTCGTCGAGCACCTTCCGGGATTCGCCGCCGATGATCTCGCGCAGGGCCTTGTAGAGCGACAGATCGAACAGCTCATCCAGGATGAGCCTTCTCGCAAGCCTGTCGTCGTGCTGCTGTTCCATCCCCGACCTTTTCTATTCGTCCCGCCGGTCTTCGAGGCGCTTGATTCGTTCTTCCATCTGTGCGTGTCCAAGGCGCAAAGGCTCAGAAACCACTGTGTGGATGTTTTCTTTTATGGAGTTTCCGATTTCTCTGCTCGTAATTTTCTATTACAAACCCGAGCCTTCGCAGGAATTCATGGGCTTCGGATCCTGTGAACTTTTCGATCGGCAACCCTGTTGCTAAGCTGATTGCCTGCTTAATGGGGTAATGGGCCCCATTGATACTGATCGTGAACTCATGTGCTGGCTGAGGATCAACCCCCCTTAACGCATTCACAATATCCGCTTTCTCCAAATGGTATTCCTTTCCATGCAGCTTGATGTACGCCATAGTTTTGCCCTCCAGCTTTCTTAACAGAGGATTTGGGCCTGGCCTCGGTATCTTGGAGCGAGAACATTACGGTTTGAAACCCTCGGAAGGATACGCCGAAATCATACAAAAATCGACTATTGACGGATGGATTGTAGACCAGGGACGATCCTTCGGCAAGCTCAGGGGGAAACGAGGGGAGTTATGGCTTGGGGCGGTACCAGTCGATGTTGGCGGCGCGGCCCAGAGCAGCCAAACGCTTACCGTCACGATGGTAATGAAGCTCACCCGATCCTCATCGCCTCGCTGACTTCTGAGATGGTTTTTGCGGCGACGGCGCCGGCTTTCTTGGTGCCAGCGTCGATGACCTCGTCCACGAGCTTCGGCTTCTGCACGAATTCGCGGCGCTTCTCCCAGGTCGGGGTGAGCAGCGTCACCAGCCCGTCCGCCAGCAGTTTCTTGCAGTCGATGCAGCCGATCGCGGCTGTCCGGCATTCCTTGTTGACCTGATCGATGACGGGCCGAGCCGAGATGGATTTGTGGAGGGTAAAGACCGGACAGATATCCGGGTTGCCCTTGTCGGTCCGCCGGATGCGGGCTGGATCGGTCACCATTGTCTTGAGCTTGGAGCGAAGCGTCGCTTCGGGATCGGAAAGGTCGATCGTGTTGTTGTAGCTCTTGCTCATCTTGCGGCCGTCCGTACCGGGCACCTTGGGGATCTCCGTCAGCAGGGCCTGAGGCTCGGGAAAGACCGGCTTGTAGAGCTGGTTGAACCGCCGGGCGATCTCCCGCGACAGCTCCAGATGCGGAAGCTGGTCCACGCCCACCGGTACGAAGTTCCCCTTGTAGAGCAAAATATCGGCGGTCTGCAGGACGGGGTAGCCGAGAAAGCCGTACGTCGAGAGATCGCGGCCCTCGAGGTTCTCCTGCTTCTCCTTGTACGTCGGGTTCCGCTCCAGCCAGGGCACCGGCGTGATCATGGAGAGCAGCAGGTGGAGGACCGCGTGCTCCGGCACGCGCGATTGGATGAAGAGGGTGGAGCGTTCCGGGTCGAGCCCCGCGGCGAGCCAGTCGATGAGGACCTCGCGCGTGTACTCCCGGATGCGGCTCGTGTCCTCGTAGTTGGTCGAGAGGGCGTGCCAGTCGGCGACGAAATAGAAGCACTCGTGCTCCGCCTGGAGCCGCTTGAAGTTGTCGAGCGCCCCGAAGAGGTTGCCCAGGTGCAACAGGCCGCTCGGCTGCATTCCGCTGAGAACGCGTTTCTTCATACTATGATGCGAAGGTCGAGATGATCGTGGTCGTCAGCGTATTGACCAGAGGCCCCACCAGGCTTCCGAACAAGTGGACCTGCGGATCCACCATGACCAGGAAGAAGATGATCAGCATCCCGTAGGGTTCCAGGCGGCTGAGCGTCTCGGCCTGCCGCGGGGGCAGGAGGCTGACGAGGATGCGGCCGCCGTCGAGCGGAGGGATGGGGATCAGGTTGAAGACCATCAGCACCAGGTTGATCTGCACCGAAAAAATGCACATCCAGACGAGAGGCACCAAGATCATGCCCAGCAGGTCTCTCCGCATGCCGGAATCCCGCAATGAATTGACGACCGACGGATCAACGGCGAAGATGACGCTCAGGATCACTGCGCTCGCAACGGCCAGGAGGAGGTTCATGCCGGGCCCGGCGGCGGCCACGAGGGCCATGTCGCGGCGGGGATTGCGCAGGTTCCAGGGAATGACCGGCACGGGTCTGGCGTAGCCGATAAAAAAACCGGGTGAAAAGAAGAGGCACAGCAGCGGGAGCAGGATCGTTCCGAAGGGATCGATGTGGGCTCTTGGATCGAGCGTCAGCCGTCCGTCCAGGCGCGCCGTCGAGTCGCCGTAATGGTTCGCGACCCACCCGTGGGCGTACTCGTGGAACACCATGGCGAATATGAGCGGCAGCGCCACGTACGAGAGAGTGTGAAGAGTCTGGCCGATGCTGTTCATCGCGCGTCGGTTACCGATACGAACTTGCCGTTCTTCACCTGGATGATCGCGTAGCGTCGCTCCAGGCTGCCCGCCGGCGTCATGGTCAGCGGGCCGACGAGACCGGGCACGTTCTTCGCATTTGTCAGGCTCTCCCGCAAGGCCAGACCCGTCGTCGCTCCCTTCAGTATAGCATCCAGAACCAGCTGGGTGGCCTCGAATGCCTGCGCCGCGAATGAAGACGGGGGCTGCTGAAAGCGTTTCACGTAGCGTGCCACGAAGTTTCGCACGGCGGGGTCGGGACTGTCCATGGAAAAGCTGTCGGCGAAGACGGCGCCTTCGACCCCGCGGGGGTCGAGGCGGATCAGTTCCGGCGAGTTCATGCCGTTGGTGCCCAGCATGCCGACGGAGGCCGCGTAGAACCGGAACTGGCCTGCGATCAACCCGACCTTCTCGGCGTCGCCGGGCAGGAAGATTGCGTCGAAGCCGGGATAGTAGATCTTGCTGTCTTTGCCGGCCTTCTTCTGGGTCGGAGCGGGCTCGATCTTTTCAAGTTTGCCGTAGTGCTTGAGGTCCAGGTCCTTGATGCGCTTGATGGGCGGGCCGAAATCGGTGTCCTCGGGCGCGTAGGCCTCGGAGGCGATGATTTCCCCTCCCAGGCGGCGGATTTCCTCCGTGAAGGCCTGGGCCATTTCCGTGCCGTAGGCGTCCCTGGAGGCGAGGATGCAGAAGCGCTTCCATCCCATCGGGCCGGTCGCGTAGACGGCCAGATCCTGCACGAGGGCGCGGTTGTTGACGGCCGCGTTGAACAGGTAGCGCCCGAACTTCTGCACGTCCTGCACGGTTGCCGTCGGCGTGACGAAGACCACCTCGTTCATCTCCGCGGCCTGCGCGACGGCCTTCACTTCGCGGCTCAGCAGCGGGCCAATCACGGCGATCGGCTGGTAGTCCTTGAGCAGATCGTCAAGTTCGCGCGCCAGATGCTTTGCGTTACCCTCCGTGTCCTTCGTCACGAGGCCGACCGACAGGGACGGGGACGCCTCGGCGACGACCTCGAGGGCGATACGGACGCCGTTGAGCACGTCGGTGCCGTAGGGGCCCAGTTGCCCCGAGAGCGGGAGCAGGGCGCCGATGCGGTAGGTTTTGCTCAGCGGCTTCTTCCTCTGCGCGATGAGCGCGGCGATTACACTTTCGGCTTTCTCGTGCTGGGGGAACTGTCCCAGGAACTCCCGCGCAACGCGGCTGACTTTGTGGTCCTCGCCGGAGGCCTCGTACAACTCCATCAAGCGCAACAGCGCTGCATCCGCCGGGAACGAGCGGGCGTGCTTGTCCGCGATGCGCCGGAGGTCCTTTTCGAGGACCGTGGATTTGAGGAAGTTTCGCACGCGGCCTTCGATTTTTTTGCGCTCCTCCTCTGAAGACAGCTTGGCGACCTCGACGGCCGACTCCACCGCGCGCACGTGATCCTGCTTGGCGAGATACGCTTCTCCGAGATGCCGGTGGATCGTCAACAGCAGGGCCTGGTCCGTGGTCTGGGCCTTGGCCTCCAGGAGCAGGGGAAGCGCCGCGTCGGGTTGTCCGGTCTCCAGCAGCACGGACGCGAGGGCGAGGCGCGCTTGGGGAGCCAGTTCCGATTCCGGATATTCTTCCAGGAGACGCCGGAAATAGGGGCCGGCCTCGTCAGGCTTTTTCAGTTTAGTGTGGATCTGCCCCAGCAGCCAGTAGGCCTCGGGCACCTGCGCGCTCTGGGGCGCGTCGGTGATCAACTGCTGGAGGGCTTCGACCGCCGGCTCAAGCGTGCCGGCGTCCTTCAGCTTCTTCGCGGCCTCCATCTGGCTCTTGGCCTGCTCCTCGATCTTGGATGAAAGGGGAGCGGGGGGAGCTTGGGCGAAGGCGTGCATGGGGAGCAGTGTGCCGGCCGCCAGGACGGCGGCAACGCAGAGGCGCCCGACGCTTCTTATGGATGGGAGCGGGAATCGCACCGACGATTACGTGACGGCGTGTTCGAGGCGTGTGAGCATGAGGTCAGGCCAATATAGGTTCGCGGGCGGAATGAAGTCAAGGGATGCCTATGGTAAACTCAGACAGCGATGAGGGCATCACCATCGGCATTGGCAAGCGCGTTTCTGCTGGCGGCCGGGGTGTCGCTCGCCGTGACCCAGCCGGTCGATCCGCCGAAGGAGATCACCGCCAGGGACGGCACGTCCATGGTCTTGGTGCCGGCCGGAGAATTCTGGATGGGGCTATCGGAAGGCGAAGGGCTGGATGACGAGCAGCCGCGCCACAAGGTCTATCTGGACGCGTACTTCATCGACAAGTACGAGGTCACGACGGAGCGGTACGCGAAGTTCCTGGAGTTCGCGGGGTGGCAGAAGCCGATCAACTGGAGCATGGTGAAGTTCCCCGATCACGCGAATCGTCCGGTCATCGGGGTGAGCTGGATCGACGCCGATGCCTACTGCCGGATCAGCGGGCGGCGGCTGTCCACCGAGGCGGAGTGGGAGAAGGCGGCGCGCGGCACGACCGAGCGGCGGTTTCCCTGGGGCGACAAGCGGCCGCAGGCCGCGATCGCGCTCTATGGACAGATGGCCAAGTTCGCCTACGACATCCTCAAGCCGGTCGGCAGTTACCCCGAAGGAGTCGGGCCCTACGGCACCTTCGATCTGGCGGGGAACGTGGCGGAGTGGGTGCAGGACTGGTACGACGGCGAATACTATCGCGAGAGTCCCGAGAAGAACCCGCCGGGGCCGCGGAACGGCCAGTACAAGATGGTGCGTGGGGGGTCCTGGTCGGACATGCCGGTGTATCTCATGGCGGCCGGCCGCGCCTCCAAGCTCCCGCCGGACACGCGCAATGCCTTCATCGGCTTCCGCTGCGCGCAATCCGTGAAGTGAGCTGAAATAATTCGAGCGGGTGACACCGCATGGGCGCCCAGATGCAGCGCGGGGCGTACAGCCGGGTTCCGGGACTTCGACGGCGAAACGCCCAGCTGCGCTGGGCTATGCGGGGGCAGGACCCGCTCACTTTCTGCCTGAACGCTTCTCTCCGTTCTTGTTCCTCTCTTGGATTTCCGCTACGCTACTAGCGTCATGCTCGATATCGTCACCGGTCCGTTCCATCCCGATCTTGAATCCGCCCTCGTTTCGCAAGTCCGGTCTCTGAAGCAGGACGAGCCGCTCGCGCCGGTCGCGATCATTGTGCCCTCGCAGCAGCTTGCCCGGCGCGTGATGTGGCTGCTGGCCGTCGAGCAAGGCCTCGCGCTCCTCGACGTCCATGTCCTGACCTTCCACCAACTCGCCGAGACGCTGATTGAGGAAGGCCGGGCGGACCGGCCGGCCCTCGCGGACGGAATCCTCCGGGAGGAATTGCTGCGCTGCCTCGTCGCCCGTGGCGTGCCGGGTTCGGAGGTCTTCCGGGACTGGGCGAAGATGCGGGGCCTGTGGGGCGGGCTGTGGGCGACGATTAAGGATTTGAAGGAGGCGAGGGTGGACCCCGCATCCGTCCTGGCGGCGGTCGGGGAGAAGATGCTCGGCTCCGAGGAGCCGGAGCGCCTGGCCGCGCTCCTCCGCCTCTATGCCGCCGTGCAGGTGGCCGACCGCGAGCTCCGCATCGCCGATCCGGACGACCTCGCGACTCTTGCGGTAGAGAGGATTCCGGGCTCAACGTTTCTCGCGCGGATGCGCCGGGTCTGCTACTACGGGTTTTACGATCTCACGCAGGGCCAGCTCGATCTGTTCAAAGCCGTCACGTCCGCCTGTCCCACGTCCGTCTTCTTTCCGCTGCGGCGGGACATCCCCGCCTACCGGTTCGCCCAACGGTTCTTTGAAGCCTACATCCAGGGCATGACCATTAGAGTGGGAGGGGGCCCCGCAGACGCCCCTCCCACACCCACTCGCACATCGTCATCACTGGCCGACGAGATCGTTCCGGCGGTGCGGGGGACCTGCCGCATCATCAGCGCGGTCGGCCCGAAGGATGAAGTCTCGACAACGGCCAAGGAGATCCTCCGGCTGATCGAAGACCAGGGCTACGATCCGCTGGACGTCGGCGTGGTCGTGCGGACCCTCGATCCCTACCTGCCCGTCGTGCGACGGGTCTTCGAGGAAAACAACGTGCCGTTCGCCTGCCCGGTGGGGGAGCCGCTCATCCATCAGCCACTGGCGAAGACAATCATCCGGTTCTTCCGGCTTCGCGTGGAGTCTTTTTCGCGCACGTCCGTCCTGGATGTCCTCACGTCTCCGGCGTTCAGACTCGCCACTATAGTGGGAGGGGGCCCCGCAGACGCCCCTCCCGCACCCACTGGAGCTTTGCCTAACGTGATCCCGCGACCAGATACGTGGGAGTGGATCACGCGAGGGCTGGGGATCACCAGAGGCGATCCGGCGGACGGGAGCCTCGGCGAGTGGCGGCGGCTGGAGCGCGCGATCCAGCCGAGTCTCGAACGTGCCGACAAGAATGACGCTGAAAACGGACTTGAGCGGGACATGATCTCTGCACAGATGGGTTTGCTGTGGGCGCTGGTGAAGCGGCTCCATGCCGATCTGTCGGCGCTGCCCCAGCGCGCAGGCTGGGGCGAGTACGCCGAGGCATTCGCGCACCTCCTCCCGACGTACTTCGATCTGCCGGCCTGGAACGGCGCTCCGCCGGCCGATCATGACGGGCGCGTGCAGACGGCGATCCGCGACTGCCTGGTTTCAATCGGGCGGCTGGAGGCGCTGGACGAAGAGGTCTCCCTGAGCGACTGGACCGACCTTATGGTCCGGGCGCTGGAGCGCGCGCGGCTGCCGTCGGAGACGCGCCATCAGACGGGCGTCCAGGTTCTCGACGCCATGGACGCGCGGGGCGTGCCTTTCCGCGCTCTCTTCGTCCTCGGCCTCAATGAGAAGGTCTTCCCCCGCTCGATCCGCGAGGACGCGTTGCTGCGGGATGCCGACCGGGAGGTGCTGGCCCGCGACCTCGGCTTCAAGATCGCGCTCAAGCTGGATGGGTTCGAGGAGGAGCGGCTCCTGTTCGCGCTGCTGCTCCGTTCCGCGAAGGAGCGCCTCTACCTCAGCTATCAGCGCGCCGACCGCGCAGGCCGGACGCTGGTGCCCTCGGGGTATCTCGTGGAGCTTCAGCGCGAAATGGGGCACGCCGGCGCGGGGGAGCGGGAACGGAAGATCAAGCGGCGGCCGAGCGAGCGGTGGGCCGAGTGGCCATACGAGCTTCTGTTGCTGACCGCCCGCGAGATGGGCCTGCGCGTCATCCTGCGCGGTGGGTCGGTTTGTTCCGAATGGCGCACGCTCTATAGTGAGCCGGACCTGCTGGAGCAGGGTGTGAGCGCGTTGAAGGAATTGGAATCGGCGAAAGCCGGGCTGACGCCGTTCGACGGCCTGGTCGGACCGGT
This sequence comes from uncultured Nitrospirales bacterium, assembly GCA_964568195.1. Classification (GTDB taxonomy): domain Bacteria; phylum Nitrospirota; class Nitrospiria; order Nitrospirales; family NS-4; genus SCTG01. The sequence goes on along the minus strand of CAZMPH010000032.1, from coordinate 10,133 downwards.
CGCGTCTCACTGGGACGCGCTGGAACGGCGCGGCGCGGCGCCGACTTCGCTGGAACGCTACGCGCAGTGTCCGTTCCGGTATTTCGCCGCGCAGGTCCTAAGGCTTCAACCGATGGAAGCGCCGGAGTCCGTGGTGGAGCTCGATGCCCGCTCGCGTGGCGAGCTGTGCCATGCCCTGCTCCGTGCCTTCTACGAGCGGCTGAAGCGGGACGGCGTAGCCGTTGCCGAGGTGCTCACCGACGACGCCGTTCGCCTGCTGGCCGACGTCGCGCCTCCGGTGTTCGCCGAGTATGAAGAAAACAACTGGGTGGGTTATCGGCTCCTGTGGGCGCTGGCGAAGGAGGAGGCCTTGTGGCTCGTCGAGCAGCTCATTCGGGAGGATCTTCGGGAACTGCGGCAGAGCGGGTACATCCCCACGTTGTTTGAAGTGGAGGGCAGAGGCCGGTTCGACTCGAATCTGCCCCCTCCACTGCAGGCGATCCCGGTCCGGGGGATATTGGATCGGGTGGATGTGCGGAAGGACAGCGGGCGAACCGTCGTCCGTGTCGTGGACTACAAGTATACGCAGGCGGGCGCGCCGAAGGACCGGGACCTGGCCACGGCTGCGGTGCGGGGCATGCGTCTCCAGCCGCCGCTTTATCTGCTGGCCGCACGCGAGGTGCTGGGGGAGCCGGCCGTTCCGGAATCCGCCGCCTTCTATTTCCTCGCGCCCAATCGCAAGGACGGGCCGTTGGGCCGGAGTTTCCTGGACGCGTCCTGCTGGGTAGGCGAGACGGGTGTCCTGATCGGTCGCACCCTGACGCTCATCCTCGAGGGCATCAGGGCCGGCCGGTTCTTCATCCTGCCGGGCGGGTACTGCGACCACTGCGACTACTCCGAGGTCTGCCGCCGCCATCACAATCAGAGCTGGTGGCGCGCGCGTGGGGATGAGTCCCGCAAAGAGCTCGAGAATCTCCACCGGCTAAAGGCGCCCAAGGTCGAGACGAAGACTGCCGAAGCGGAGGCGAAAGCGGGCAAAAAGCCAGGGAGGAAGCGCGGTGGCTGAGATTCAGGACGCGCAGGCGCGGACGCTGGCCGCCACGACGTTCGACCGGAACGTGGTCGTGACGGCCGGCGCCGGCACCGGCAAGACGACGCTCCTGGTGGACCGGCTGGTCCATCTGGTCGTGAAGTCTCCCGATCCGGTGCCACTCCCGGAAATCGTGGCGCTGACCTTCATGATCAAAGCCGCGAACGAGATCAAAATCCGCCTGCAGGAGCGATTGTTCGACCTGGCCGCCAGGCCCGAGGCCGCGACGGATCTACTGGAACGCTACCGGCTCTCGTCCGCCGAGCTCGCCGCGCGGGCGGAAGCGGCCGTCCTGGAAGTGGAGCGCAGTCAGATCGGGACCATCCATAGCTTTGCCGCGCACCTGCTCAGGCTCTATCCGGTCGAGGCCGGCGTGGACCCCGGATTCGAGCCGGACGAGGGAGTCGGTTTCGAAGAACACTTCCAGCGCGAGTGGGAGCGATGGCTGGACGACGAACTCGGCGCCGGCGGGAGCCGGCATGATGTCTGGAGGCGAGTGCTCCGGCGGATCGGCGTCGCGGAACTCCGCGAGCTCGCCCGCGCGCTTGTCAAAGACTTGGTCCCGCTCGACGATCTGGCTGAACAGGTGCGGGACACATCGCTCTCGCCGCCTGTGCGGGCGTGGTTGCAGGAGAAGCGGGAGCGCGCGAACGAGTTGTCGACTGCACATCTGGAAGAAGGGAAAGAGCTGCGTCAAGTCGAACGGCTTCTTGCCGCCGCGCGATCCGTCTTCGATCTGGTCCTCGCGCGCGGCTCGCCGGGCATCAAGGCCGTGGACGGAGACACGGCCGCGCTGCTGGACGACAAGAGCGCCGGCTCGAAGCCGCCGGTCGGCTGGGACAAGCGGGACTTCGACGAGGCGGTGCGGATCACCCAGACGGCCAAGGCCGTGCTCAGGACCGACCACGAGTACTTCCGCGACGCGCTGGCGATTCTGAAACCGTTCGCCGACAGTTGCCGGCGGCGCTTTCTGGAAGCGGGCGCCATCACGTTCGACGGCCTGCTGGCGCGCGCCCGCGATCTGCTGCGCGACCATCCGGGCATCCGTGAACGGCTCAAGCGCCATTTCAAGGCGATCTTGGTGGACGAATTCCAGGACACCGATCCGGTCCAGTACGAAATCATTCTGTTCTTGTGCGAACGGGCCGGCCGGCCCGTGGCCGACTGGCAGGCCGTGCAGATGGAACCGGGGAAGTTGTTCATTGTCGGTGATCCCAAGCAATCCATTTTCGCGTTCCGCCGGGCCGACATCGAAGCGTTTCAGGACGTGACCGCGCGGGTGCTGGCCCAGGGAGGGCTGCCGCTCACCCTGACCACGAACTTCCGCAGCCACGCGTCGATCCTCGCCGTGGTCAACGGCCTGTTCGGGCGTCTGCTGGCTGAGGGCCGTGGCCCGCAGCCGCCCTATCATGCCCTCGATCCCCAGCCGGACCGCAAGACGGGAGCCGGCACGCAGGGCGTCGCGCTCCGGCTCGTCGCGCCAGACGGTGACGATGAGGAGAGCGAGGATCTGAACGCTCCGCAGGCCGTACGCGCCGAAGCGGAAGCGTTGGCCCGCTGGCTCAAGACCGAGGTGATCGGCCGGGAAGTCCTCACGAGCCGGGACGGGCCCCCGCGCAAGGTCGAGCCCGGCGACGTCGCGCTGCTGTTCCGGACCTTCACCCAGAGCCGCGACTATCTTGAGGCGCTGCGCCGGCACGGGCTGTCCTATGTCGCGGAAGGGGAGAAGCACTTCTACCGGCGGCAGGAAGTGATCGACCTCGTCAATCTTCTGCGGTGCGTCCGGCATCCCGACGACCAGGTGGCGCTGGTAGGCCTGCTGCGCTCCGCGCTCGGCGCGCTCACGGACCGCGAGCTTGTCGAGCTGGCCGCGTTGCGCGCGCTGGACTATCGCGGCGGCGTGCCTCCCGGCCTAAGCCGGCACCCCAAGGCCGCGCATCTCCGTCGGCTCTATGAAGCGCTCGAGTCGCTACATCGGGACTGTCCCATGAAACCGCTGCCCGACGCGTTGGACCTCGTCTTCGCGCGGCTGCCAGTCCTGGAATTGGCGTCCGCGTCGCTGCATGGCGAACAGGCCGCGGCGAATCTCTGGAAGATCTGTGATCTGGCGGAGGACCTTGCCGCCGATCCCGACATGACGCTCGCGGGGTTTGTGGACTTACTGGCCGAGCGGATCGCCGATCCCCCCGAAGAGTCCGAGAGCGGGCTGGCGGAGGAGTCGCTCGAAGCCGTGCGGGTGCTGAGCATTCACAAGGCCAAGGGACTGGAGTTTCCCATCGTCGTCCTGGTGGGGATGCACGCGGGCACGCTCATGCAGCGGGACCCGATCCAGGTGCAACACGATTGGTCCACAGACGTCGCCGGTATCCGCCTCGGCTCGACCGGCACGTTGGGCGGCCTGTTCGCGTCTTCGAAACTCGAAGCCCGGACGGTGGCTGAGCAACGGCGTCTGCTGTATGTCGGCATGACGCGGGCCAAGGAGCGGCTCATTCTCTCCGGAGCGCTGACCGGCCGGTCTTCGACCGGAAATTTTCTTTCACTGCTCAAGGACGCCGTTGGGGAGGCGGTCGGAAGCCGGGACGCGACCGAGCTGTCGGTGGGGGAAGGTCGCCTCACGCAAGTCATTCTTCCCGCCGACGAAGGACGGCCGCGCGAACGGGCTGTGAAGGAGCGGGCGCCCCGGTCTTTCGGCGAACTGCAGGATTTTGAAGCGCGCCGGCGATCCCGCGCGGAGCGCTGGGTTCAATGCCGCGACCGGCCGACTGTTCTGACGCCGTCGATGCTCGAAGGTCCGCTCCAAGGCCCCACGGGAGCCAGGTCACAATTGGAAACGGAAGGGGGCCCCACCAAGGGTGCCCCTCCCGCGCCCACGTTTGCCGCAGCTGTTGGTAGCCTTGTCCATAAGGCTCTTGAAAGCTGGAATTATCGTGATGAAGTTGAAGTTATGCTTGAACAATTTGTGCAGGGTATCGGTCACTGGATTCCGGAAGAGTTCCGGGGCCGCTCTGCGGAGATCATCAAGGAGATCCGTGACGTGCTGAAGGCCTTTGCGCGCTCGGAAGCCTGCGCCGAATTGCGAGACGCCACGATCCTGGGACGCGAAGTGCCGTTCATGATGCCGTGGCAGCCCCCGCCCGCTATGGTGGGTGTGGGAGGGGCACCTCGGGTACCCGTTGCTCGGGCGAATGCAACGGGTGATGGGCCCCCTCCCACTCTAATGGAAGGGCGGATCGACCTGCTGTACGAAAAGGACGGTGGGTTATGGGTGGCGGATTACAAGACGGATCGTATCGCCGAGGCCGAGGTGGCCGGGCGCATGGATACCTATCGACCGCAGGCCAAGGCTTACACCGAAGCCGTCCGGCAAGCCATCGGTCGAACCCCCGCCGGGTTCAAGCTCATCTTTCTCCGGTTGGGCAAGGGAATTCCGGTGGCGTTGTAGGAACAGCGACAGCGGATTTCGCTGCGCCCGCAGCGCGAATTAAATTTTACAAGCCACCCGCCAGGTAGATGCTGCCCGTCGGCTGCGGGCGGCCGCCGGCCGGTTCCAGGCTCACGGCGAACTTCTGGATCTTCCTGACCTCAGGCATGTTCTGGAGCATCACGCGGCCTTTACGCCCACGATCGAGCGAGAAGACGCCGGCGCTGACCGGCTTGTCGGTGATGACCCAGAGCTGGTAGGTCTTTCCCGCCGGCAGAGCCGGGAGGTTGTTCGCGTAGAAAAATCCCCGGCGCGTATCCGGTTCCACGAACACCATGGCATAGGCGCCCTTGGCCATGGCGGTGCCACTCAGGGACGCCATCCTGGCGGTAGAAGAGGCGAAAATGCGCGCGATTTCTTCCGTGGATTTGCCCGGCCGGGAGGCCTGGAGGACTTCGATCTGCTCCTGATGCCTGGCCAGGAGTTCGTGCGTGGTGCCCAGGGCCTGGACGGCGCGGTTCAGTTCCGACGTCGTCTTGCCCAACGCACGCTGGCGCTCCTCGAGCTGGTGTTCGAGGTCGGATGTCTTGAGGTTGGCCTTGGCGAACGCCATCCGGTCTTCGACATACGCCGCTTGCTCGGCTTCGAGCGCCGCGTACAGATAGTACGCGTATCCGCTGAGGCCCAGGAGCAGGCCGCCGAGCGAGGCGGCGAGGGCCAGGGACTGGCCGGCCAGCCGGTCCCGCCAGGATGCAGTCCGCCGGCGGATCTGCGACGGCTCCCACTCGACCTTCGAGGCGGCGCGCGGCTGAGCCATATCCGGCGGCGGAGACGGAATGCTCATCTTCGCCGGCGTCGGTTCCGGTACGGCTTCCGCCGCCGGGGCAGCCACCGGAGCGTCTATCTGAGTGTCTTGGCCGGTGATCGCCCGCATGATTCTGGCCTTGAGCCCGGCCGGCGGCGGTTTTAACGTCAGGGCGTGCGGCAGCATTGCCGCCGTGCCCTGGTACTGTCTGAGTAGGGTGCCGCAGTGCGGGCATCCGGACGCCAGGTGCGACTCGACCTCGCGGGCCGACTCCGGCTCCAGCGTGCCGAGGGCGTACAAGCTCAGGCTTTCTTCCAGTTGTTCGTGGTCCATCCGTTTGCCTACTCGGTCAATCCGAGTTCCTCCTCCCATAAGGGTTGGAGACCGTCCCGGAGCTTCTCCATGGCCAGCCGTATTCTCGTCTTGATCGTGCCCAGAGGCACGTTCAGCCGTCCCGAGATCTCCACGTGGGTCAGCCCCTCGTAGTACGCGAGTTCGATCGCCTGGCGCTGCACCAGCGGGAGGGTCTCGATGGCCTTCCAGACGAGAGCCTGACGTTCATTCGCGGCGCGCAGTTCCAGGGCGTCCGTGCCCGCGGCGATCAGGGCGGAAGCGGGCGTGTCGTCGAGCGAAGAGGTCACGCCTTTCCCGCGGGAGCCGAGCGCGCGTACCCGGTCAATGGCGCGGCTCTTCGCCAGCGTGACCAGCCAGGCCATCGGCGTCCCGCGCGCGTGGTCGTAGTTCGAGGCCTTGCGCCAGACCTCCAGATAGACCTCCTGCAGGAGATCCGCCGCGTCACCCTGGTGCCCCAGGATCCGGGAGACGAGGGTGAACAGCAACGCACTCGATTGCTCATAGAGCTGTTCGAACGCCGTCTGATCCCCGTTGGCGACTCGGGCCACGAGGTCGGGAGCGACGGTCGAGGAACTTTGCGGGATCGGAGCGTCCATGCGCCTGGTAGCAGCCCTCTAGGGGAATCTAAGGGGGGCATCATACCATTTACGGATACGGACGGCAAAAAGTTGCGTCCAGGGAAAATTTATCAGGAAGACGCCGATTTGAAATCAACCGGGGGAGGGAGTACGATTCCATACGCAAGGGAAATCGATGCTGACTCCGACCCGATGGACCCAATTCACTTCCTGGTGGCGCGATGCCACCAAGCGCCTGGGCGTGGAATCCCAGTGCGAGGCCTTTCTGTCTCCGGAATCGGGAGGGATGGAAGCCCTCCTGAAAGTCGCCGGCGCGCAGGGAGACCTCGATTACGTGCTCTTCGTGCTGCTCCGGTACTGGGTGCCGCCCATCCTGCCTCCGGCGGGCAAGGAGCGGATGGCGAAAAGTGATTCCGACTATTGGATCGAATCGGAGCAGATGCTCAAGCAGGCCGTGAGCCGCCTGCGCGAACTCCGTCCCTTCCTGCAGATGCTCACGGAGTCGCACCCCGGCCCCAATCCGCCGCCGCCGCCGGCCAGCGCCTCGCCGCCCGAACTGGACCTGTCGGCGTTGCTTGAAGGGATCGCCGAGGCGGCGGGCAGGCTCGGAGGGCCGGATTACACCTCCGTGATCAAGAGTCTCAACTCCACGCCGTTCCGCCAGGTCGTTCACTTCCGGCATAACAAGAAGCACAGCACCGAAGTCTGGGTGGTCTTCCTCCTCAAGGAGCATCTGCGATCGTTGGGGCTGGGCAAGGACCGGGCCTGGCCGATCGTGTGTGAAGTGGTGACGGCGGCCGGCGTGCGCAATGCGGAGGGGGAGCCGTACCAACCCGACGAGCTCAAGTCCTGGTGGACGAAGCAATGGCCGCGGTCCTATGCCTTGCTCGCCGCCAAGGACGCCTCCGTTCAGCCCACCGAGTTCGCCTACCAGAGCGACTACCAGTGGTTCCAGACGTGGATGACTCACCAGCTCGAGTCGCAGCGCTGACGCACAGGAGGCGCCCGGGTCGGACGCGACCGCCTTCATAGAAGCGGCATCTCAGGGCAAGCAGGACATCGTGGAGCTGCTCGTTCGCGCCGGCGCGAGGGAATAACCCACCACACCTTTACTCTTTTCGGCCACACTGTTGCGAAGAAGACACGCAAGAGATGCCCCTTCTTTTCAACGATGCGGCACCAAACGTATTGATTCATAACGAATCCGGAAAATGGTACGCATGATGCAATGTCCTGCCGCAGGGGAAATCAGGTTGTTCAACTCACGTTGACTCACAAGGAGGTTAGGACGATGGAAGAGAATGGCGCATCGAATCACAAGACTATGACGCTTCTGTTTATCGGAGGGGCGGTGCTTGGAGCCGTCGCGGGCATGCTGTTCGCGCCGAAGTCGGGCAAGGACATGCGCAAGGAGTTCAAGCACTACGCGACGAAGGTGAAAAAAGACGTGGCCGTCACCGCGCAGCGCACCAAGGCGGGGATTGAGGCCGCTCTTGAGAAGGGACGCATGCGGCTGTCGGAATCCAAGGCCGCGTAGCCTTCGATCCAAATCGAACCGGCGCAGGTCAAGATCGCCGTTTGGCCTGCGCCGATTTCCCCTTGTGTTCTCTCACCTTCTGAATTGACACCCTCGGGCTATTCTGCTACCTTTTCCCGCACTTGAAACTTGGATTGCCGCGCATTTCGACTGCATGGAGGAGTCGCCGGGTGCCACACTGGTCGTGTAATCGGGCTGTCCTCATGGTCGGTTCATTTTTTGCCTGTGCTTTCCTGCTCTTCGGAGCGTTCTCCCTCACAGGCGCCCAACCGGACGAGGCGACTCTTTTCACCGATGGCTACCAGGCTTACCTGAAAGGGGACACCGAAAAAGCGATTGTGGCGCTGACCGACGTCCTCAAGCAGTTCCCGAATGGACGGGTGAATGACCTGGCCCTGTACTGGCTGGGAAAGTCCTACCAGAAGGTCGGCCGTACCCAGGAAGCCCTCACCGCATTCCGTGAGCTGAAAACACGATTCCCGCAGAGCTCCATGTTCGGGCACGCCTCCCGACAAATTACGGCCTTGGAGAAGAAAGCTCCGCCTGAGCAGGCGCCGCCGCCGCCCGAGCCGAAGATGGCGGCCAAGCCGCCGGTTGAGCCGCCTGCCGAGCCGAAGCCGGAAGCGCCGCCGAAAGTCGCGGCCAAGCCCGAGCCCAAGCCGCCCGTCAAGCCTGAGACCGCGCCCAAGGTTGCGGCCAAGAAGGAAGTGGCTCCCGACAATCGGAAGAAGGCCGTCGAATCCTACGAGCGGATCATCCGGGAAGCGCCGGGCTCGCCCGAAGCCGAGAAGGCCAGACAGCGCCTTGCCGAGTTGCGCGCGGGCGAGAAGCCGGCTCCGGTGAAACCGGGCCAGGTGCCTCCGTCGAAGATTCCGGCGCGTCCCCCTCTGTCCGCGCCTCCCGCCGGCGAGCCGGTGTTCCTCGTTGTGGAGCGTGTGGCGGGCATGGAGGTGACGGATGTGGGCGGTCGGTACGTGGCCATCTCGGGGGACAGCGTCACGGTGCCGTTCGGCGCCGCCAATCGCGGGAACGCCGAAGACGCGTTCCTGCTCATCTCGACGTTGCCGCCCTCTTACCAGGCCGTCTTTTTCCATGATCCCGACGGGTCCGGCAGGGTCAAAACCGGGGAACCGTCCGTGACCGAGACGCCGCGGCTCGTCGCCGGCCAGCGCGCTCGATTCATACTCAGGGCCCGCCTGCCGATCGAGATGAGTAACGGTGCGGCGCAGCCCTTCGAGATCAAAGTCTCCTCCAAATCCGACCCGGCCGTGTCGCACGCCGCGCCGACGACGCTCGTCGCCTCCGCTCCCGCTCTGCGCGGGACGTTCGCGCTGGATCGGGCGAAAGTCAAACCGGGAGATGCCGTTTCGTATACCTTGGCGCTCTCGAACGTCGGGTCCGCCGATGCCCGGTCGGCTCGTATCATCGTGTCCTATCCGGGCGCGCTCAGGCTCGTGCAGGTCACGCCGTCGGCCTCGTCGGTCGATCCGCAAGTGCATACGGTCACGTGGGACCTCGCGCGGCTGGCGCCGAACGACCGGCCTGCCGTGCGGCTCGATTTTCGCGTCTCGGATGACGCCTTGGCCGACCAGGACCTCGGCGTCCGGGCCGTCCTGCAATCCGCCGTGGGCGAGCAGACCGTGTCCATCGTCTCGTCGGTCGCCAAAGTTGAAGCGGTGGCCGGTGTCCGGGTGACGGGGGCTGAGGCGTTCCGCACGGTCTTCCCCCGGGAGACGGTGCTGCTGCCGTTCACGCTGAGAAACACGGGCAACGGCACAGACCGCTTTGTGCTCAAGAGCCAGAGCGACCTCGGCGGCCGGGTTACCGTGGTCGAGGACCGGAACCGCGACGGGGTCCGCCAGCAAGACGAGCCGGTGGTGGAGATGACCCGGCCGCTCAATCCCCAGG
>CAZMPH010000032.1:0-451 GCA_964568195.1 uncultured Nitrospirales bacterium | reverse complement strand
ATCGCGCTGCTGGCCGAACTGGCCGTGCCGTCCGATGCGCCTGATGCGAAACGGCATTCCATCAGGCTGGCCGCGACGTCGGAGCGCTCCCGTTCGGTGATCGCGGAGACCGGGCGTCTCGTCGTTGTCGCGCGGCCCGTGGTGGCGGTGGCGACCCAGATGACGGCCAAGGAAGGCATCCCGGGCAAGGTCTTTTCCTATCAGCTCGTTGCCACGAATACCGGCACCAGTCCGGCCCGGCGCGTACTGGTATCCGAAAGTCTCCCGCCCGAGCTGGAGTTCGTTGATGCCCAGCCGAAGCCGGGCCAGATCGAGGGACAGCGGCTTGCATGGGAGATCGCCGATCTCGGTTCGGGACAGCAGGAAGTTCTCACGGTGGGCGTACGGATCAAGAAGGGCGTCCCGGCCGGCACGCGAGTCCGAAAGTCCACCATGGTCCGCTATCGGGATA
>CAZMPH010000031.1:16524-19583 GCA_964568195.1 uncultured Nitrospirales bacterium | reverse complement strand
CGGGACGGCCGGAACCATTACGACGCTGGCGGCGATGGATCAGAAATTGGAAACCTACACCCCGAAGCGCATCCACAATTACCGACTGTCCGTGGATACGGTGCGCCGGATCGTCGGAGAACTCCTGCCCCGCACCCATGCCGAGCGGAGGACCCTTCCCGGCCTCGAACCCGGCCGCGAGGACCTTATCCTGGCCGGCGCGCTGATCTTATTGGAGAGCATGGAGCGGTTCGGGTTCGTCGAGTGCCTCGTCAGCGATTACGGCCTCCGCGAAGGCATTCTCATCGATCGCTGGGAGAAGTCGCGCGGCTGAGATTCTTATTTCATTTGTACTTGATTACGCTCCTCTCACCAATCCGTTCCCCCCCGACCTCCGTAGAAGCGTTAGGCCCGTAACGTTTGGGTGTGAAGCGAGACTAACGGGTAAAAAGGAGGAGACAGGCCCATGACAAGGAGAACGCTGTTGAAATCGGGAGCGGTGCTGGGATTAGGCATATTGGCCAAAGCTGTTGGTATAATGCCGGCACAAGCCAAGGAGGCCGGGACAATGGTTGAGATTGCGAAAATTACAAAGACGGACGCTGAATGGAAGGCGCTGTTGACGCCGGAGCAGTATCGCGTTCTTCGCCAGGACGGGACGGAGAAGCCCTTTCAAAATCCTTACCACAACAAGAAGGCGCCCGGCACGTACCTGTGCGCCGGCTGCGATCTGCCTCTGTTTTCATCCGATGCTAAATATGACAGCCGGACTGGGTGGCCCAGCTTTTGGAAGCCGATTTCAGAAAAGGCCGTCGAGAAGAAAACGGACTGGAAGCTGCTCCATCCGAGGACGGAAGTCCATTGCGTCCGCTGCGGCGGCCACCAGGGCCACATGTTTGATGATGGCCCTCCGCCCACCGGCCTGCGGTACTGCATCAATGCCGCCGCCCTGAAGTTCGTCCCGGCCTAGAACGAAGGGGTCAGGAACACAACCCCCAGCGCGATCAGGGCCAGGACAGCGGCAAAGATCGAGGCCCAGAGGGCCCACACGAACGCCTTCTCCAGCTTCGCGAGTTGAGTCGTCAACTGCTCGACGAGCTGCAGTTGAGCGGCGAGGCGCCTCTCCAGTTCGAGCACGCGGGTCGCCGTGTCATCGAGCTCGACCTTCTCCCGCTGTTGCTCTTTCTTCAGGGTTTTGACGGTGGCAATGATCTCGGGAATGTTCGGCGCGAGAAACTTGAAGATGGCGCCGAGCATCGTCCAGGGAACAGGCATGGATCGTCCTCCTAGAGCTTCGCGATCTTCTTCACCAGGCCCCGCTCGTCGGCTTCGGATTGCACCTCGCCGTTCAGGCGGGCGTCGAGCAGGCGGTCCAGGATCTTTCTGTAGAGCGGCCCCGGCTTGAGGCCCATCTTCTTCAAGTCCTCTCCCGTCAGCGACGGCTTCACGTGCTGGTACGCGGTCAGGCAGGCCGAGATCTGGCGCTTGACCGATTCCGATTTCGTCTTGGCGATGAGGATCAGGAGGACCTCGTCGGCAAGCCCGAGCAGCGTGCGGTAGGTCTCGGCCGGCTTCAAAGGCGGCCGTTTCGACAATCGCCGTAAGAGGGCGTACGAGTTGAACCGGCCCGTTCGGATTTTTTCGGCCTGCCGCTCCGGCACCGGCAACCGTTTCAACGTTTCTTTCACGGCCTTGTCCGGCACTACTTCCATGAGCGCCGTGAAATAGACCACCCACACGTCCATTTTGCGATCCAGATAGAGCAGCTTGTGCCAGCCCAGGGCGTCCTCGACGGCCTTGAGCAGGGCCTCCAGGCGAGGCGACCACTTGAGGCTCGGATGGATGAACCGGAGCAGGTCCAGTTCGGCCAGGCGGGCGATGGCCTTGCGCGGCTCCTCTTCCGAGAACAGAAGGATGAGCTCGTCCATCAGGCGCGAGCCGGACAGACGATGGAAGAGGTCCATCTTGGCCGCGCCCTTGATCAGGGTGAGCGTCTCCTTGCCCAGCTTGAACCCGAAGCGCAGCTCGAACCGGATGGCCCGGAACACGCGCGTCGGGTCCTCGACGAAGCTCAGGCTGTGCAGCACGCGGATCGTCTTTTCCTTGAGGTCGTGCTGGCCGCCGTAGAAATCGATCAGGTCGCCGAAGCGGCCGGCGTTCAGGCGGATCGCCAGCGTGTTGATCGTGAAGTCGCGGCGGTAGAGGTCCTTCTTGATCGAGCTGCGCTCGACGGTCGGGAGCGCCGTCGGATACTCGTAGTACTCGGTGCGGGCGGTCGCCACGTCCAGCTTGAAGCCGTCCGGGAAGATGAGGACGGCGGTGCCGAAGCGTTCGTGGGCCTTGACGGCGGCCTTCACCTCGGCTCCAAGCGCACGCGCATAGGCGATCCCGTCGCCCTCGATGACGAGGTCCAGATCCAGGTTCGGCCGCCCCAGGAGAAGATCGCGCACGAAGCCTCCCACCACGAAGGCCGACACGCCGGTCCGCTCGGCCAGCTCGCCGGCCCGCTCCAGCACGGCGAAGACATGGTCCGGCAGGCGCTCCCGCAACAGGCCCTTGATGTTGCGTCGGAAGGGCGAGGGCGCCTGATCGGCCGGCAGCGCCTGGCCCTTCGCGCGGGCTCTGGCCGCCAGCAGGACGTCGTCGTGGAGCGTGCGGAGGAGATCGGTACGGGTGATGACGCCGACCACCTTCGTCTCGCGGAGCACGGGCACGAACCGCTGGTTGCGCTCGATCATGCGGGCCTCGATGTGCCGGAACGGCGTCTCCGGATCGGCCGTATAGGCGTCGGTCTGGATGAGGGTGAGGACCGGCGATTTGCCGAACTGGTGGAACAGGGCCTTCTGGATGATCTCCCGCGTGACCAGACCCAGGTAGCGATCCCTGCCGTCCAGCACCGGCAGGACGTTGACGCCGTACTTCGTCATGCGGCTCTCGGCGTCGGCCACCGTCGCGTCCTCGTTGATGGCCTTGACCGGCGTGGTCATGACGTCCTTGGCCAGCAGGGTGGGGCGGTAGCGTTCGGTCAGCAACTGCGCGAGCCGTTCCTTGATTTCGACCAGGGTCTGCCCCTTGACGCT
>CAZMPH010000031.1:0-16514 GCA_964568195.1 uncultured Nitrospirales bacterium | reverse complement strand
GCCGCCGCCGCGACGGCGTGGCCCCCGCCGCCGAACTCCCGGGCGAGTTGTCCCACGTCGATCTCGGGACGCCGGCTCCGGCCGATGATCTCGATCTTATCGTCCATCGCGATGGCCGCGACCACCGCGTCGAGCCCTTCCATGTCGGCCAGCTTGTGCACCACGTCGGCGAGGTCGCCGCGGTAGCGGTCATACGCGCTCGTGGCCAGCAGGACCTTGCGACCTTCCAGGTAGTAGGTCTCGCTCGAATGGAGCAGATCGTTGAGCAGCGCGACCTGATCGGGGTCGAGATGGCTCCGCAGCGTGTCGGACACGACGTTGAGGTCCGCGCCCGCGCGCAGGACGTGGGCGGCTGCGTCCAGATCCCGTGGCGTGGTCGAGGCATAGGCCAGGGATCCGGTCTCTTCATAGAGGCCGAGGGCCAGGACGGTGGCTTCGAACGGCGTGAGCGGGATCTTCCGTGATTGCAGTTGCTCGATCAGGATCGTCGTCGTCGCGCCGACCTGCTCGACCTTGCGCAGGTCCGCCCTGGGAAGCACCGGCTCTCCGGCGGGCTGATCCGGGTCCGGATGGTGATCGTAGATGTGCACCTGCACGTCCGGCTTGCCGAAAAGATTTTTCAGGACGCCGATGCGCTCGGGCTCCTGCGTATCCACGAGAATCAGCCGCGTGACCTGTTCCCGGTCAAGGTCTTTCAATCTGGTGATCCCGAGATCGTGAACTGACAGGAAGCTGCGGATCGTCTCCTGGGTGCCGCCGGGAAAGACGAGCAGGGCGCCCGGGTACAGCTTGCGGGCCGCGACCATGGAGGCCAGCCCATCGAAGTCCGCGTTGAGATGAGTCGTGATAACGTCCATCAGACCGCGACCTTTTTCACGAGCCGTTGCGCCAGTTCCCGTTCCTCTCTCGCGGTTGTGACCGTGCCGTCCAGTTTCGCGTCGAGCACGGTGTCCAGAACCGCCTTGTAGATGGGGCCCGATTTCAATCCCATGGATGCCAGATGCTTCCCGCTGATGGCCAGCTTGGTGGGTTGGTACGTGGTCAGATACGCGGACACCAGACGCTTCACGCTCGTGGAGGCCGCTTCAGCAACGAGCAGGATCAGGCCTTCGTCCGGCAGGCCGAGCAGGAGCCGATAGGCCTGGGAGGGCGTCAGCGGACGGCTCCGGCCCAGGCGGCGCAGAATGGGCTCCAGGCGGCGTGTGACCGTGCGGACTTTGTCGGCTTGTCCTTCCGGAAGCACCAACCGCTTCATGAGGGCGTTCACGGCCGGTGCGCTCAATCCAGCGGTCAGCGCCATGAAATAGGCGAGGGGGTGGTCGGGTTTCCGGTCCGGGAATCGTCGCCCCCACCAATCCAGCGCGTTCGCCAGGCCGGCCGACAGTGTCGTGAGGTGAGGCGTCAAGCGAAGAGCGGGGTGAATGGGGTGGAGGAGGTTGAGCGCGGACAGGCGCCGGATCGTGCGGGCCGGATCCTTTTCGGCCAGCAGCAGTATCAGCTCATTCTTCACGCGGTGGCCGGGGAGTTTGTGAGGCAGCCCTTGCGCGGTTGCCTCCTTGAGCAGACGCAGAGTTCTCCGTTCGATCGTGAATCCGAATCGCCGTTCAAAGCGGATGGCTCGATAGACGCGGGTGGGGTCGTCCGCGAAACTCAGATCGTAGACGGCGCGGATGGTGCGCGCGCGCAGATCCCGCAGTCCTCCCGAAGGATCCAGCAATTGTCCGAACCGTCCGGCGTTCAAGTGGATGGCGAGGGCATTGATGGTGAAGTCCCGCCGCATGAGGTCCCGCTCGATGGGACAGGATCCTCCCGCCGGGATGCTCCAGGCTCCCTCGGCGCCGGCGCCAGGACGGGCGGGCTGCTCGGCGCGGGTGCTTGCGATGTCGAACTTCATGCGGTCCGGAAAGACGACATAGGTCGTGGCGAACCGTTCGAAGATCTTCAGGCCGGCTCCGTGCCGCTCGGCCAGATGTTTGGCAAAGGCCATGCCGTCGCCCTCCACCGCAATGTCGATGTCGATCGTTGCGCGTCCCAGCAGGAGATCCCGGACCAGGCCGCCGACGACAAAGACCGAGACGCCGGACTGCCGGGCCAGCCGGCCGGCGTCTTCCAATCGGTTGAAAACCTTGGCCGGAAGGCGCTCGCGCATCAGGTCGCGGAGATTTCGGTCTTGAGCGGGGGAGACAGCCATTGTCACCGAATTGTAACAGGATCGTGCGCAGGTGTTAAGAAACGGTTGACAAACGTTCATGCCGGGAAGCGATAATGGTTTTGTTGTCGTGCGGCGAAACGTGATTCAGCGATCAAACAATGTGGGTTGAATAGAAGATAAGGAGGCCGGATATGGCATTGCGATTGGCAGATGAAGCGCCGAACTTTACGGCGGAGACCACGGAAGGCACCATCAACTTCCACGAATGGTTGGGGAGCGGCTGGGGCATCCTCTTCTCGCATCCCAAGGACTTCACGCCCGTGTGCACCACCGAGCTGGGCTACATGGCGAAGGTCAAGGGCGAGTTCGAAAAGAAGGGCGTCAAGGTGATCGCGATCAGCGTGGATCCGCTGGAAGCGCACAAGGGGTGGACCAAAGACATCAACGAGACCCAGAACTGCACGGTAAGCTTCCCCATGATCGCCGACCCGGAGAAGAAGGTCGCGATGCTCTACGACATGATCCACCCCAACGCCGCGGACAACATGACGGTCCGGTCGGTGTTCGTCATCGGGCCGGATAAGAAAATCAAGCTCATGATCACCTATCCGGCTTCCTGCGGCCGGAACTTCGACGAGCTGCTGCGGGTGGTGGACTCTCTGCAGCTCACGGCCAAGTACAAGGTGGCGACGCCGGTCAACTGGAGGGACGGCCAGGACTGCATTATCGTTCCGGCTGTGAGCGATGACGACGCCAAAAAGCTCTTTCCCAAGGGCTTCAAGGCGGTCAAGCCCTACCTGCGCTACACGCCGCAGCCCAACAAGTAAGCGATCGTCTATGCGAGGGGGACGGAGCCGACTCCGTTCCCCTACAGCGTGCCTTCCTTGAGCTGGTACAGTTGTCCGTCCTCGACGCGATAGAGTAGCGGCGCCACCATCAGCTTGGGATACCGGAGGCGAAGCCGCTTGGCTTCGCTCAGCACGAAATCCACCTCGTTGCCGATCTCGAACATCGGCGAAAAGTGCTGAAAATGGGCCTCGGCCCATTCCGGGTCCCAGCCGGCCTTCTGCACCAGCCCTGAGATGAACTGCTCACGCTTGCTCATCAGGTTGACCATTCCGCAGTTCGTGTGGACGAGCAGCGCGATTGCGGATATGCCCCCGATCGCAATGGCGTAAGAAACCTTGAACTCGCTGTAGCGGAGGTTGCCGCCGCCCGTCCGGAGGATGTAGGCGAAGTTTTCCGGAACCCGGAGATGCTTGCGGTTGTCCATGCACATGCCGATGAGCAACTCGGCCTTCTCGTGTGCGGCATGCGGCGCGCTCAGGTTCTGGTAGGCGAGCAAGGTCTCGATCGGCGTTCCCTGGAACGCCGGCAGAATGTCGGATGGGTTTCTGACAGGAATCAACCGATCCATGGAGGGCTCCTTCAGCCCCGCAAGGTAACCCGGTCGCTTCGTCGATAGCAAGACCTGTGGTAAGGTAAGCGCGCCTGCGTTCCCAGGAGGCGTGCGTGCGAACGGAGCAATGGCTCGACCGATACCTCACCGGCTTGATCGCGGAGCGGGGCCTGTCCGCGAACACGGTGGAGGGGTACCGGCGGGATCTGGCCAAGCTGCGGGGTTTCCTGCAGAGCGAGGGGCGCGAGGGTCCGGCGTCCGTGACCCGTGCCGACGTCCCGCGATTGTTGGGGTTCTTGCGAAGTCAGGGGTTAGCGGCGCCATCGGTCGCGCGCAGCGTCGCGGCGTTTCGTGGATTCTATCGGTTCCTCCTCAGCGAAGGCGCCCTGCAGCATGATCCTTTCCTGAACGTCACCGTTCCCAGAGCTTCCCAACGCCTGCCCAAAGCCTTGCCGTTCACCGAGGTCCAACGGATACTCGATGCGCCATCGCGTCGGGAAGCAGGGCAAAGACGGCATCCCGAAGCCTTGCGGGATGACGCCATGCTGGAAGTCCTCTACGCGACGGGCCTGCGCGTCTCGGAGTTGGTCAAGCTGGACCTGGAGTCGGTCAATGCGGCGGTCGGCTTTCTCCGGGCCATCGGCAAGGGGTCCAAGCAGCGCGTGGTGCCGCTCGGAGCCGTCGCGCTGCGGAAGCTTCGCCGATATCTGGAGGGCGGGCGTCCGCACCTGCTCAAGACCCGCACGTCGAATCGCCTGTTCGTGACCCGCTCCGGAAGAGGCATGACGCGGCAGGGGTTCTGGAAAATCCTGCGTCGCTCTGCGCTGGCGGCCGGGATCCGGCGGCCCATTTCCCCGCACATGCTGCGGCATTCCTTCGCCACGCATCTCCTGGAGCGGGGCGCCGACCTTCGCGTCGTGCAGACCCTGCTGGGCCACGCCAACATCTCCACGACGCAGATCTACACCCACGTCGAGAAGGAGCGGTTAAAGCAACTCCACAAACGCCATCATCCGCGGGGGTGATGGGGCGAGTGATTTGTTGACAGAAAGGCGGGGAGTTGTTAGTATCAGCTTGTTTTCCAATATGATAGGAATTTATTTTTGGGTCTGCTTGGGCGGATAGCTCAGTTGGTCAGAGCGCTGCCCTTACAAGGCAGAGGTCACAGGTTCGACCCCTGTTCCGCCTACCATAATTTTTGACTACGAATTTCTTTACGGGGCCGTCGTTCAGCCTGGTTTAGGACGCCAGATTGTCAATCTGGAAGTCGCGGGTTCAAATCCCGTCGGCCCCGCCATTTTTTCGTCCGCTCCGGAGCGGATGGGCGGTCGGGTAGTACACGTGGACAAGTGAGGAGGCATCGCGCGCACAATGCTGTTTCGCTTCAGCCTGTTTGAATTTTTATCTTCGCTGGGTCTTGTCTCCAAGATCGTTCTCCTCTCCCTGGTGCTCTTTTCCGTCGGCTCGTGGGCCGTCATCCTCTACAAGTGGCGGTTTTTCCGCACGCTCGAGGGCGCAGACCAGCGCTTCCTGAAGGCCTTCAGCCGCTATAAGTATCCCCTCGAAGCCTCCCGCGGCGTCCATCTCCATAAAGGCAGCAGCGTGGCGGCCGTCTACGTGGAGGTCGCGGTGTGCTATCAGCCCGACGGGAACGGAGGGAGCTCACGGTCGGCGGTCGAGGGCCTGGGAGCGGGCGGCGAGGGGCTGCCGACACAGCGGTACGTGGAGCGCGTCCTGGCGCATTCCATCCAGGAACAGGTCAACAAGACGGAATCCTATCTCCCGTTTCTGGCGACGACCGGCAACATCACGCCTTTCGTGGGGCTTTTGGGGACCGTGCTGGGCATCATCGACGCGTTTCACGAGATCGGCGTGCAGGGCACGGCCAGCATCTCGGCCGTCGCGCCCGGCGTGGCCGAGGCCCTCGTGGCGACGGCCGCAGGCCTGTTCACGGCCATTCCAGCGGTGATCGCGTACAATTATTTCCTCTCACGCGTGCGCCAGATGGCGTTCCGGATGGACCGGTTCGCCATCGAGCTCACGAACGCGCTGGAGATGCGGGGCCTTCGGGAAGGCGCGGGGCAGCCATGATCGAAGCCCGCCGCCGCCGGTTCATGGCCGAGATCAACATCATCCCCTTGGTGGACGTGGTGCTGGTGCTGCTCGTGATCTTCATGGTCACGGCGCCGATGCTGTACCGGGGCATGGACATCAATCTTCCGAAATCCGCGTCCAACACGATCAAGCCGGAGGAGCGCGTGGTGTTGACGGTCGAGCGGGACCGCCGGGTGTACGTGGACAAGGATTTGGTTCCGCTGGCGCAGCTCCAGCAGAAGATGGACGCGGTGCATCGCAAGAACCCGGAGGTTTCGGTGTTCCTGCGGGCCGACCAGGACGTTCCGTACGGGACGGTGGTGCAGGTCATGGACAGCATCAAGAAGGCAGGGATTGCGAAGCTCGGCATGGTGACCGACCCGGTCGTTGAGGAACGGGTCCAATAAACATCACATCCGATGAGTCCAATGACGGCCGGTATTCCCGATGAGATGCGGCGAACCGCGTGGGTTTCCCTGGCGGCGCACGTGGCCGTCCTGGCGTTGTTGTCCGTGGTTCCGTTCGTGAAGATGCCGCCGCTGGGGACGTCGTCCATTCAAGTGACGCTTGTGTCGCGACCATCGGCGCCGGCTCGTGTCGAGCAGGTTCCTGTCGTGCAGCCACCGCCCGCTTCGCCGCAGACGGCTCCGACCCCACAACCCCCACCCGTCATGCCCAAGGAGATCACCCCGGTCCTTCCGGCTGCAAAACCATCAAAGAGCCCACCCAGCGACACGCTCAAGCCACAGACGAGGCAAGAGACGCTCCAGGCGCAATCGAAACCCCTGCCGCCGAAGACCGCGTCTTCACTGGATCTGGCCGAGGCCCTCAAAAAAGCCGAGGAGGCCCTTGCCAAGCCGGCCCCAGCACTGGTCGCGAAGCCGCTTCCTCCGGTGCCGGCTCCGGCGCCTCCATCGCTGGCGAGCGAGGAAATCAAGAAACTGCTCGATACGTTGCCGGCGCCTGCGACATCCGCCGACGCCGCGCCGGCCCGGCAGGAGCAAGCTCCGGCTGTCGCGCGCGCCCCGCAGCAAGCGACTGTGGTGGCGCGCCCTGCGTCCCTGGAGCGCTGTCCTCCCAAGGCGCGGACCTATTGCCCGCTGCTCGAAGCGGCGATCAATCGGGTCTGGAACGCCGATACCGATCCCGGAATCCGGCGCGTGTTGGAGAGCGCGGGAGACTCTACAACCGTCATTCGGATCGTCATACAACCGGATGGCGAGATCCGGGATATCCAGCTCAATAAGTCGTCGGGGAATGAGTCCTATGACCGTGCGGTGCAGAGTGTCTTGCGGGCACTCAGACGTGTGCCGCCGCTGCCGGAGGATATGAAGGGCGAGCCGTTTGTGGCCGTCACCAGTTTCACGTATACAAAGAAACAGGATTCCTAGGCCAAGATGCGCGTTCTGCAAAGTCCCTCGTGTCGTCGGTCGATCGGTGTCGGTACGATCGTCGCCGTGTTCGTGCTCTCGGTCCTTTTCGCAGTGTCCTCCGGGGCCGTCGAAGTGTTCATTGACGCCGCCCGCGGCTCGATACAAAAGATCCCGATTGCCGTCTTTCCATTCAAACAAGGTTTTTACTTGCATGGGCAGGCCCCGACGGAAGTCCTGAAAGCCGACCTCCGCCGGTCGCTCTTGTTCGATGTCGCCGATCTGGAAAAGCTCGGCATAATCGGCATAAAGGGGGAGGTGAATTCCCAACCCGACGGCGAGGCGATCCGCAAGGCGGGTGAAGCAGGACTGGCGGTCCAGGTGTGGGGCTCTATCCTGTCGCGGGAGCAAGAAGTTCTGATGGAGGGGACCCTGTTTGATTTCACACGGGGAGAGGTGGTGGGAGGCAAGCGTTATGTCGGGTCCCCCGCGGTGGTCCGGCACATGGCCCATCGCTTGGCCGATGAGCTGGTCTTTTACTACACCGGCGAGCAGGGAATCGCCCGCAGCCGGATCGCTTTTGTGTCGGAGAGAGACGGCGCCAAAGAACTCTTCGTGATGGATTATGACGGGTATAATCCTCGGCAGGTGACCTTCGATGCGTCCTTGAATCTTGCGCCCGCATGGTCACCGGACAAGCGGCGTCTGACGTTCATGACGTATCGCAAAGGGGATGATCCGCAGATCGAAGAGTTGGATCTGGTCACCGGAGGACGGCGGACGCTCGTGGCATTTCCGGGGTTGAACATTACTCCAGAGTGGTCGCCCAGCGGGGAAGAATTGGCGTTTGCGACCACGAAGGATGGGAATTCGGAAATCTACAAGGTGGATAAGAACGGCAGGCGGTTTGAACGGCTGACCAACCACGGGGCTGCGGACCTCGCGCCGACATGGTCGTCGACCGGTCGCGAGATTGCCTTTATCTCGGACCGTGGCGGGACGCCCCAGATCTATCTCATGGGGGCGGACGGCACCAATGTCCGTCGGCTGACCTTCGAGGGCAATTACAACACCGCCGCGGCGTGGTCGCCGAAGGGCAATTGGATCGCGTATGTGTGCCGGGACGACCGGAGGATTCTCAAGATCTGTTTGATCAGCCCGGATGGCCAGCAGTGGCGGCGATTGACGTCTGGGGCCAGCAGTGACGAGTCTCCTTCCTGGTCGCCTGATGGCCGGCATGTGGCGTTCAGTTCCACTCGCAATGGGAAGCGGGATATCTATATGATTAATACCGACGGGGCTGACCTGGAGCGGTTGACGGCCAACGGGACATTCAACGATGACCCTGCGTGGTCGGCGCCATGACCAGCCGAGGAGCAGAGACGTTACAGCAACGATGCAAGAGGGTGGAAAGCCAGCGCTAACGCGCGAAAGGGGGAAAATACCATGGCAAGTGAGAGAGGACGGGCACGGTGCGTGCTGATGATTATTGTGATGGTCGGGCTGGTCGGGACCCTGGCCCTGGGCGGCTGCTCCAAGAAGAACGTGGTGGCGACTACGGAGGGTGAGAGCGGCAGCGCGCCCTTGCGGGGCTTCTCCAAGAGTCCGTCGGAGGAAGCGGTGAAACCCACGCCGCCGCCGCTGGTGGCCAAGGCCGATACTGCGGAAATTGCAGCACGTCAGACGCGTGAGGCGGCGAAACGGCAACTGGCGGACATCTATTTTGCGTTCGACAAGTGGGCGCTCTCCAGTGAGGGAAAGAAGAACCTGGCGCAAAGCGCCGAGGCGCTGAAGCAGGTTTCCAACGTCAAGTTCCTGATCGAGGGCCATTGCGATGAACGCGGGAGCCGCGAGTACAATCTGGTGTTGGGCGAGAAGCGCGCCCAGGAGACCCGGCGGTACCTAGAGTCGCTTGGCGTGAAGAACCCGGTCACCGTGACCAGCTTGGGGAAAGAGCGTCCCGTGTGCACCGAGCACGACGAGCCCTGTTATTGGAAGAACCGTCGGGCGCACTTGGTGGTCGAAGAAGGGAAATGAGCGTTCAGCCCGTACGGGTTCTGTTCGCCTTCCTGGCGTTAAGCCTGGGAGGGCTCCTGGTCGCCTGCGCGACGAAGGAGGACCTGCGTTCCGCTTCCCGGGACCTCCAGAACGAGCTGAAGGACGCCCGTCAACGCAGCGCCGAACTGGAGACCGGCCTCCGCGAAATCAAAGGGCAGGACCTCTCTCAGATGCTCGGGCAATTGGAGACCCAACGCCGGGACCTCGATACTCTCCTGAGCGGACTGGACGACCAAAAGGCCCAGATCTATTCCCTGGATCAGAAGCTTGCGACCCAAGTGACGCGCTTACAGGAAGTCGTCGCGACGGTCGAGAAGAAACTCCTGGATCGTCTGGACGTCCAAGACCAGCGCCTGGGCGGCTATGAGAAGCGCGCCGAGGCGACCGACAGGAACGTGGCCCAGGTGAACGCGAAGGTCCGAGAGGTCGGGATCAAGCTTTCGACCCAGCTGGACCAGCAGGCCGCGGTCTTGGCCAGACTGGAAGAGGCGATCAAACAGGCCGACCTTCAAACAGGGGCGCTCTCGGCCGAGGTCAAGCGGTTTCAGGGCGTGCTCTCCGAATTCGATAAAGTTCTCCGCGCGCTGAACGACAAGGCGACCGACGTCGACCGGCGGGTCGCCGAGTTGACCGGCCGGACGGAGACGAAGGTCGGGACTCTGGCACCCCGGCAGGGGGATCAGGCTGTCGGGGCGGAAGTCCCGGAGGCGATCGCGCCGGTCGGTCCCGGGCCGGCAGCGAAGAAGCCGTCCAACAGTGTCTCACAGGCGGCGACGGCGCCCGTGCTGAGCGACAAAGAAGTCTATGATCGGGCCCAGCAGCAGTTCAAGCAAGGGCGGTACGACGTCGCGTTGGCATCGTTTCATCTGTTTCTGGTCCAGCACCCCAAGTCGGCGCTGGTCCCCAACGCCCACTTTTGGAAAGCCGAGTGCTACGTCAGGACACGGGACTACGAGCGCGGCGTCGAAGAGTACGAGCAGGTAATCCAGCACTACCCGAAAAGCGAGAAAGCCCCGAGAGCCCTCTACAAGAAAGCCATGGCTCTGCTGGAGCTGCAGGATAAAGATGCCGCGAAAATCGCCCTCCGCCAACTGATCAAGGACTACCCCCAGTCTGAGGACTTCCAACAGGCGCGTACCAAGCTGGCTTCCCTGAAATGAGACTCGCCCTCGTCCTTTCCCTCGGTTTGCTCCTGACCGGGTGCGTCCCGACAGCGGACTTCGTTGGCCTGCGCGACGAGGTCCGACAAGTTCAGGCCGAAAACCGGAAGCTCAAGGAGGAGAGCCAGAAGCGCCTGGCGGAGCAGGATCGGGGAGGCGACCTGGCGAAGAGACTCGACGCGCTGGACGCCAAGGTCGAAGGCCTCAAGGGCAAACAGCAAGGATTCGACCAAAAACTCGGCGAGCTGCTGCGGCGTGCGGATGAGACTTCGCGCCGCGAGGAGGCGCCCGGTGTTCGTGGAGAGGGCAGCGCCAAGCCCGGAGGACCGGGCGGGGCGAAGGAGTCCAAGGACGATGCCCAGACTGGCCTGCAGCCCCAGGCGAGCGGGCCGGAACCCCAGGCCGCGCTGACACCGACGGCCTTGTACAACCAGGCCTACAACGACTATCTCAAAGGCAACTACGATCTGGCCATCTCCGGTTTCGGAGAGCTCCTCAAGAAATTTCCCGGCGTCAGCCAGTCGGCTCACGCGCAGTATTGGATCGGGCGGTCGCACTACAACAAGAAAGAATACCGGCCGGCCCTTGAAGCCTACGAGCGCGTGACCGCCGAGTATCCGAAAAGCGACAAGGTGCCGGCGGCCTTGTTTGAAATGGGCGTGGCGCATGCCGAACTCGGCGATGTCGTCAAGGCCAAAGAGCGTTTCAAGCTGGTGATCGAAAAGTATCCGCAGTCGAATGAAGCCAGCCGCGCCCGACTGAAGCTCGCCGACCTCAAATGACGTCGAGAATCACGGTTCTGCCCGGTGATGTGGCCAACCGGATCGCGGCCGGTGAAGTCGTCGAGCGCCCGGCGTCCGTGGTGAAAGAGCTGGTGGAGAACGCCATCGACGCCGGATCGACCCGCGTGTCGGTCGACGTCGAGCAGGCCGGCAGGCGTCTTATCCGGGTGACTGATGACGGCGGCGGCCTGGCCCCGGAAGAAGCGGCGCTGGCGTTCCATCGTCACGCGACGAGCAAGATCCGCACCGAAGCCGATCTCTTTACCATCCGGACCATGGGCTTCCGCGGTGAAGCCCTGCCCAGCATCGCGGCGGTCTCGAAGGTCCGCCTCGTGACCGTCGCGGCCGGCGCCGCCGTGGGCACGGAGATCCGGATGGAGGGGGGCTCGCTGGTGAAGCAGAGAGAAACCGCAGCGGCGCCGGGAACGACGGTCGAAGTCGCCGACCTGTTCTACAACACCCCCGCCCGGAAGAAGTTTCTCAAGAGCCCCGCGACGGAGTTCGGGCATATCTGCCAGGCTGTCCAGCGGCAGGCGCTGGCATTCCCTGCGATCCACTTCCGGCTGTTGCACGACGGGAATGCGGTATCGGACTACCCTGCGGTACGGTCTTTGAGGGAGCGGGTGCAGCAGGTCTACGGAGAAACGCTGGTCGATGCGTGCGTGGAAGTGGACGAGAAAGACGGCGCGCTCCATCTGGAAGGGTTCGCCTGCCGTCCGCTGGAGGCGACGGGGTCGCGGACTCCCCAGGACCTGTTCGTGAATCGCCGGTGGGTGAAAAACTCCACGATCGCGCATGCCCTCTCCGAAGGATACGGCACGTACTTGGCCAAGGGGCGCCACCCCCGCTTCGTGCTGGCGCTGGCGGTGGATCCCCGGCATGTGGATGTGAACGTCCATCCGACGAAGCGCGAGGTGCGTTTTTCCGACCAGGAGCGGGTGCATGAATGGATCCGCTCGCGCATCCAGGCGGTGGTGGGGCCGGCGTTAGCGCCCTCTCGGATGACCGCCGTTTCGGGATGGACGCCGCCTCAGGGAGCCGCGATCCATGCCGCATCACCCCTGCCTGCCGCCGGTACTCTCAACCCGTCCCCGTCGTTTGTCGAAACAGCGGCGGAGCCCGCGCAGCCGTATCTGCCCTCTGTGGATCTCGAAGTACGGCCGATGGGCCAGATCGCCAACCGCTACCTTCTCGCGCAGATCGGGGATGAGGTGCAGATCGTGGATCAGCATACCGCGCACGAACGTGTCCTGTTCGAGCGCCTGACGGCCCAGTTTGAGGCGG
Organism: uncultured Nitrospirales bacterium; assembly: GCA_964568195.1. Lineage (GTDB taxonomy): Bacteria > Nitrospirota > Nitrospiria > Nitrospirales > NS-4 > SCTG01. The sequence goes on along the minus strand of CAZMPH010000031.1, from coordinate 4,215 downwards.
GCACCATCGCGTCGCAGCATTCGCTCCTCCCCCAGATGGTGGAACTCTCCGCCGGGGAGGTCGTGGCGGTGCGCGCGCACCTGGAGGATCTGCGCCGCCTCGGCTTCGAGATCGAGGAGTTCGGACAGGGCACCGTCGTCGTTCGGGCGATGCCGGCTCTGGTGGACCAGAGCGATCCGCAAGCGCTGCTGCGGTCATTGGTGGAGGACTGGGAAGAGCGGGCCTCGACGCCGTCCGTGCGGGAGAGGTACAATGCCGTCCTCGCCACCATGGCCTGCCACAGCGCGGTGCGGGCGGGCCGGAGACTGGAACAGGCGGAGATGCGGAAGCTGCTCGAAGACTGGCGCGATGCCGGATTTCCCGGCACCTGTCCCCATGGGCGCCGCATCGCCATGCGCTTGACGATTGAGGAACTGGACCGCATCTTCGGGCGTCTAGGATGGACATGATGGATCGTGACCATTTGCCGGTTGTCTTTCTCGTCGGGCCGACGGCCATCGGGAAGAGCCGGGTGGCGATTCCCGTCGCGAAGGCGCTGGGGACCGAGATCCTGACCGCCGACTCCACTCAGGTCTACCGGGGCATGGACATCGGCACGGACAAGCCTCGACTTGAAGAGCGGGATGGGGTACCGCATCGGCTGATCGATCTTGTCGCTCCGGATGAGCCGTTCAACGCGGGCCTGTATCGGCGCGCGGCCCTGCGGGAGATCGCCAGGTTACATGCGGAAGGGCGCGTGCCGCTGGTTGTGGGAGGCACCGGGCTGTATGTCCGCGCGCTGGCCTACGGGTTGTGGGAAGGGCCGCCGGCCGATTGGGGGTTGCGCCGGGAACTGCTGGAGGAAGAGGCCGCCCACGGTGCAGGGTACTTGTGGCGCCGGTTGGAACAGGTGGACCCCGCGCTGGCCGGCACGCTCCATGCCCGTGACCGCAACAAGATCGTGCGGGCCCTTGAGGTGGTGATCCGAACGGGCGTCCCGCTCTCCGAATGGCATCTCCGGCATCAATTCAATGAGCGGCCGTTCCGTTCCATCATAATCGGTCTGACGATGGACCGCGCGACGCTGTATCGCCGTATTGACGCGCGGGTGCTGAGGGAAATTGACAACGGCCTGCTTGAGGAGACGCGCGAATTGCTGGCCCACGGCTGTGACGAGACGCTGGGCTCGATGAAGGCCCTCGGCTACCGGCAGATGACGGGGTACGTGAAAGGTCGGTACGATTGGAACGAAGCCGTGCGGCGTCTGCAGCGCGATACCCGCCATTTCGCGAAGCGACAACTGACCTGGTTCCGGAGCGATCCGTCTGTGCACTGGCTGATGATTGAGGAGGACGAATCCGTGGAGCAGATTGCGAAACGCGTCCTGGAACATTTGGGGACGCGTGGGATCGTGAATACGCAGCAGGTGGCGTGAATGAAGACTGCGACGACGGCTTCGATCGGCGTGATCGGCGGCAGCGGGCTCTATGGGATGGAGGGGCTGACCCGCGTCAGGGAAGTCAGAGTGACGACGCCGTTCGGCCCGCCGTCCGACGCGGTGGTGGTTGGCGAACTGGAGGGCGTGCGCGTGGCCTTCCTGTCACGGCACGGCCGGGGACATCGGCTCTCGCCAAGCGAGATCAACTACCGGGCGAACATCTACGCGCTCAAGAAGTTGGGCGTGGGGCGCATCATCTCCGTGAGCGCAGTCGGCAGCATGAAGGAGGCGCTTCATCCCGGCCACGTCGTGATCCCCGATCAGTTTTACGATCAGACCAAGCGGAGAATCGGCACCTTTTTCGAAAAAGGGGTGGTGGCCCACGTTGCCCTGGCGGATCCTGTCTGCCGGGACGAGGCCGGCAAGCTCGCCGAGGCCGCGCGCAAATGCGGCGCCACTGTCCATGAGGGAGGGGTGTACCTCTGCATCGAAGGCCCGCAATTTTCCACCCGCGCCGAGTCGCGGGTGTACCGGCAGTGGGGCGTGGACGTGATCGGGATGACGAACCTTCCCGAGGCAAAGCTCGCGCGCGAGGCGTCGCTGTGCTATGCCACCATGGCCCTCGTCACGGACTTTGACTGCTGGCATCCCGGGCATGACGCCGTCACCGTGGAAGCCGTGATCGCGACGCTGCGCCGCAACGTGGCGCTGTCCCAGCGGATCATCCGGGCAGCGGCGCCGGCCTTGGCCGGGCAGCGCCCGTGCGCCTGCGACCGGGCCGTCGAAACCGCGGTCATCACCGCTCCGGACAAGATTCCGGCGGCGACGCGCAAGCGGCTGTCGCTTTTGCTGGGCAAGCCGCCGGCCAAGACGAAGAAAGGATTGTAAGGACGCTATCATGCTGCAGCTCGTCGTCGTCGGGTCGGTCGCGTTGGATACCGTCAAGACTCCGTTCGGCGAGGCCCGCGAGGTCCTCGGCGGGTCCGCCGCCTACTTCGCGACCGCTGCGAGCTACTTCACCAAGGTGAACCTGATTGCGGTAGTGGGGGAGGATTTCCCGGAGAGTCATCTTGCGTTCCTTCGCCGCCGGGAGATCGATCTCGCGGGGCTGGAGCGGCGACCCGGCAAGACGTTCCGGTGGCGGGGCGAGTACTCGTACCAGCTGAACGAGGCCAAGACGCTGGAGACCCAGTTGAACGTCTTCGAGACCTTCCGGCCCAGGGTGCCGGACGCCTACCGGTCGCCTGACCTGCTCTTTCTGGCCAATATCGATCCCGAGCTGCAGCATGGCGTGCTGCAGCAGGTGAAGCGCCCTCGGCTGGTAGCCTGCGATACGATGAATTTCTGGATCGACGGCAAGCGGGACGCGCTCGCCCGCTTGCTCAAAGATGTGGACGTGCTCATCATCAACGACGGCGAGGCCCGCGCGCTGGGCGCCGATCCCAACCTCGTCAAGGTGGCCCGCACGATCCGGGCGGCCGGCCCGAAGACGCTGATCATCAAGCGTGGCGAGTACGGCGTCCTCATGTTCCACCATGATCGTGTCTTCGCCGCTCCCGCGTTTCCGCTGGAGCAGGTCAAGGACCCGACGGGGGCCGGCGATTGCTTCGCGGGGGGCTTCATGGGATATCTGGCGAGCACGGGCAATCTCGGAGACGAAGCGCTCTGCCGGGCGATTGTGTGTGGGAGCGTGATGGCGTCCTTCGCCGTGGAGGAGTTCAGTCTTGATCGGCTCCGGCGGTTGGACTACAAGGAGATTGAAGCGCGGTTCAAAGAGTTCAAGCGGCTGACGTTTTTCGAGGATATCTGAGGATATCTAGGGAGGAGGGGGGCGCATGGGTGAAGACGGACGTTTTGGCGGCGGCGCGTGGACGCGGGCTCTGGCCGGCCTCGCGGCCGTCGCCCTGCTGGTCGGCTGCGTCTCCGAGGACATCGCCAAGCGGGAACGCGAAGCCGACGGCTACTACAAGCAGGGCCTCTCGCACCTGGCCTCCAACCAACAGCAGGCCTTCGTCGCGTTTCAAAAGTCGATTCAGGTCAATCCCGACAACTACGACGCGCACTATGCGCTGGGCAGCATTTACTTTCAGCGGAAGGAGTTCGCCGACGCGGAGCGCGAATTCCGCCGCTGCAGCGAGCTCATGCCGGATAACGGGGAGGCCCTCAATTTTTACGGGCGGACGCTGATCGAGTTGAAGCGATTGCCGGAGGCGGTCGCCGCCCTCCGCAAGGCGACGGCGCTCCCGCTGTACGCCACACCCGATGTCGCGTACACCAATCTTGGCAGCGCGCTGCATCTGCTCGGGGATCACGCCGGCGCCCTCCGCGCCTATCAGGAAGCAATCAAGATTGATCCGCCCACCGTGCCGCGTGCGCTGCTCTACCTCGAAGTGGGACGCCTCTACGTCGCGCAGGGCGAGAACGCCAAGGCCCGCGAGGCGCTGGCTCAGGTGAAATCGCTGGATCCCCAGGGAACCGCCGGGGCGGAGGCGACGAAGCTGATGCAAAAGCTGAGGTGAGATGGGCGATTCACTCGGTGAATATTTTCAGCGGGCCCGTGAGGCCAAGGGCCTGACGCTCGAAGAGGCGGCGGCCAGAACCCGCATCTTGCCGCAGTACCTCAAGGGGGTCGAGGACAACAACTATGCGATCTCAGTGCCCAAGACGCAGCAGACCGAGCCGACGTTCATGGTCAGCCGCGACGGGCAGACGTTTCGCCGCTATCTGGAGCCAGTCATCCCGCCCTCAGCCCCGTCCGACCGCGCCGGCAACCGCAGCAACTACATGACCTGGTGCCT
>CAZMPH010000030.1:0-19587 GCA_964568195.1 uncultured Nitrospirales bacterium | reverse complement strand
CGCCGGGCGAGAGGATCGGCTGTCGCAGTAGGTGTTCATGGATAATCCTGGTTAAGTTCACGCAGCAGCTCGCGAGCGGCGCGCTCGACATCCTCGGCCGCCATCACGCTCCCGATCACCGCCACGCCGCGCGCCCCGGCTTTCAGCACATCGCGAACGCGATCTTTCGTGATGCCGCCGATCCCGAAGAGCGGCACCCGGCATTGCATCCGTGCACGTTCCAGTTCGCTCAACCCGATCGAAGGACCGAACGCGCGCTTCGACGGTGTGTCGAAAATCGGTCCGAGCACGACGAAATCGGCTCCCTCCGCCTCAGCGCGGGCCGCTTCGTCCGCAGAGTGCGCCGACACACCGATCAAACGGTCAGGCCCCACCCGCGCTCCCGACCGCGAGGCAGACATCCGCGCGGTCGTTCACGAGGACCCTGGCGTCGTACGTCCTCGCCAGTTCGGCCAGGTCACGGGCCAACGCCAGCAAGGAGCGTGTCGGCAGATCCTTCTCGCGAAGCTGGACGGCACGCACTCCGGCGCGCAGCGCGGCATGGACCACATCCCGGAGAGAACGGCCGCCGGTTTGATGACGGTCGGTGACAAGGTACAGCGAGAACTCAACCTGGGCCATGCCGAGGGTTTACAACATCCCCTCGATCGGGCTGCTGGCGGTGGCGTAGAGCTTGCGCGGGATCCGGCCGGCCTTATAGGCCATGCGCCCGGCCCACACCGCGTACTTCATGGCTTCCGCCATCAGGATGGGCTCCTTCGCGCCGGCGATCGCGCTGTTCATCAGGACGGCGTCGGCTCCGTATTCCATGGCCAGCGCGGCGTCCGAAGCCGTGCCGACGCCCGCGTCCACGATCACCGGCACGTTGACGGCCTCCATGAGGATCTTGAGGTTATAGGGGTTGCGGATGCCCAGCCCGGAGCCGATCGGCGCGGCGAGCGGCATGACGGCCGGACAGCCGACGTCCACGAGACGCTTGGCGACGATCGGATCGTCGTTGGTGTACGGGAACACGATGAAGCCTTCCTTCACCAGGATCTTTGCCGCTTCGATCAGGCCCGCCGTGTCGGGGAACAGCGTTTTCTCGTCGCCGATCACCTCCAGCTTCACCATGTCGGAGACGCCGGCGGCCCGCGCGAGCCGGGCGTACCGCAGCGCGTCCTCGACGTTGTAGCAACCGGCCGTGTTGGGCAGGATCTTGTAGGTCTTGGGACTGAGGTAATCGAGGAGGTTCTCAGACTTGCGGTCCGTGATATTGACCCGGCGAACGGCCACGGTCACCACCTCCGCGCCCGACGCTTCGATGGCTTTTTGCGTCTCGATGAAATCCTTATATTTGCCCGTTCCCACCCAGAGGCGGGAGCGGAACTCGATCCCGGCGATCGTCAGCCGATCATCGCTCATCGTCGTCGCTCCTCCCCCCGCCGATAAACCCGATGACCTCCACCCGGTCACCGTCGTTCAGCGAGGTCCCCGTGAACGCCTGGCGGTCCACGATCTTGAGGTTCAGCTCAACGGCGACGCGTTCCGCCTGGATGTCCAGAGCGGACAGGAGGGAGGCCACCGACTGCCCCTCCGCCACCTCTCGAGTCTCGCCGTTCACCGTAATCCGCATGGCGAAGGCATGATACCATACGGCTCAGAAACGCTGTCAATGGCACGGGCCGCTCCATCATAGTGGGAGGGGGCCCCGCCTCCACCCGCAAAGCCGGGTACCCGGCCCCTCCCACACCCACCAATCGAACCCGCCATGTCGTATAATCCTGTCGTGGTCTTGCCCCGCAATCAGACCATCGCCGGCGAGCTTCGGCGGGTCGCCGCCGAGCTGGAAAACCAGCAGGCGAATCCCTTCCGGATCCGGGCCTACCGGCAGGCCGCCCGTCTCATCGAGCGCCTCACGGAGGACGCCGGCGAACTGGCCCGCCGCGGCGAGCTGACCAAAATGAAAGGGATCGGCAAAGATCTGGCCCAGAAGATTGCCCTCTTCTGCGAGACCGGCCGGATCGACGCGGGGCCCTCGCCGCCCGAAGAAATTCCACCGGAACTGGCGCCCTGGCTCGCGCTCCCCGGCTTCAGCCATTCCCTTGTACACCATTTGTCGGGACGCCTGGGCATTCGGACGCTCGACGACCTCGAAACGTTGGTTCGCTCCCGGCTGCTGCGCACGCTTCCCGGCATGACGGCCCGGGATGATGAGATTCTCGAAGGGATCGCGCGGTTGCGCGCCGGGCTCTCGCGACCTTGACTTGCCCGGTCCCCTCTGTTACCGTCCGCCGGGTTGGGAGACCGGCGCATGGCCCTGTCCGCGTTCATCCTGATTGAAGTGGCCGGCGACCACACCAAAAGCGCCTACAAGACAATCCAGCGCATCGCCGGCGTCAAGGCGGCGTACCCCGTGAGCGGCAACTACGATCTCATCGTGCAAGTCGAGGCCGAAAACATGGAGACGCTCAGCGAGTTGCTCATGTCGAAGATCCGGGCGGTGGACGGCGTCACAAAAACCAACACCTGCTTCGTCCTCAACGGGTAGCGCCCCACGCCCGGCTCCGAAAATACAAAGGCCCCCGGAGGATGTCCTCCGAGGGCCTTTCCTATGTGCAAAACTCGAGGGTGTCGGGAGCCTTAGTACATCCCCTCCATCCCGCCGCCGCCGTGCTGGTGGCCGCCCGCCGGGGCTTTCTTGTCCTCCGGGATCTCGGTCACCATGACCTCGGTCGTGAGCATCAGCCCGGCCACGCTGGCCGCGTTCTGCAAGGCGTAGCGAGTGACCTTGGTCGGATCGATGATCCCGGCCTCCAGCATGTCCACGTATTTCTCCGCGGCGGCGTCGAATCCGACCGTCTCCTTTTCCTTCTTGACGCGCTCCACCACTACCGAGCCTTCCTGGCCGGCGTTCCCAACGATCTGCCGGATCGGCTCCTCCAGTGCGCGCTTCACGATGTTGATACCGACTTGCTGGTCGGCAATATCAAGCTTGATCTTCTCCAAGGCCGGGGCGCACCGCAACAGCGCCACGCCGCCACCCGGCACCACGCCCTCCTCGACCGCCGCCTTGGTGGCATGCAGCGCGTCCTCGACCCGCGCCTTCTTTTCCTTCATCTCGGTTTCCGTGGACGCACCCACGTTGATCACCGCCACGCCGCCGACGATCTTGGCCAGCCGCTCCTGGAGCTTCTCGCGGTCGTAATCAGAGGTGGTCTCCTCGACCTGGGCCTTGATCTGCTTGGTGCGAGCATCGATCTTCTTCTTATCCCCATGTCCCTCGACGATGGTCGTGTTGTCCTTGTCGATCGTCACGCGCTTGGCCCGGCCCAGATCCGTCAGCTTGACGTTCTCGAGCTTGAGCCCGAGGTCCTCGGAAATCACCTGCCCGCCGGTCAGGATCGCGAGGTCTTCCAGCATGGCCTTGCGGCGGTCGCCGAAGCCCGGCGCCTTGACGGCCGCCACGTTGAGCGTGCCCCGCAGCTTGTTGACGACCAACGTCGCCAGCGCCTCGCCCTCGACGTCCTCGGCGACGATGACCAGCGGCTTGCCCATCTTCGCCACCTGCTCGAGGATGGGGAGCAGGTCCTTCATGCTGCTGACCTTCTTTTCGTTGATCAGGATAAAGACGTCTTCGAGGGAGACTTCCATCCGCTCGGCGTCCGTGATGAAGTAGGGAGAGATGTACCCGCGGTCGAACTGCATGCCTTCCACCACGTCGAGCGAGGTGGTCATGGACTTGGCCTCCTCGACGGTGATGACGCCGTCCTTGCCGACCTTGTCCATGGCCTCGGCGATCAAATCGCCGATGGTGGAATCATTGTTGGCGGAGATGGTCCCGATCTGGGAGATCTCCTTCTTGCTCTTGCAGGGCTTGCTCAGTTTCTTCAACTCCTCCGCCACGACTTCGACCGCCTTGTCGATGCCGCGCTTGATCGCCATCGGGTTCGCGCCGGCCGTGATGTTCTTGACGCCCTCGCGGTAGATCGCCTGCGCGAGCACGGTCGCGGTGGTGGTCCCGTCGCCCGCCACGTCGCTCGTCTTGGATGCGACTTCCCGGACCAACTGGGCGCCCATGTTCTCATAGGGATCCCTGAGCTCGATTTCCTTGGCCACCGTGACGCCGTCCTTTGTGATCAGCGGCGCGCCGAATTTCTTGTCGAGGATGGCGTTCCGGCCTTTCGGGCCCAAGGTCGCCTTGACGGCATCCGACAGCTGGTTCACGCCTCTCAGAATCGCGGCCCTTGCATTCTCACTATATAGAATCTGCTTTCCTGCCATGTCGGTCCTCCTTCATTCATTCAATCGTCAGGGCCCATGCACATGGGCGCTGATTATTTTTCGAAAATTCCCAGGATGTCCTCTTCCTTGATGATCAGGTAATCCGTGCCGTCCACATTGATCTTGCTGCCGGAGTACTTGTCGAACAGGATGATATCCCCTTCCTTCACGGACTTCACGTCGGCGCCGATGCGCTCGATTTTCCCCCGCTGGGGCTTCTCTTTCGCGGCATCCGGGATATAGATCCCACCGGCCGTGCGCTCCAACTCCTCGGTGTAGCTGACGAAGCACCGATCTTTGAGGGGCTTGAACCCCGCAGCTGCTTTCGTGTCCTTCTCCTTGATTCCCGCTCCCATAGCACTCGCCCTCCTTATTTAACGCTGAATCAGTGACCTGGTTCGATCTGTAAGAAGTACAACGGCCTTTGTAAAGCCGGTTTCGGCTCAATCAACCCCTCCGGCCGCTTCCAGGCGTATTTTTTACATCGCCCGTTCCACACGGTCATCCCGCTTCACAGGACGCAAGTCCTTGAAAATCATCCATGATTTCAGCAATTCCACGGCCTTCTGGAGTTGCGGATCGTCCTCGTCCTTCTCCTTCGCCTCCTTATCCTTATCCTTTCCTGACTCCTTCTTACCGTCTTTCGGCTCCGGCTTGGGCGCCGGTTGGCTCTCAGACGGAGGCTCGGAATGGGGCGGCGCCCCCTCGCGACCGGGCTCCTTGAGCGTCTTGTCCAGGTCCCGCTCCCGGATCGGGGGCGTCGTGGACGGCTTGCCTTTGACCAGAATATCGGGCGCGATCCCGATCCCGTGAATACTGCGCCCTTTGGGCGTGTAATACTTGGCCGTCGTCAAGCGCAGGCCAGAGCCGTCTCCGAGCGGCAGAATGGTCTGCACCGAGCCTTTCCCGAATGTCTGCACGCCGACGACGACTGCGCGTCCCCAGTCTTGCAGAGCCCCGGCCACGATTTCGGACGCGCTGGCGCTCCCTTCGTTCACGAGAACAATGACCGGATAGTCCTCCGGCTGCTCCTTGATGTGGGAAATGTAATCGTCCTTCCGGCCCTCGCGGGTCTTGATGTAGACAATCAGCCGACTCAGGCCGACGAATTGCTCCGACACTTCCACGGCGGAGTTCAGCAGCCCACCCGGGTTGTTCCGGAGATCGAGGATCAGCGACTGCATTTTCTGCTCGCGCAGCTTGCGGACCGCCGACGCCACATCCTTCGCGGACTGGTCCTGGAACTGGGTCAGCCGGACGTAGCCGATATTGCCTTCCAGCATCTTGAAGCGGACGCTCTCGATCTTGATGACCTCCCGCACCATGCCGAACACAAGCGGTTCCGCAACCCCCTCGCGCTGGATCGTGAGGGTGACCTTCGTCCCCTTCGGGCCCCGCATCTTCTGTACGGCGTCCAGGAGGGTCATGTCCTTGGTCGATTCCTCATTCACCTTCACGATGAAATCCCCGGCCTTGACGCCGGCACGCTCGGCCGGGGTACCGTCGATCGGGGCAATCACCGTGAGGCGGCTGTCCTTCATCCCGATTTGAATGCCGACGCCTCCGAACTCGCCCTTGGTTTCGACCTGCACTTCCTTGTAGACCTCGGGAGGCATGAAGGCGGAGTGCGGATCCAGCGTCGAGAGCATGCCCCGGATCGCGCCGTAGACCAGATCCTTGGTCTTTACGTCCTCGACGTAATGCTTTTGCACATGCGCGAGCACCTCGGTAAAGGTTTTCAGCTCTTCATACGTCTCGGTCGCCAGCACGGCCCGGTCCCAGCCCTTGCCGAGGAAAACCCCCAGGACCAGGATCCCCAGAAACACCGCCACCCATCCAGCTTTCGTTTTCAACGCCTGCCTCTTGCCTTCCATCACCGTGCTCCTTTTTCCTCGGACCTGGACTTATCGCCGCCGCGCCAGCCAGGCCAGCGGATCCAACGCTTCGCCGCCTTGACGCAACTCGAAATACAACGTGCTCTCACCGGTCAGCCCGGTATCGCCGATCTCCCCGATCGGCTGGTGGCCCCTGACGCTGTCCCCAACGTTGACCAGCAGCTTGGACGCGTGGGCGTACAGGGAGAAAAATCCCTCGCCGTGATCCACGATGGCCAGCAGCCCGTACCCGCGCATCCAGTCCGCGAAGGCCACGACTCCGTCGGAGATGGACCGGATGATGGTGCCCTGGCTGGCGCGGATCTCGATCCCCTTGCGCTGAATGTACGTATCGAACTTCGGGTGCTTCTGGCGACCGAACAGGGCCACCACGTCCCCCTCGGTGGGCCAGCCGATCCGGCCCTTGAGCCTAGCCAGCCCCTCTCCGGCCGGCGCCGGGCGCGCCAAGGCCGCCGCCTTGCGGCGCGCCTCGAATTCCCGGAGCAAGCCCTCGATGCGCTGGGCGGACTTTTCCAGCTCCCCGACCGCCTTGACGTACATGACCTTCTCGCTCCGTACCCGTGCCAGCAACCGGTCTTTCTTTGTCCGCTCTTCCTTGACGGCCGCCAGCTTGGTGGCGATCTCCTGCTGGTACCCTTGGAGCTCCCCGCGGACCCCCAACAGATGCGACTCGGCCGACTCAAGCCGAGCGCGATCCACACGATGGCCTTCGAGCAACTGGAACTCGCGCCGCGAGATCCACCGCAACGAGGCCAGCCGAGCCTGCAGATCATTGTACCCGCTGGAAGCGAGCAAAAGCTTCAGTTGTCCGTCCGGCCCCTCCTTATACATCACCCGCAATCGGCTGCGGATCGAACCCTCCCGCTGCGCGATCCGTTCCCGGAGGCGGTGGAGCGAGGCATTCGTGTCCGCGATCTCGCGATCCTTCTTCCGCAGCTTCGCGTTCACTTGCGCAAGGCCCTCGCGGCGGAGCTTGATCCGATGGTCCGCCTCCTCGAGTTCCTGCAGGACCGACGCTTCCTTGCGTTGGGCCGCATCCGATTTTTGCTTCTTCTCCTTGATCTCATCTTTCAGCTTTTCGAGCGTCTGGCGCTCTTTCCTGATCTTATCAGATAAAGGTTCGCTGCGATCCGGCGCAGCCAGCACGGGCGCGCCCGTCATGAGGGCCACCAACGCCGCCAACGCCACGATCCGCATCAACTCCTCGCATCGCGAAGCTGGATCAACGACACCAGGCTCCCCAGGCACCCCAGCATGACCCCGAGCAGCAGGAACGCGATGGTCACGCGATCAGGAAGAAACACCAGTCCCCGTCCCATCCCCCAAAAGGTTCCCTTCAAGGCCAGTTTGCTTTCCGCCAGCCCGAACAACGTTCGCAGCAGAAACAGCGAGCACACGGCGCCCACTCCGCCTAACAGCGCCCCTTCGAGCACGAACGGCATCTTGATGAAACTCGTCGTCGCGCCGATCAGCTTGAGGATCTCGATCTCCTCGCGGCGCGCGTACAACGTCAGCTTGATCGTGTTGGCCAGGATCATGACCATGGACGCGGCCAGCACGACGCCGATGCCCACGCCCAGCACTCGCAGGTACCGGACTGCGACGGCCAGGTTCTCGATCCAGTCCTGGCTGTACAGCACCTCTTCGGCCCCGGCGCGCGCCTTGAGCGACTGGACCAGCGCGCCGACCTGCTCGGAGGACCGATAGGCGGGGCCGACTTTGACGACCAGCGAGGCCGGGAACGGATTGTCGCCGAGTCCGTCGAGCAGGCGCTCTTCCAAGGGAAACTGCGCCCGGAACGTCGCAAGGGCCTGCTCGCGGGACACGAACTCGACCGCCGCCACGGCCGGATCCTGGCTCAATTCACCCCGCAACTGCGCGATCTCTTTGGGGGACGCCGCATCCCTGAGATAGACGATGACCTTGATCTCGTCCTTCAACGAACCGAGCGCCTCCTGGACGTTCAGGTACAGGAGCAGAAACACGCCCATCCCCAGCATGGTGAACGTCGTCGTGGCCAGCGCGATGAACGTGGGGGTCCGGTTGGCCTTGATGTTGTCCACGGCCTCGCCCAGGAGGTAGCGGAACCGGGTCAGGCTTCGGGGCATCCGTCCTCCACCACACGTCCCTGATCCAGCCGCACGACCCGACGCCGCAAGCGGCGCAACAGGTCGCGGTTGTGAGTCGCCAGGAGCACGGTCGTGCCCCGTGCGTTGACCGTCTTCATCAGTTCCAGGATCTCGCCGGACAGCTCCGCATCAAGGTTGCCGGTCGGCTCGTCCGCCAGAAGGATCTGCGGATCGTTCACGACTGCGCGCGCCAGGCACACCCGCTGCTGTTCTCCCGCCGACAGCGTCAACGGCAGCGCATGCAATTTGTGCCCCAGCCCGACAGCCCCCAGGGTCTCGGTGGTCTTCACGCGCAGCACGCCCTCCGGCACCCCGCTGACCTTCAACGCCAGCGCCACGTTCTCGAACACCGTCTTCTTCGGGAGCAGCCGGAAATCCTGGAAGACAAACCCCATCGTCCGGCGCAGGAGGGGAACGGCGGATTTCTTGAGATGCAACAAGTTCCGGTTGCTCACCAGGATCTGCCCTTCATCGGGGGTATCGGCGCAGAAGATCAGCCGGAGAAGGGTCGTCTTGCCGGCTCCGCTGGATCCGGTGAGAAAGACAAACTCCCCCTTCTCGATCTTGAGGCCGACGTCTTGGAGGGCCGGCCAGCCGTTATAGGACTTGGAGACATGAAAAAACTCGATCATGCGGTGGAACGGTTCGCCGGCGCATCAAACGCGCCGGGCAGCAGTTCAATCCGTCTGGTCTTGGGATCGCCGCCCCAGATCAGGACCACGTCGAACCGGCAGGGCCGCTCGCCGAGCCGCCGGCTCATCACGTACTGCTGGGCCAGCCGAGCGATCCGGGCCTGCTTGGCGGATGTGATGGCCGCCGCCGGCCCGCCAAACCGGTCGTTGAGCCGAACCTTCACTTCGACGAACACCAGGATGCGCCCCTCTTCCGCGACCAGATCGATTTCCCCCAACCGCGTCCGATAGTTCCGATCCAGGATCCGGTACCCGCGCGCTTCCAGGAATTCGGCGGCCGCGCGCTCTCCCTCCGAGCCGATCACGGTGCGGACGCTCATCGGACGGCGGCCTCACGGACCGGCGCGAAACTGCGCCGGTGCAATTCGCACGGCCCGTAACGCTCCAGCTGACGCAGGTGCTCGGCGGTGCCGTACCCTTTGTGCGCGAGGAATCCGTACTGCGGATAGCGGACGTGAGCCCTGGCCATCAGCCGGTCGCGGAGGACCTTCGCGACGATCGATGCGGCGGCGATCGACCGGCACAACCGATCGCCCTTGATGACCGCCCGCTGCTCCGCCGCAACCCCGGGCAGGACGATCGCATCGAGGAGGAGATAATCGGGAGCAGGGGTCAGGTGATGGACCGCCTGGACCATCGCGAGGCGGGTGGCCTGCAGGATATTCAGGGCGTCGATCACTTCGGCATCCACAACCCCCACGCCGATATCCACGGCCGCCGTGAGGAGCCGGGCGTACAGGTGCTCGCGTTGCCGCTCGCTCAGAAGTTTCGAGTCCCGCAGACCCTCCAGACGGCACCGGCGCGGCAGAATAACCGCCGCCGCCACGACGGGACCCGCCAGCGGACCGCGCCCGGCTTCATCCACGCCGGCCACGCGCCGGAACCCACGCGTCCAGGCTTCGCATTCGAACAGATCATCGGGGTCCAACGACACGCGGTCCCCGCCCGCCCTCAGGCCCCGGCCTTGACGGGTTCCGGCGCAGCGGCGTCCGGCTTGGGCTTGCCTTCCGCCATGTACTCCCGCTCGGCCACCCGGGCCATCTTGCCCTTCTTCGATCGGAGATAGAACAGCTTGGCCCGGCGGACCCGCCCCTGGCGCACCACGTCGACCCGCTCGACGATCGGCGAATGGATCGGGAAAATCCGCTCGACGCCCACTCCGTATGACACCTTGCGGACCGTGAAGGTCTCGGCGCTCTGTCCCCCCTTGCGGCTGATAACCACGCCTTCAAACACCTGCACGCGTTCCTTTTCGCCCTCCACAACCTTCACATGGACCCGGACGGTATCGCCGATCTCGAAGACCGGCGCGTTTTTCTTGACCATCGCCGCATTCAACCGCTGGAGCCGATTCATGACAGTCTCTCCTCTCTCTTCCTGCTCGCCCGTCAGGCGCTGCCTTCGCGCGAGAACTCGTTCAACACTTGCCGGTCTTCCGGCGTCAACTCCGCCCGCTCCAACAAGTCAGGCCGCTTGGAATAGGTATTCCAGAGGGACTGCGCCCGGCGCCAGGCCCGGATGGCCTGGTGGTCGCCGGAGCGAAGAATCTCCGGCACCTCCAACCCTCTGAAGACCGGCGGGCGGGTGTAATGGGGATAATCCAGCAGCGAACCCGCGAAGGACTCCGCCTGGGCGGACTGTTGGTCCCCCAGCACCCCCGGCACCAGGCGAGCCGACGCGTCCACCACGATCAGCGCCGCCAGTTCGCCTCCGGTCAGAATGTAATCGCCAACGGACAACTCCTCCGGCGCCAGGCCCTGCCGGACCCGCTCGTCGATGCCTTCATAGTGTCCGCATACAAACACCACGCGCCGCGCTTCCTTGGCGAATTCCTCCGCCACCGCCTGGGTGAACAGCCGGCCTTGCGGCGACATCATCACCAGACGAAGGTCGCCATGCCGGGCGCGCAGATCATCCACGGCGCGGAAGACCGGCTCGGGCTTGAGCACCATCCCCGCGCCGCCGCCGTACGGATAATCATCCGCGACCTTGTGCCGCCCTTCCGCGTACTCGCGCAGGTTCACCGCGCGGACGTCCACGAGGCCGTTCTCCCGGGCCCGCCCCAGGATGCTGGCGCCGACCACCGCCTCCACCATATCGGGAAACAAGGTGAGAATGTCACAGCGCATTTTTTGACTCTTCATCCAGCAATCCCGGCATCCGGCGGATGGTCATCAACCGTCCCCCCACATCCACCGCGCGGACCACTTCTCTGGTCGCAGGAATCAGGTGCTCTCGCCCGTCCGCACCCCGTACGATGAACACCGCATTGGCTCCGGTCGGAAGAATGTCCGCCAGCGTCCCCAGCGGCATTCCCTCTTCCGTCCGGACCTCCATCCCCACGAGATCGTGCTGATAGTACTGGCCGTCCGGCAGCGGCGCCGACCGGTCTTCCGCGATCTGCAGGAGGCTTCCGACAAGGGGGGCCGCAGCCTCGGGTGTGTCAACGCCCTCGAACGCCACAAGGTAGTCGCGCGCCATCGGCCGAGCGGCTCTGACGGCCAGCTCCCGCCTGGCCCCGCCCGGTCCCTCCACCGTGACCTGCGTGAGCGTTTCAAAGCGGTCCGGCACGTCGGAGAGCGACCGCACACGCACCTCGCCGCGGAGCCCATGGACGCGCACGACCTTGCCGATCGCCACCATTTCAACGGGGGCCCGTGCGCCCAGTTGACCCATTGCAACGGCAAGAGCAATGGGTGCCCCGGGCTCCGATGCCCCCGAACCCCGCGCTCGCGCCGGCAGAGCCGGACGCTCGCTTTTTCCCTCGCATCCGACTTCCTCCTGCGCGCCTATTCCAGAATTTCCAATACGCACCGCTTCCCCAATTTCGTCCCGACCGCGTTCAGGATCGTCCGCATCGAACGCGCCGTCCGCCCCTGCTTGCCGATCACCTTGCCCAGGTCCTCCTGGGCGACCCGCAGCTCGATGATCGTCGTCTTCTCTCCATCCGTCTCCCGGACCGACACCGCGTCCGGTTTATCCACCAGGGCCTTCGCCATCAGTTCGATAAGCGCCTTGAGATCGTCCATCGCCGCACCTCCTGGTAGGGCGCGGACACCAAGATGTCATCTAAGCCTTGGCGGGCGCCGCCTTCAACTGCTTGAGCACGCCGGCCTTACGCAGCAGGTGATGGACCGTCACCGACGGCTGGGCTCCCTTCTTGAGCCACTCCAGTACCCGCTCCTGCTTGATCGCAACGGCAGCCGGCGTCTTCAGGGGATCGTACGTGCCCAGGACTTCGATGTATCGCCCGTCTCTCGGCATCCTGGAATCTGCTGCCACAATCCGATAGAAGGGCCGCTTGTGCCGGCCCCCTCGCGTGAGTCTCAATCGCACCACGTGGTTACTTCTCCTCTCTAAAAAGATTGCATACACTCATGAGAACATCCTCATCGATCTGGCGAGCTTCTGTCGTCCGCCCTGCCCGGACAGTATCTTCATCATCTTGCGCGCCTCGAGATACTGCTTGAGCAGACGGTTCACATCCTGCACGCTGGTCCCGCTGCCTTTCGCGATCCGCTGCTTGCGGCTGCCGTTGAGCAAGGTATGGTCGCGCCGCTCCCGTGGCGTCATCGAGTCGATGATCGCGGCCGTGCGCGCGATCTCTTGTTCCGCCTTCGCGCCGGCGGCCGCTTCCTTGAGCCGCTGCCCGCCGGGAAGCATGTCCAAGACCTGCTCCAACGACCCGAGCTTGTTGACCTGCTTGAGCTGCTCCCGAAAGTCTTCCAGGGTCAGGGTGTTCGCCTGGAGCTTCCGGGCCATGGCCTCCGCCTGGTCCCGATCGACGACGTCCTGCGCCTTCTCGATGAGCGACAGGACGTCCCCCATGCCGAGAATGCGCGAGGCCATCCGGTCGGGGTGAAAGGGCTCCAGCGCATCCAGCTTCTCCCCCGTGCCGAGAAACTTGATCGGCTTGCCGGTGACGGCCTTGATCGAGAGTACCGCCCCGCCCCGGGCGTCGCCTTCGACCTTGGTCAAGATCACGCCGGTCAGGCCCACCTGCCGATCGAACCGCTCGGCCATGGCCACCGCATCCTGCCCGATCATCGCGTCGGCGACCAGCAGGACTTCCTGCGGGGCCGTCTTCGTACGGATCGCGACGAGCTCCGCCATCAATTCGTCATCAATGTGCAGGCGGCCGCCCGTATCCAGAATCACCACGTCGAACCCCTGGACGCGACCACGCTCGACGCCGGACGTGCAGATGGAAACCGCGTCAGGCCCGGGCGTCTCGGCCCGGTGCACCGGCATCTCAAGCTGCGCGCCCAAGGTGACCAACTGCTCCACCGCCGCAGGCCGCCGCGGATCGGCCGCCACCAGCAGAACCCGCTTGCCGTTCCCCTTGAAATGCCGGGCCAGCTTCCCGCACGTCGTGGTTTTGCCCGCGCCCTGAAGCCCGACCATCATGATGATCGTCGGGGGCATGGACGAAAGCGCCAAACCCGTCTGCTGCTGCCCCATGAGGGTACAGAGCTCTTCCCAGACGATCTTGACCACCTGGTACCCCGGAGTCAGGCTCTGGAGCACTTCCTGGCCGATCGCCTTGACACGGACGCGCTCGATGAACTCCTTGACGATTTTGAAGTTGACGTCCGCCTCAAGGAGCGCCAGCCGCACCTCTTTGAGGGCCTCCGTAATCGTCGCCTCGGTCAAAACGCCGTGGCCGCGGAGGCGCTTCAAAATACCATCAAGTTTCGCTGACAGAGCTTCGAGCACGGCAACCCCTATTTATTGAAAAACTTAGAGATTTGGATTGTTAAGTTTACTGGAATCCGGCCGGAACTGTCAAGGCGATTGCAGACCGGCCGGCCCTGAAAACAGGCAGGTTTCTTCTGTTGAAGTAATCTTGGACAGACGCCTCCAGATTGATCATTATTGGTGTTTGCATAGGCTTTTGGCTTGACTTCTGCGGAGATTCCTTAGTAGATTGCGGCGTGCGTAAATCTCCCTGGATCCTGGTCGCCTGCGTCATAATCGGCGGTCTGCTCGGCGGCTTGCTCGGAGAAACCCTCAGCGCGCTCTTCCATCCCGGCGTCATTCAGAACTTCTTCACCCAGGCCGTCCATCCCGGCCTCACGCCTCCGGTGACGCTCGATCTCTGGCTGCTGAAAATCACTTTCGGGTTCACCCTGAAGATGAACCTCCTCACCTTCATCGGCATCCTGCTCGGCGTCTTCGTCTACAAGCAGATCTAACGTCACTCCTTCACGCCGAGTTCGAGCGCCTGGCGCTTGAGGGCTTTGACCTGGTCGCGGATCTGCGCCGCGCGCTCGAAGTCCAACTCTTTGGCCGCCGCTTTCATTTCCGCATCCAGACGCTTCAGCAGCGGGCCGGGATCGCCGTCGAGCGCGTAGGCTGGCGCCTCTTCGGCGGCGATCGGCACGGTCACGTAGTCGCCCTCCGACGCCTCGTACAGCGTCTTCGGAATGCCCTTCTTAATCGTCTCCGGCGTGATGCCATGCTCCTTATTGAAGGCCGCCTGCAGCTTGCGGCGCCGCGTCGTCACCTCGACGGTGCGTTTCATGGACTCGGTGACGATGTCTCCGTAAAGAATGACCGATCCGTTCACGTTGCGGGCCGCGCGGCCGGCCGTCTGGATCAAGGACCGCTCCGAACGCAGGTAGCCTTCCTTGTCCGCATCCAGGATCGCCACCAGCGAGACCTCCGGGATGTCCAGACCTTCCCGGAGCAGGTTGATGCCGATCAGCACGTCGAACACCCCTCGCCGTAGGTCGCGGATGATTTCCGTGCGTTCCAGCGTGTCGATGTCCGAATGGAGGTACCGCACCTTCACGCCGAGGTCGTGGTAGTACTCGGTCAGGTCCTCCGCCATGCGCTTGGTCAGCGTCGTCACCAGCACCCGATCGCCACGCGAGACCCGGTTCTTGATCTCCGCCAGCAAGTCGTCCACCTGCCCCTTGGCCGGCTTCACCGAGATCTCGGGATCCATCAGGCCCGTCGGCCGAATGATCTGCTCCACGACACGGTCGCCGGCCTTCTCCATCTCATAGGGGCCCGGCGTGGCCGACACGTAAATCGCCTGCCGGACGCAGCGCTCGAACTCGGCAAATTTCAGCGGCCGGTTGTCGATCGCCGAAGGCAGCCGGAAGCCATAGTCCACCAGGCTTTTCTTCCGCGAGTAGTCGCCGGCCTGCATCCCCTGCACCTGAGGGATCGTCGCGTGCGATTCGTCCACGACCAGCAGGTAGTCCTTGGGGAAGTAATCGAGGAGCGTCGGCGGCGGCTCGCCCGCCTGCCGGCCGCTCAGGTGACGCGAATAGTTCTCGATCCCGTGGCAATAGCCCATCGCCCGGATCATTTCCAGATCGAAGCGCGTCCGCTGCTCGATGCGCTGGGCTTCCAGCAGTTGCCCGTTGCGTTTGAAGGTCGCGATCCGCTCGTCCAGTTCGGCCTCGATCCCGCTGAGCGCGCGGGCGAACCGGTCCGGCGGAATGAGGTAGTGCGTATTGGGGTACACCGGGGCTTTGGACAGGCGGCGGAGCGACTTGCCGGTCAGCGGATCGATCTCGTGGATGGCGTCCACCTGGTCGCCGAAGAGCTCGACGCGCAGGCTTTGATCGTCCGATGCCGCGGGAAAGATCTCGACGACATCCCCCCGCACGCGGAAGGTCCCGCGGTGAAAATCCAGATCGTTCCGCTGGTACTGGATCTCCACGAGCTTCTTGAGGATCGCTTCGCGCCGGATCTCCATGCCTTCTTCCAGATACAGCAGCATGTCGTGGTACACCTCGGGCGAGCCGAGGCCGTAGATGCACGAGACGGAAGCCACGATGATGATGTCGTCCCGCTCGAACAGCGACCGCGTCGCCGAGTGCCGCATCCGGTCGATCGTGTCGTTGATCGAGGCGTCCTTGGCGATGTAGGTGTCGGTGGACGGGATGTACGCTTCCGGCTGGTAGTAATCGTAGTAGCTGACGAAGTACTCCACCGCGTTCTCCGGGAAGAAGCTCTGGAACTCGCGATAGAGCTGGGCCGCCAGGGTCTTGTTGTGGACGATCACCAGCGTGGGCTTCTGGACGCGCGCGATGACGTTGGCGAGCGTGAAGGTCTTGCCGGAGCCGGTCACGCCCAGGAGCACCTGGTGGGGAAGCCCTTGCACGAGGCCCTCCGTGAGCGTGTCAATCGCGCCCGGCTGATCCCCCGCCGGCTGAAAGTCCGAGACGAGCTTGAACGTGCCCATTTCCCCTTCTTGGTCTTCCGAGAGCCTAGCACAGGGACGCCTCGATTGACGACAGGCGCTTTAGGGGACATTTGCAAGCGTCATGGAAATACGGTAGGTTCGTAGAAAGTATGTCGCGCCGATGACTCCCGTGCCTTCCACGCCCGAGCGAGCGGCTTGGCTGGCGCTCCTCCCCGCGCTTGCGACGCTCGGTTATTACGCGCTTCCCTCCTCGCTTCAGCAAAACCTCTGGATCACCTTCGGCCCCCAGTTGGCGGCCTACGCCTCATTGATCCTGTGGGCCCTGTCGAACCCCGGATGGAAAACGGCTCTCCGTTTGGACACCAACGGCGTCAGACCACACGCGAAGTGGGGCGCCCTGGTGGGCGTCGCGCTGGGCGCCGTGAACCTGAGCCTGATCCTGCAAGTCATTCCAGCGCTCGGAGGCGACATCATATTTCTTCGGGAGACGCCCCACGCCCAAGCGCCCGTCTGGGTGATGTTCCCGCTCGGCATCGCAGCGATCGGCATCCTCGTCGAACTGAACTTCCGGGGATTCCAGATGGGCCGCTTGCTCACGCTCTTCGGAGATTCGCTCTACGGCCGGATCGCCGCCGTCGTCGTCTCGGCCCTGGTCTTCGCCCACGATCCGTTCATGGTCCGCGTCTTCCAGCACCTGCACGTGATCGCCGTCTGGGACGGCCTCGTCTGGGGCATTCTGCTGTTGCGGACGGGCAGTCTCTATGCGACCATGGCGGCGCACACCGTGGAAGTGTGGATTCTCTACGTTTGGCTCAAACTCTGGTTTGCCTAGGTGTAATTAGGAGACTGCACAAATGAAATACGCGCTCTACTTCATCATCGGCGGGACCGTCGTGAGCGTCTCCACCTGGGCGGGAAGTCTGGGACGCAGTTGGCTCGCGGCCTTCGTCACCACGTTTCCAGCCCTGACCGGGCTAACGTTCATCCTGATGTACCTGAACGCCGGCGTCGAGCCCACCGTCCCCTACGCCCGGAACCTCCTCTACTTCATCGTCCCGTGGGTTGTCTACGTCGGCTTCTACATCGTCGCGATCGACCGCCTCGGGTTTTGGCTCACGTGGGCAAGCGCCATCGCCCTCTTCATCGCCGTCTCGGCGTTGACCAAACTGGTCGTGTAGTTTGCTTGCGACCCTTCGACCGTTTTGACATAATACGCAACAGCAATGATCCCACCCAGCGGAAGGAGAACCCGTGGCTAGGCTAGGCGTCAACGTCGATCACGTGGCGACCCTTCGCGAGGCGCGGGGTGGGAAGGAACCCGACCCCGTCGCGGCCGCCGTGCTCGTGGAGATGGGCGGCGCCGACGGGCTCGTCGTGCACTTGCGGGAAGACCGCCGCCACATCCAGGACCGCGACCTGCGGCTTCTCCGGGAAACCGTCCAGACCAAGCTCGATCTCGAGATGGCGGCCACGGATGAGATGGTCCGCATCGCCATGGAGATCAAGCCCCATCTCGTTACCTTCGTCCCGGAGCGCCGGCAAGAGCTCACCACCGAAGGGGGCCTGGACGTCGCAGGGAACAGTCAACGGATCAAAGACCTGATCACCCTCCTCCACCAATGCGGGATCGCCGTCAGTCTCTTCGTGGATCCCGTCCTCGACCAGATCAAGGCCGCCCGCCGCGTGGAGGCCGACTGCGTCGAACTGCACACGGGACGCTACACCAACGCGACGGGGCTCAAGGAGCAGGACACCGAGTTCGAAGCCGTCGCCCAGGGCGCGCGCCTCGCGTACAAGCTGGAGATGGCGGTCCTGGCCGGGCACGGCCTCACCTACCGGAACGTGCGCCGCCTGCGGTCCATCCCTGAGATCGTCGAATACAACATCGGTCATAGCATTATCGCCCGCGCCGTCTCGGTCGGGCTCGAACGGGCGGTCCGGGAGATGAAAGACCTCCTGCGCTAACCAATGGAACTCGTCACCGCCGCGGAGATGCGCGAGTTGGATCGCGCCGCCATCGAGGGGCGGAAGATTCCCAGCCTTCGCCTCATGGAGAACGCCGGGGAAGCGGTGGTCCGGGCGATGGAGCGGCTCTTCGGGCCGCTGCGAGGGAAGACCGTCGCCGTCGTCGCCGGCAAGGGGCAGAACGGCGGCGACGGGCTCGTCGTGGCCCGATTGCTCCGCAAGTGCCATTGCAAAGCGCGCGTGGCCCTCCTAGCTTCATCTTCCTCCCTTAAGGGTGACGCCGCGATCAACCTGCGACGGTTTCAGAAAGCCGGCGGCCGGTGCCATGCGGTGGACAAGGAGTCGGCTCTCGCCAGCGTGCTGGCTCCACTTCTTCAAACCAGTGACATGCTTGTGGACGCTATTTTCGGAACCGGCCTGAACGCTCCCGTAAAAGGCCTTGCGGCGTCCGCCATCCGCCTCATGAACGAATCCGGCCGCCCGATCGTCGCCATTGATCTGCCGTCCGGACTCGACGGGGATACCGGTTCCGTCCTGGGCACGGCCATCACGGCGGCCCTCACCGTGACCCTCGCCCGCCCCAAGCGCGGGCTCTACCTGGGCGTCGGCCCGAACCACGTCGGCATGATCCGGGTCGCCGATATCGGCATTCCGGACAACCTCATTGCCGCCGCCAAGATTCCGCTGACCCTTCTGGAGGCCACAGGCGTCCGCCCCTTGCTCCCCCAACGGCCTCGCACGGCGCACAAGGGCACGTTCGGCCATGCCGGGATCATCGCCGGCTCGGTCGGCAAGACCGGCGCGGCCGCGATGGCGGCCATGGCCGCGCTTCGCATCGGCACGGGGCTCGTCACGGTCGCCGCTCCACGCAGCCTCTCGGACGTGCTGGAGGCCAAGCTTCTGGAGGCCATGACCTACCCCGTCCCGGAAACCGAGGCGCGCACCTTGTCCAAGCAGGCACTGGCGCCCCTCCTTGTGTTCGCCGCCGACAAAACGGCGCTGGCCATCGGGCCGGGGATCGGCACGCATCCCGAAACCCAGGCGCTCGTGCACAACCTGCTCGTCGAAGCGAAGCGTCCGATGGTCCTGGACGCCGATGGCATCAACGCCGTCGCCGGCCACGCGGACATGCTCAGCCGGGCGTCCGGGCCGCTGATCCTGACGCCTCATCCGGGCGAAATGGCTCGCCTGCTCGGGACCACGTCGGCCGATGTCCAGCGTGACAGGCTCGGCGCGGCCTCGCGCCTGGCGCGCGAGCGGAACGTCTGCGTGGTTCTCAAAGGGGCGGGCACCGTCGTCGCGGCACCGGACGGCCGCCTGGCCGTCAACTCCACCGGCAACCCCGGCATGGCGACGGCGGGCACCGGGGACGTGCTGACCGGCATCATCGTGGGTCTGCTGGCGCAGGGCCTCCCCGCCTGGGAGGCCGCCTGCGCCGGAGTCTTCCTGCACGGCCTGGCAGGCGATCTCGCCGCGTCGGA
>CAZMPH010000029.1:10179-20110 GCA_964568195.1 uncultured Nitrospirales bacterium | reverse complement strand
TGGTCTTCAGCCCCTCCAGCCGCGAGGCGTCGATGGCGGCCTTCCCCGTCTTCGGAGTCTTCTGCTTTCCCTTGGCAGGCATTGTCGCTCTTCCTCCTCCCCCCACCTGACTGGGTCAACGCAAGGTTTAAGGTTTATGGTGTCAGCCATCCTTTGTCAGCAAAACTGACATACTGACGGTCTCCGATAATAACGTGGTCCAGGACCCGAATACCAATGATCTCGCCCGCCGACACAAGACGGTGAGTCAACGCGCGATCCTCAGGGCTGGCCTCCGGATCGCCGCTCGGGTGGTTGTGCACAAAGATGACGGCCGCAGCCGATTCCTTGACGGCGGACACGAATGCCTCTCTCGGATGCACAATGCTGAGCGTCAAGCTTCCCTCCGAAACCGTCACGTCGCGAATGATGGCGTTCTTCCCGTCCAACAGGACCGCCTTGAAGACTTCCCGACGCAGGTCTCGCATGAGAGGACGGTAGTGCCGGAACACATCCTCGCTCGACGTCACCCGCTGCCCCGTCGTCAGTGGAGCCGCCGTGGCCCTCTTCCCGACCTCCAGCGCCGCCTTGATGAGGGCTGCCTTCGCCGGCCCTACGCCGGGCACTGCGCAGAATTCGCGGACTCCACGTCGGCTCAAACCGGACAGGCCGTCGTATCGTTCGAGCAGGGCGACGCCGACATCCAGCGCCGTCGAGCCTTCAAACCCTGTTCCCAGCAGGATGGCAAGAAGCTGCCCATCCGTCAAGGTCTCCGGCCCGTAGCGAACGAGACGCTCGCGCGGACGCTCGTCCGGCGGCCACATGTCGATGCCCATTGTTTTCCCCATGCCTGTACCTTCCTCCATCTGTGTAGCCGCTTACATACCAGATGGACTTTTTGACACAGGGAACGCACTCGAGGGTAAATCGTCAGGACTGAAATTCTCCTAACTCGCTGAAATTACAAGAGGAGAAATTTTCGGCACCTACCTTGCCTTCACGCCGTCCAATGTTCGCACGTTCACCGGCGGGGAGGAATCAGCTATGCAATGCGAGAAATGCAAAGGCCTCATGGTCAGGGAGCGTTTCTCCGACTATTTCCTGATTGTGTACGCCTGGAAGTGCATCAACTGCGGGGCAATCGTCGATTCCACCATCACCCTTAATCAGAAGAAGCACCCCGCGGGCAACAGCGCCAAGTCCCTCTCCCGGTAGCTCCGCTTCGGCAGCCTGCTTCAGTTCGAGCGATGAAAGCATAGGCGCCCTCGTTTCCAAATATCGCGAACTTCGCTTTTTTGTCAAGCCGATTTTCGGTTGCCACAGACGGCGATGCGCATGTTAGACTTGTGCTCATGCGGGTGATCGGCGGCACATCGCGTGGGCGCAGACTGGCCGGCCCACGGGGCCTGGACGTCCGGCCCACGGCGGACCATGTCAAGGAAGCCCTTTTCAACATCCTCGCAGGCCGGATGGCCGGCGCCCGCTTCCTCGATCTCTTCGCGGGAACCGGCAACATCGGGATCGAGGCTTTGAGCCGAGGAGCCCAGCAGGTCACCTTCGTGGAATCCAGCCCGGCCGCGGGCCGGCTGCTTCGGGCCAATCTTCAGCGGTGCGACTTCGACCGCCTGGCGGACGTCCGACTCATGACGGTGTCGCGTTTCCTGAAGCAATGCCGCGAACCCGCCTATGACGTTGTGTTCCTCGACCCACCGTATCAGACGCAGGAGACGGAAAAGGTATTGCCATCATTGGGGCGCGATGCTATCATCCGCACGAACGGCGTGGTGGTCGTCGAGCACTTCCATAAATCCCCCCAGGACGATCGGATCGGTCATTTGGCCCTCGTGAAAACGTATCGGTATGGGGACACCTGCCTGTCGGTCTACCGATCCGTTCAGGAGGAGACCCCGCCATGAAAATCGGCGTCTACCCGGGCACGTTCGACCCGATCACCAACGGGCACGTGGACCTGATCACCCGGAGCCTGCACCTCTTTGATAAGGTGTATGTGGCGGTGGCCTCCAACCCGCAGAAGCATCCCGTGTTCGACCTTCAGGAGCGGGTTGAAATGGTTCGCGTGGTGACCAAAGACCTCCCTCATGTCGAAGTCGAAGCATTCCACGGCTTGCTGGTCCACTTTGTTCACGAACATGGGGCACACGCGATCATCAGGGGATTGCGGGCGGTCTCGGATTTCGAGTTCGAGCTCCAGGTGGCGCTCATGAACAGAAATCTCGACCAGAGCGCGGAGGCCGTGTTCCTCATGCCGAGCCAGGAATACATCTACCTGACCTCGACGATCATCAAAGAAGTCGCCCGACACGGGGGCGCCCTGACGGGACTGGTCCACCCTGAGATCGCCCGCCGGCTGTCCGCACGCCTGAGGAGCGCGTCCCGATGAAGCTCGCGCAGCGGGTCGGACGCATCTCGCCGTCCCCGACGCTTCGCATCACCGCCGAGGCAAAAGCGATGGCGGCGCGCGGCGTGGATGTGATCGATTTCGCGTCCGGCGAGCCGGACCTCGACACCCCGCTCCCGGTGAAGGACGCGGGAATCGCCGCCATCCGCAACGGGTTCACGAAATACACCGCGGCGGGCGGCATCGACGAGCTCAAGCAGGCGGTCATCGACAAGCTCAGGCGCGATCAGGGCCTCAGCTACGACAAATCTCAGGTCCTGATCTCCAGCGGCGCCAAACATTCCCTCTACAACCTCGCCCAGGCGTTCATCGAAGCCGGTGATGAGGTGATCATCCCCGCGCCGTACTGGGTGTCCTACCCGGATCATGTCCTCCTCAACGACGGCACGCCGGTGCTCGTCCCGACGGAGGAAGCGACGGGTTTTCAGCTGACGGGAGCGCTGTTGGAGCGTCATGTGACGCCGCGGACGAAGGCCGTCATTGTGAACAGCCCTGGGAACCCCACGGGGGCGGCCTACGACCGCCGGACGCTTGAGGGGATCGCAGAGGTCGCGCTCCGCCACGGGCTCCTCATCATCTCGGACGAGATCTACGAGAAACTGCTGTACGACGGGCTCACGCACGTCAGCATCGCCTCGCTGGGGCCCAAGGTCCAGGCCCGGACGGTCGTCGTGAACGGCGTCTCCAAGGCGTACTCGATGACGGGATGGCGGATTGGATATGCCGCGGGGCCGAAAGACCTGATCGCCGCCATGACGACGGTGCAGAGCCAGAGCACCTCCAACCCCACGTCCATCTCGCAGAAGGCGGCGGTGGCGGCGCTGAACGAAGGCGACGCCTTCATCAAGGAGATGGTGGCGGAATTCGATCAGCGCCGGCGGTACATGGTGGAGCGCCTGAACAAAATCCAGGGCATCCAGTGCGCGATGCCGAAGGGGGCGTTCTATGCCTTTCCGCACGTCGGGCGGCTCATCGGCCGCCGCTCCCCCGACGGTCCCCTCGCCTCGGCGACCGCGCTGGCCGGCTATCTTCTCAAGGAGGCCCGGACCGCACTGGTCCCCGGTGAAGCCTTCGGCGCGCCCGAGTATCTGCGGTTTTCCTATGCCACCGGCATGCAAAACATTGTGGCCGGCCTGGATCGAATCGACGACGCCATCCGCCGGCTGAGCTGAATTCCGGACAGCGCTGGGCTTGCGCGCGATGGGACCGTGGTTATAAAGGAAGGACGATGCCCATTTACGAATACGGATGCGAAGCGGGACACCGATTCGAGGTGACCCAAAAGGTCAGCGATCCGCCGCTGACCATCTGCCGGGTCTGCGAACTGCCAGTCTCGAAGCTGATTTCGGCTTCAGCCATTTCGTTCAAGGGATCCGGCTGGTACGTGACGGACTATTCGAACAAGATGAAACCCCCGGCCGAGAGTGAGAAAGCCGACAAGCCTTCCGAATCAAAAAAGGACGGCGCGGAGAAACCGGCCTCTGCCCCCGTCCCATCCCCCACCGCATCTGTAGCGAGCTCCACGGAAACCGGAACGACCCCAGCCCCTTCGAGCAAACCGAGCACCTAAACGTCTTCGGGAACCGCCCGCTTCCTATTTCTTATTCTTGGCCGGCTTGCCCTTCTTCGATTTCGCTTCAGCCGCTCCCAGCGCCGCCGTCAGCTGATCCACCTGTGCCTGCAGGTCGGCCTGCGCCTTTGCACCCTGGGCCGACTGCTCTTTGCAGTCGTCAGCTGCTTTGTTTAGTTCAGCCACTTTGGACTGAAGCGCCGTTTTTTCCTTTCCCAGGTTCTGGATTTGCGTCTCCTGCTGGCCGATCCGCTGCTGCAAGGCCGGGGGCCACCAATCGCACCCGCTCAACACCGCCAGGCATCCGACCACCGCCAGCATACCCACGACACGCCTCGCCTTGTTGTTCATCCGTCCCTCCTCCACGTTGATTGTCGCCGACCTCCTATATCCGAGACCCCTCCTCCTCAGGCATCTCCGGGGGAACATCCCGGCCGCCGGCCGTCCCCCTCACGATTTGAAACTTCTCCAGCCGGTACTGCATCGTCTTGTAGGTCAATCCCAACATCTTCGCCGCCTTGGCGATCACGCCGTTGCTCCGCGCCATCGCCGTCTCCAGGAGCTTTCGCTCGAACTCCTCCAACGAGAAGCCCTCGGCCGGCAGGTCGAACTCCATCCGGTCGATCAAGGTCACCCTCGATCGCGCCTCCGGCGGTAAGTCTTCGACGTCAATGCGGTCGGACTCGCACAGCAGGACCGCGCGCTCGATGACCGACTCGAGCTCGCGCACATTGCCAGGCCAATGGTAGTCGAGCACTGCCCGCAGCGCGCCGGGGCTCACCCCCTTCACGGCTTTGCCGGAGGCGGCGGCGTATTTTTTCAGGAAATGCTCGACCAGTTCCGGAATATCCGTGGTCCGATCCCGCAACGACGGCAGGTGAATCGAGACGACGTTGAGGCGGTAGAACAGATCCTCGCGAAACGTGCCCTGCTTGATGGCCGCGGCCAGCTTGCGGTTGGTGGCGGCCACCACGCGGACGTCCACCTTGATGTCCTCCCGGCCGCCGATCCGGCGGATTTCCTTCTCCTGCAGGACCCGGAGCAGCTTGGCCTGGAGGGGGAGACTGAGATCGCCGATCTCATCCAGGAACAACGTCCCTTCGTCCACCGCCTCGAACAGCCCGATTTGCTTCGCCTGGGCTCCGGTGAAGGCGCCTTTCTCGTGGCCGAACAGCTCGCTCTCGATCAGGGTTTCCGGGACGGCGGCGCAATTCAGCGCCCGGAACGGGCGCTCCGCCCGCGGGCTGTGGGCGTGGAGCGCGCGGGCGACGAGCTCCTTGCCGGTCCCGCTCTCGCCCGTGATGAGCACGGTGGCTGGCCGCCACCTTTTTGATCACGCGGAAGACCTCCTGCATCAGCGGGTGGTGGCCGAGGATGTTGTCTACTTTGAATTTTTCGTAGAGCTGCTGCTTGAGCTGCCGATTCTCCTTGACGAGGCGGATCTTCTCGAAGGCCTTCGCGATCGTGATCAGCAGCTCTTCTCGGTCCACGGGCTTCGTCAGGAAATCGGCCGCGCCCTTCTTCATCGCCTGGACCGCGGAGCCGATCGTCCCATAGGCCGTGATGAGAATGATGAGCGATTCCGGATCGAGCTTGATCAATTCCTCCAGCAGCGAGAGGCCGTCCCGCTCCGGCATCGAGAGATCGGTCAGGACGACATCCGCGTGGTGACTCCGGTAGAGGGAGAGCGCCTGCGTGACGTTGGACGCGGCCTCGACCGTGTACCCTTCGCCTTCCAGGATCATCGTCATGATGTCCCGCTGTGACTTCTCGTCGTCCACGACCAGCACGTGTCTGGCGGTCATACGGCCACCTCGACGTGTTCGACCGGCAAGCTGATGACGACATCGGTGCCCTCGTTCGGCCGGCTGCGGACGGTGATCCGGCCCCGATGCTCCTCCACGATTTTCTTGGTGATCGCCAGCCCGAGACCGATCCCCAGCTTCTTGGTGGTGAAGTACGGATTGAAAATGCGGTCGAGGTCATCCGCGCTGATGCCCGGCCCGGTGTCCGAAATGGTGATGTCGATGGTCCCGGAACCGGAGGCGGCGGTGATGCGCAGGCACCCACCGGCTGGCATCGCCTGGATGGCATTGAGCACGACGTTCATCAGGCAGGTTTTGATCTGCACCGGGTCGGCCTGCAGGCGCGGCACGGGAGCCTCGCCGCCCACCTCGATCACAATGCCCTGCTCGACCGCCTTCTGGTGCGCGAGCCCGACCACGTCCTGGATGAGCGTGCCCAGATCGACCTCGCTCTTGTTCAATGTCAGCGGTTTGCCGACCGTGAGGAAGTTCTCGATCATGGTGTTCAGGCGATGGATCTCGGCCTTGATATTGGCCATGAGCTCCAGCGCCTCGGCGGTCCCGTCGGGCTTCCCGCTCCCGAGCCGGTTCCGGATATGATCGATGCTGAGGTTGATAAAGTTCAGCGGGTTCCTGATCTCATGCGCAATGCCGGACGCCAGTTTGCCGACGGCGGACAGCCGCTCGGCCTCCCGCAGCCGCTCCTCCAGCTCGCGGTGCTGGCGGAGTTTCTCGACCATCTCGTTGAAGCTGCGGGTCAGCTCGGCGATCTCGTCCTCGCCCTCCACTTCGATGGTCTTGGTCAAATCTCCGGCCGCAACGTGCTTGGCCGATCGCACCACATCGTGGAGCGGCTGCGTGTACTTCCGGGCCAGGTAGAGGGAAACGAGGATGCCGAACGAAAAGATCAGCACCGTCACGGCCACCCGCTTGTACAACGACGCCTTGGTCGTCCGTGCCACGTCGTCCAGCGTGAACGTCACGTGGATGTACCCCAGAACCTCGTTTCCGTCCACCAGCGGCGCCGTTACGTTGTATTCCCGTTTCCCCTCCTGCGTGGGCGTGCTCGCGATTTTCCGTTCGGCCCGCTCCGGTTGGGGTAACGTGCTGACGATGACCTCCTTCTTTTCCACGTCGAGAAGCTTGATCTCTTTCACGCCTTTCTTCCCCAGACGGGCCATCAGCTTCTGCAGCGCGGCCGGGTCCGGCTCGCCGGATAATTGTTCGACGCTGACGGCCGTGGCGTTGGAGAGCTCGTTGAGGCTGTCCTCCATCTCGCGCACCAGCGCCTGTTGGGAAAGGTACGACAGAATGACCGAGGCCGTGAGCGACAGCACCAGCAGCGCGAGCAGCATGATGACCAGTTTGGTGGTCAGCCGAAGTTTGTGGAAGAGCTGATTGTTGAGCGCGCGCAATGTGCCGAACATGATCAGGCCGCCAAGGAATCGATGATCGACCGCAGGGACGCCGTCGAAATGCGCCCTTCTCGGATCAGCCTCGGCGGCGACACCGTCGTGTCCACCACCGTGCTCGGCAGCCCGCCGGGAGTCGCGCCGCCGTTCAGGATCGCATCCACGCCGCCCCCGAGGACTCGTTCGACTTCCCCCGCCGTCATCGCCGGCGGCTGACCGGAACGATTCGCGCTGGTTCCGGTCAGCGGCCCGCCGACCGTCTCGAGCAATCGCTGCACGTCCGGATGGGCCGGGAGCCGGACCCCGATCGTCCCCGTGCCCGCGGTCAGCACCGACGGCACCGCCGCCGCCGCGCGAAAGACGAGCGTCAACGGGCCCGGCCAGCAGGCCTCCATCAGACGTTCGGCTGCGGGAGTGATTTCCAAGACCAGCGTTTCCAGATCGGCGCGGGAACGGATGAGCACCAGGATCGGAGCGGCCCGGAGAGACCGGCTCTTCAGATCGACAATGCGTTGGACCGCGGGAGCGTCGAACGGACAGGCCCCCAGGCCGTAGAAGGTTTCCGTCGGAAAGGCGATGATCCCCCCTCCGCGGACGATGTCGGCAGCCTCGCGGAGCGACGGTTCTGAAAGGTCACAGCGCGTCTTCATAAGCGTACGGCATTATACCATGGACCACGCCGTCAGGGACGGTACACGGCACGCGCCGCGATATCGGATCGGTAGTGCATGCCGTCGAAGCTGATCCGCCGCACACCGGCGTACGCCCGATCGCGCGCGGCCTCGAGGGTGTCGCCTATGCCCGTCACCCCCAGCACGCGCCCCCCGGCCGTTACGACCCCCCCGGGGCCGACCGCCGTGCCGGCATGGAAGACGACAAGCTCGTCCTGCTGCTCCAACTCCGCCAGACCGTGAATGGGGATGCCTTTCGTCGGCGGGCCGGGATAGCCGGGCGCAGCCATCACCACGCACACGGCCGCGCGATCATGCCATTCCACCGCCAGGCCGTCCAGCCGATGCTCCGCCACCGCCGCCAGCACATCGACCACATCGGTCTTCAGCAGGGGGAGCACGACCTGGGTCTCAGGATCGCCCATGCGCGCGTTGAATTCGAGCACCTTCGGCTCCCCGCGCACCATCATCAGCCCCGCGTACAGCACGCCGTGAAAGGGGCTGCCCGCACGGGAGAGGCCTTCGACGACCGGCTCGAGGATCGTCCGTCGCACCCGGTCAATAAGCTCGCGCGTGCCGATCGGCGCAGGCGCGTACGCCCCCATGCCGCCCGTGTTGGGGCCCGTGTCCCCGTCACCGACCCGCTTGTGATCCTGGGCCGGCGCCAGCGGGATGACGGTCTTCCCGTCCGTGAAGGCCATGACCGTCATCTCTTCGCCGTCCAGAAACTCCTCGATCACCACGCGTGCCCCGGCCTCGCCGAAGGCCTTGCCCTCCAGCATGGCGCGGACCGCCTCGCCCGCTTCGGCGCGGGTGGCGGCCACCACCACACCCTTGCCTTGGGCCAGGCCATCCGCCTTGACCACGATGGGCGCGTCGCGGCGGTCGAGGTACTCGAGCGCGGGCGCAAGCGTCGTGAACGTTTGCGCCTCCGCGGTGGGAATCCGCAGCCGGACCATGAGGTCCTTGGAGAACGCTTTGCTCGCTTCGATCCGGGCGGCCGCCTTGTGCGGGCCGAAAACGAGGAGCTTGTCCTTGCGAAACTCATCCACAATGCCAGCGGCCAGCGGCGCCTCCGGGCCAACGACCGTCAGGTCCACCCGATGCGCTTTGACGGCGTCACGCAGGGCGGCGATATTGTCCTGAGGGATCGGCAGGCACTCGGCGACGCGGGCGATGCCCGGATTCCCGGGCGCGCAATAGAGCTTCGTGACCCGGGGACTTTGGGCGATCTTCCAGGCGAGCGCATGTTCCCGCCCGCCCCCGCCGACGACCAGAACTTTCATGGAAGAAGAGACCTAATGGCGGAAATGCCGCATGCCCGTCAGGACCATCGCCATGTTGTGCTCGTCGATGGCCTTGACGATTTCTTCATCGCGGATCGACCCGCCCGGCTGGATCACGGCCGTGATCCCGGCCTGAGCGGCCGCGTCGATCCCGTCGCGGAACGGAAAGAACGCGTCCGACGCCATGACGCAGCCCTTCAACGGCGAGGCCGCCTTGATCGTGGCCAGTTTCACCGAATCCACCCGGCTCATCTGGCCCGCGCCGATCCCGACGGTCCGGTCCGGCCGGGCGAACACGATGGCGTTGGACTTGACGTGCTTGCAGACCTTCCAGGCGAACGCGAACGCCCGGTATTCCTCGTCGGTCGGGGCCCGTTTCGAGGCCACCTTCAGCGCCCGGACGTCCGCGATGGCGCCGAGGTCCCGGTCCTGCAGAATCAGCCCGCCGACGATTTTCTTGAGATCCAGCAGATCCGGCCCCGAGCGGGCCTCCGCACGGAGGTCTCCCACCGCCAGCAGGCGCAGGTCTTTCTTCCGCTTCAGTTCGGCCAGGGCGTCGCCATCGAAGCCGGGCGCCACAACGACCTCGACGAACGTCGACGTGAGCTCCTTGGCCGTCGCGAGGTCCACGCGCGAATTGAACGCGATCACGCCGCCGAAGGCGGAGAGCGGATCGGTCTCGCGCGCGCCGACGTACGCCTCGCGCGGCGAGGCGGCGACGGCCACGCCGCAGGGATTGTTGTGCTTCACAATGACCGCCACGGGAAGGGGCGCGTCTTGGCGCGCCTG
>CAZMPH010000029.1:7111-10169 GCA_964568195.1 uncultured Nitrospirales bacterium | reverse complement strand
CGTCCCGAACTCCTTGATGAGTTCCAGCGCCGCGTTGGCGTCCAGGAAGTTGTTGAAGGACATCTCCTTGCCGTGCAGTTGCTTGGCGCGCGCCACTCCCGGTTCGCTCCCGCCGAAGTCGCGGTAGAACGCGCCCTGCTGGTGGGGGTTCTCACCGTAGCGCAGGGATTGCGCCTTCTCGAATTGCAAGGTGAGCACGGAAGGGAAGCGGGCCGGGCCGGTCGCGCTCGGCCGCCCGAGATAGCCGGCGATCATCCCGTCATACCGCGAGGTGTGTTGAAAGACCTTGCGCGCCAACTCGCGCCGCATCACCGTGGAAATCTCGCCCCCGCGCAGGGCTTCCAGCACAGGGACGTAGTCGGCCGGGTCGACTACCACTGTGACGTCCGTATGATTCTTGGCGGCCGACCGCAGCATCGACGGCCCCCCGATGTCGATGTTCTCGATCGCCTCGTCGACAGTGCAGCCCGGCTTGTTGATCGTGGCCTCGAAGGGGTACAGGTTGACCGCGACCACATCAATGGGGCCGATCCCTTGACGCGTCATCTCCTCGACATGCTTCGGATCTCCACGGCGACCGAGGAGACCGCCGTGAATCTTGGGATGGAGGGTCTTGACCCGCCCGTCCAGGATCTCCGGCGAGCCCGTATAGGCCGCCACGTCGGTCACCGCCACGCCAGCGTCCCGCAAGGCCTTGGCGGTGCCGCCGGTGGAAAGAATTTCGTATCCCAGCCCGCTTAACCCCTTCGCAAACTCGACGATGCCGGTCTTCTCCGACACGCTGATCAGCGCCCGCTTCACACCTGACCTCCTTAGTTGGGCTGGATGGTTACTGCTGGCCCGCGTCGCGCAGCGCCTCGCGGAAGACGCGGTAAAACTGGTCGTTTCCCGACACGGCCTGGCGTGTGATCGCCTTGATTTTCCCGAGCTCCCGCTCCGCGACCACGAAGCTGACACTCTTGGCGAAGGCCATCATGTCGTCGAGCGTCTTGAAAGGCTTCCCGACGAGCCCCACGCACATGTGCCGCCGGAGCGGCATCGCCATCGGCTGGAGGGTCTGGAGCACCAGATTGCTCTCCGCCGATCCGCCGTACTCCTCATGGAGGAGCACCACTTCATAGCGATTCTGTCGAATCCGCTGGATGGCATCGGCCGGATTGGTGGGAACGTGTACGGTATATCCCAGCGCTTCGATGGCGGCCTTCACCCCCGCCTGACGCTGGGGCTGGTCGAAGCAGATTATGGCCAGCTTCTGGTCCTCGACGAAGTCATCTTCCGTCGTCGCCATGGCCCCCAAGTCCTCCTCCTCGAATGTCGTGGACTCCGATGGCGGCTGAGGTTCAGAAAACGGCGACGGCGGAGCAGGGGAAGGCGGCGCGGCCTTGGCGGGAGACGCCGCCGCTCCTTCGGTCTTGGTGCTGGCATGGATCTTCGTCTGGCATTTGGGACAGGTGACCTTGAAGCTGGCGTTCTTCGGCACCTTCGCGTCGGGGATCGACAGTTTCGTCGAACAGGAGGTGCAGGTGATGTCCATCGCGCTATTTCTTCTTCACGGTCTTGGCGTACCCGGAGTCAATCGCCAGCCCTTCGATATCAGTCGTCTTCTCGCCGCGGGTCTGCTTGACTTTGTCAATGCCGCGCTGGACGATGGCCTTGCGGGTGGCATACAGTTCGGCGGTTTCGGCCGTCACCAAGCCCTCCGCAAAAGCCTTCAGGATCGCCTGATCGAACGTCTGCATCCCGAAGGGGACGCTCGCCTCCTGGATCTCGTAGAAGGTCTTGCCCTCGGATTCGCCCAGCAAGATGGCTTCCTTGGTCCGGATGTTATTCCCGAGAATGTCATGAACGGCCAGGCGGCCGCCGCCCACTTTCGGCAGCAGGCGCTGCCCGATGATCCAGCGGACGGTATCCGACAGGCGCTGGCGGATCTGCTTCTCCTCTTCCTGATCGAACATACCCACGATGCGAGAGATGGTCTGGCCGGCGTCCACCGTGTGCAGCGTGCTCAGCACCAGGTGGCCGGTCTCGGAGGCCTTCAGACCCAGTTCGACCGTCTCGCGGTCGCGCATCTCGCCGACGAGGATGATCTTCGGCGCCTGCCGCAGCGCGGCCCGGAGGCCGTTGGCGAACGTATCGAAATCGCCGCCCAGTTCCCGCTGGTTGAACGTCGCCTTGATGTTGGAATGCACGAACTCGACCGGGTCTTCCAGGGTGACGACGTGGATGGACTTCGTCTCGTTGAACTCCCGCAACAGGGCGGCCAGCGAGGTGGTTTTCCCGACGCCGGTGGCGCCGGTCACGAGGATGAGCCCGTTCTTCTCCTTGGTCATCTTATAGAAGGCTTCCGGCAGATGCAGACCTTTCAACGTCGGAATCACCGTCTCCAATTTCCGCATGATGATGGAATAGTTGCCCCGCTGGGAGAAGATATTGACGCGGAACCGGGCTTTCCCGACCAGGAAGTACGAACTGTCGCAGGATCCCTGCTGCAGGAGCATCTGGATCAGCCGGCGGTCGCTGTGGATGAGATTGAGCGCGAAGATCTCGGTCTGAAAGGGGGTCAGGTTCGCGATGGGCGGGTTGGCGGAGACCTTCACCAACTCGCCCGATGATTCCACCTGCAGCGGGCGGTCCACCGAGATGTTCAGGTCCGACACGCTCTCGTGCGAGTCGAGCATCGCGGTCATCACCGTATCGATCTGGGCTTTTCTCATGACGCCCTCCTTCGCCAGCCTGTCAGGGATTACGAACGCCGGCGCTCACCCGCCCAACTCATCCGGCAGGGTCTTCAAGAACGGCCGGAACTTCGCCTTATCGATGCAATTCGCGTAGGCTTCTTCCGCGCTGATCCACTTCTTCTGGAGCACCTCCATGATCGCATCGTCGAGGGTCTGCATCCCGAATTGTTTGCCTACCTGGATGGCCGAGGGAATCTGGAAGGTCTTGTTCTCGCGGATCAGGTTGGCAACGGCCGGCGTGACCACCATGAGCTCCAGCGCCACGCACCGTCCCTTCTTATCAATGCGTTTGAGGAGGGTCTGCGCCACGACCAACTTGA
>CAZMPH010000029.1:0-7101 GCA_964568195.1 uncultured Nitrospirales bacterium | reverse complement strand
CCGGGAACACCTCGATGACCCGGTCCACCGTCTTCGCGGCATTGGTGGTGTGTAAGGTGCTGAACACCAAGTGCCCCGTCTCGGCCGCTTCGATCGCCAGTCGGATCGTCTCGAGGTCCCGCATCTCGCCGACGAGGATGATGTCGGGGTCCTCTCGCAACGCCCCCCGCAGGGCCGCCGCAAACGACTTGGTGTGCGTCCCCAACTCACGGTGGTTCACCAGGCAGTTCTTGTTCTGGTGCACGAACTCGATCGGGTCCTCGATGGTGATGACGTGGTCTTTGCGGTGCTTGTTGGCGTGGTCGATCATCGCGGCCAGCGTCGTGGACTTGCCGTGGCCCGTCGGGCCGGTGACCAGGACCAGTCCTTTGTTCAGCAGGGCGGCCCGTTTCAGGATGGGCGGAAGCCCCAGATCGTCCGCCGTGTTCACCTTGGTGGGGATCTGCCGGAACACCGCCCCGCAGCCGTACTTCTGGTTGAAGAAATTGCACCGGAAGCGCGCGACTCCCGAAATCTCGTACCCGAAGTCCACGTCGCCGGTCTCTTCGTACTGTTTGATCTTGTTCTCCGGAGCGATCTCATAGAGCATGGCCTTCAGCTCATCGTCCTCCAACACCTTGTACTTGACCCTCTCGATATCCCCGTGAAGACGGAGAATCGGCTGCTGTCCGGAGACCAGATGCAAATCCGACGCGCCTTGATCGAACATCAACTGAAAGAAGGCATCTATCTTCGCCATACTCCTCGCTCCCTCTACCCGTTGATGGAGGAGCCTATAGGGCTCCGCCTGACGCAAAAAGTATCACAACCCCCAGGGCAGGTCAACCGTGCCGGAGAGGGCTGGATATGGGCTCTTCCAAATCAAGGACAATCAGTTCTTTCTGGTCAACCTCAGCGACGAACAGATGAAAACCCTCCAGTTTCTGTACAAGATGAATCTGTAGCTGTAACTCTCGGCGCCTTCCCTCAGATTGACTTCATTATCGGGCGCCGATAGAATGAGCCGGCGTTCACCAGAGACGCCGGGAAGATAAGGAAAGCCGCGTGGCGTCCCAGTTCGTCCACCTCCACGTTCACACCCAATATAGTCTCCTCGACGGGGCCAACCAGATCGACGCCCTCGTCCAGGAAGCCAAGAAGTTCGGCATGCCGGCTGTGGCCGTCACCGACCATGGGAACCTCTTCGGCGCCATCGAGTTCTACCAGAAGGCCACCGCCGCCGGCATCAAACCGATCATCGGCTGCGAAGCCTACCTCGCCCCGAAGAGCCGCTTCGACCGGGAAAGCCAGTTCGCCCACAACGAGTATTACCACTTGATCCTGTTGGCTGCGAACCGGACCGGCTACCAGAACCTGCTCAAACTGGCCAGCAAGGCGTACCTCGAAGGCTTCTACTATAAGCCGCGCGTGGACAAGGAGCTGCTCGCCGAGCACCATGAGGGCCTGGTCGCCCTCTCCGGCTGCCTGAGCGGCGAAGTGCCGTCCCTCATCGGCAAGGACCGTCTCGAGGATGCCGTCCGCGTCGCCGCCGAATACCGCGACATGTTCGGTAAGGACAACTATTTCCTGGAGGTCCAGGAGAACGGCGTGCCCGAGCAGCAGATTGCCAACAAGGGCCTGCGGGAGATCCACAAGCGCCTCGGCATCCCGCTGGTGGCCACCAACGACTGCCATTATTTGAAGAAGACCGACGCCAAGGTGCACGACATCCTGCTCTGCCTCCAGACCGGCAAGACGGTGAACGAGCCGAACCGGCTGCGCTTCAACACCGATCAGCTCTACGTGAAGTCCACGGAGGAGATGCTCGCCGCGTTCCACGAGTGGCCCGAGGCGGTCTGGAACACCAGCCGCGTGGCGGAGCTCTGCGAACTCAATTTCACGTTCGGCAAGTCCCACCTGCCGCATTACACGGTTCCGAAAGGGGAAACGCTCGAAACGTACCTCGACAAGCTCGCCCAGAAAGGACTGGGGGAACGGCTGCGCGAGCGCCCGTCCCGCATCCCGGAAGAGCAGTATCGCCAGCGCCTCCGGGACGAGCTGACCGTCATTACCTCGATGGGCTTCGCGGGCTACTTCCTGATCGTCTGGGACATCATCAACTTCGCCCGGTCGCGCGGCATCCCCGTCGGCCCGGGACGCGGCTCGAGCGCCGGCAGCCTGGTCGCCTACGCCCTGCGCATCACCGACCTGGACCCGCTCGTCTACGGCCTGCTGTTCGAGCGCTTCCTGAACCCCGAGCGCGTTTCCCTCCCCGACATCGACATGGACTTCTGCATGGAC
Organism: uncultured Nitrospirales bacterium; assembly: GCA_964568195.1. GTDB lineage: Bacteria > Nitrospirota > Nitrospiria > Nitrospirales > NS-4 > SCTG01. The sequence continues at coordinate 4,821 of CAZMPH010000029.1, read as the reverse complement.
CGCCGCCCGGAGGTCATCAACTACGTGGTGGACAAGTACGGCAAGGACCACGTCTGCCAGATCATCACGTTCGGCACGATGAAGGCGAAGGCCGCCATCCGCGACGTCGGCCGCGTGATGGAGATGCCCTACGCGGAAGTGGACCGCATCGCCAAGCTCGTCCCCGACCAGCTCAACATCACCCTGGACGAGGCATTGGACGCCGAGCCCCGCCTCAAGGAACTGGTGGACACCGACGCCAAGATCCGCGAGGTCTTCGAGACGGCACGCGCGCTGGAGAAGTCCCCGCGCCACGCCTCGACCCACGCCGCCGGTGTCGTGATCTCGCAGGACCCCCTGACCGCCCACGTGCCCCTCTACAAGGGCACGAAGGACACCGACGAAATCGTGACGCAGTTCCCGATGGGGGACGTGGAGAAAGTCGGCCTGGTCAAGTTCGACTTCCTCGGGCTGAAGACCCTGACGATGATCGCCCACGCCGAACGCCTCCTCAATGCCGGCGGAAAGTCTTTCTCGATCGCGTCCATCCCGTTCGACGACGTCAAGACGTTCGCGCTGATCGCCGCCGGACAGACCGCGGGCGTCTTCCAACTGGAGAGCGCGGGCATGCGGGACCTCCTGACCGGTTTGCGCCCCGACCGCTTCGAGGACATCATCGCCAGCATTGCCCTCTACCGGCCCGGCCCCATGGACCTGATTCCCGACTTCATCAAGCGCAAGCAGGGTAAGATTCCGATGACCTATGAAGTGCCGGCCCTGGAGGAGATCCTCAAGGAGACCTACGGGGTGATCGTGTACCAGGAACAGGTGATGGCGATCGCCAACAAGGCCGGGGGCTTCTCTCTTGGCCAGGCGGACATTCTCCGGCGCGCCATGGGAAAGAAAAAGCCGGAGGAGATGGCCAAGCTTCGCGCGCAGTTCCTGGAGGGCGCGAAGAAGCACAAGATTACCGACAAGAAAGCCGAGAAACTGTTCGAGCTCATCCAGAAGTTCGCCGGCTACGGGTTCAACAAGTCCCACGCCGCGGCCTATGCCGTGGTCACCTACCAGACCGCGTACCTCAAGGCCCACCACCCGAACGAATTCATGGCCGCCCTGCTGACCAGCGAAATGGGCAACACCGACAAAGTCGTGCGCTACATCAACGAGTGCCGCGACCTGGGGATCAAGGTCCTGCCGCCGGACGTGAACGAAAGCGGGAAGGATTTCTCGGTCATCCAGGAAGGCATCCGGTTCGGGTTGGCTGCCATCAAAAACGTCGGCGCGGGGGCGATCGAAACCATCATCCAGGCGCGGGAGGACGGCGGCCCCTACGGCTCGTTCTTCGACTTCTGCCACCGCATCGACATCCGCAAGCTCAACAAGCGGGCGTTGGAATGTCTCGTCAAGGCCGGCGCGTTCGACTCGACCGGCGCCCGCCGCGCCCAGTTGGCCGCCGTCCTCGACCGCACCGTGGACCAGGCCCTGGCCGCGCAGCAGGCGGAATCCAAAGGCCAGACCAGCATCTTCGCCGCCTTCGAATCTTCGGACGGCCCGGCGTCGCGTCGCGGCACCCTGCCGTTCGACGAGAGCCTGCCCGATCTGCCGGAGTGGGATGAGGACCAGCTGCTGAAGTGCGAGAAGGAGCTGATCGGCTTCTACATCACCAGCCACCCCCTTGCCCGCTATGCCGACGCCGTGACGCGCTTTTCCACCACCAGTACCGAGCGGCTCAGCGAGGTCACGGAGTCCAAGGAGGTCAGGCTCTGCGGGCTCGTCGGGAACGTCAAGCAGACGCTGACCAAGAAGGGCGACCGCATGGCCTACCTCACGCTCGAAGACCTGAACGGAATGGTGGAGGTGATCGTCTTCCCCGACCTGTACAAAACGGCCGCCGCCCTCATCACGCCGGACACAGCCGTTCAGGTCACGGGCACGCTCGACCGCGGCGAGAAGGCCACGCGGATCAAGGCGACGAAGATCGCGGGGCTCGCCGACCTGCAGACGTCGGCCTACACGCGGGTTTCGATCCAGGTCTCTTCCAGCGCCGCGTCGTCCCAGTCGCTGCATCAACTCCGGGACGTCCTGCGCCGCCACCCGGGCCCGTGCCCGGTGTATCTCGCGGTCACGATCCCGGACCATTTCGAATCCATGATCGCGGTGGGCCCCGACCTGCGCGTCATGCCGAACGATCGGCTGGTGGGCGACATCGAAGAGTTGATCGGCAAGGGCGCGGTGTCGTTACAATAAGGCACTCATGCGGGAATACCTGGATTTCGAAAAACCGATCGCCGAGATCGAGGAGAAGATCGAGAAGCTGACGGCCGCGGCGCAGGGCCGGGCGAGCGCTCAGGACGATCTGCGCAAGCTCCGCGCCCGGCTCCACCAGCTCCAGGCCGAAATCTACGCGGGCCTGACGCCCTGGCAGCGCACCCAGGTCGCCCGCCACCCACAGCGGCCTTCCATCCTCGACTACATCGGGCGGATCTGCGACAGCTTCGTGGAACTGCACGGCGACCGACTGTACGGCGACGATCACGCCATCGTCGCCGGGTTCGCCCGCCTGAACGGCCGGGCTGTCGTCGTGATCGGGCCGCAAAAGGGAAAGACGCTGAAAGAGCGGATGCAGCGGAACTTCGGCATGCCCAATCCGGAGGGCTACCGGAAAGCGTTGCGCCTGATGCGCCTGGCCGAGAAATTCAACAAGCCGGTGATCACGCTCATCGACACACCCGGCGCCTATCCCGGCATCGGCGCCGAGGAGCGCGGCCAGTCCGAAGCCATTGCCCGGAATCTCTTCACCATGGCGTCCCTCAGGGTTCCGATCGTCTCCGTCGTCATCGGCGAGGGCGGCAGCGGCGGGGCCCTGGCGATCGGGGTGGCCGATCGGCTGCTGATGCTGCAGCACGCGGTCTACTCGGTCATCTCGCCAGAAGGCTGTGCGGTAATTCTGTGGAACGATCCGAAGAAGGCGCCCGACGCGGCGGAGGCGCTCAAGATGACGGCTGAGGACCTGCTGCGTCTTGGCGTGGTAGACGAGATCATTTCCGAGCCGCCCGGCGGGGCCCACCGGGATCCCATGGCGATGTGCGACGCCGTGAAGAAGGCGCTCGAGCTCCACCTCAGCGCGCTGCTCGAACTCCCGATCGAGGAACTCCTGCGGCGGCGTACCAAGAAGTACCGCCGCATCGGCGTCCTCGGCGGCGAATAGCTCGTGATTGGCCGGGCGATGCGTGCCCATACCGGCTGCTTTCCCGTGCTGTTGATGTGCCGAACTCTGGCCGTCTCGCCGTCGGGCTATTATGCGTGGGCCGCTCCCCCGCCGAGTTCGAGGCGATGGCGACGCACGCTTAACGCGGTGTCCATGAAATCGGGGGAACCCAACGCAGGGCGACTGCGTGGCCATGGTCAATCCCAAAGTCGCCAAGTTCCACAAACACTTCGCGGAGAAGATGAAGAAATAATATTGCGTTGGAAACGGTGCCTGACCCCTTTACCTCTCTCTCAATCCCGATCGCCAAACCACAGCCCCCTTCCGACCGGGGCCTGTAAGGGACTGGCTCCACTTCCGAGTGGTGCCTGTCCCTGTCTTAGCAACCGGACCGGCTACGTTTCTGCTCTAGAGTTGGCGGCGGCGGAAGAGATCAGCGGGAAAGGCGGCCGGCCTTTCTTTTCGCCGGACCCACCTTCTCTTTCTCGATGGCGTATTCGACCGAGCGCGGATTCTCGATCCGCTTGGAGGCATCCAGGATCTCGATCCCGACGACGTGCCCCGCCTTGTCGTAGTCCAGGATTACGCCGGGCTTGTCCTCGTCGCTCTCCTCGACCGGCGCGTCGCGCAACAGGATGTACAGAACATCCACTTCCGGGTCATAGGTAACTTTCAAGGCTGCCTCCAATATTTCCGGATTTGCTTGGTCTGATACACGGTAACCACGACGGCCGGATCCACGTCGTCCGTCACGATAGCACGCAACAGGACCATCTTGCCATCCCCTCGATCCACTTGTGACTGGTAGATGTGCCTGCCGCCCTGTTCCGGAATCACTTGCTGGGGCGTGTTCAAGACAGACTCCAGCCGAGCCGGGAAAATTCCCCGTCTCTCCAACTGGCGCTGTGCATGGTGCGAAAGCTTGAATCTCACGACAATCGCTCGAAAGCCGGTGTCCCAGAGAACTGCCCTTTTTTGTTGAGACACCCGAAGGCAGGGATTCGTCTAACGGCGAGAGTACTGGCCCCCTTCCGACCGGGGCCTGTCCCCGTTTTCGATCCGATGTAGGGGCGCCGCGTGCTGCGCCCGGATTTCTGATTTATTGGCGGCGGCGGAAGCGATCAGCGGGAGGGGTCTGCCTGTGAAAAAGCGCGACGAGGGTGAGGCGCCGAAGAAAGTAGCTTCCGATCCGGTTTGGGAGCGAAGCGGATCGCCAACTCGCGCCCCAGCGCATCCGACAGCTTCAGCAGTGTCTTGATCGTGAGATTCGGATTCCCGTTCAGCACCTTGGTCACGTACGCGCGCGAGACGCCAAGCCGTTCTGCCACTTCGGCGCGGCTGATCTGCTGATCCCGCATGAGCCGGCAGATGTCCTCTCCCAGCTGAACCAGGATTTTCTCAAGGCGATACTCGAACGTCTTGCGAACTGTCTCGAGTTCGTCTTGAAACCACCTCTCAGCGTTCATCAAAAATCATGTTAACAGATAAGTTAACTCTCGTCAACCGACAACTCCGCCCGTCAACGATGGGACACCGCGATCGAAGAAAAGGTTTAATCATTCACGAAGATAACGGGGGGGGGACTGGCCCCCTTCCGACCGGGGCCTGTAAGGGACTGGCTCCACTTCCGA
>CAZMPH010000028.1:18887-20187 GCA_964568195.1 uncultured Nitrospirales bacterium | reverse complement strand
GGCGGGCGAATCTGGGCCGAAAGCGTCCCCGGTCAGGGCAGCCGGTTCTTCTTCACCGTGCCGATCGAGCCCTCTCCCCAGGAGCGCCCTTGAGCGACTGTATTGTTTCGGATAAACGCGCGTATCCGCTTTGATACCAGTCTCCGGGCGCGATAGCGCCTCCTCCTGACCGCATCATTCTGCCCCTGTGCATTCCCTCGGTAATTCAACAGCTTTAGTCTCGGGCCTTTGCTCGGGTGTTCAGTATCCCGATGGCATGGCCGTTGCGATACAGCGGCATGAGGTCAGTTCACGGAGGCTTGAAGATGAACGGGCAAGTGACGAGACAGGAGGAAGCCAGGCGCCGCGCCGGGCGCAATGGGAATGGGACGGAAGAGGCGTTGCGCGAAAGCCAGGCTCGGCACGCTGGTCTCCGGCATGGCGCATGAGATCAACAATCCCATTCAGGGGATCCTCGGCATAGCCGAGCTCGTCCTGGAGGAGGAGGACCCCGCCACCATCCGGGAGTATACGCAGGACATCATCGCGTACTCCAAGCACGTTGCCGCGGTCGTCCGCGACTTCGCGTGCTACGCGCGCTCCAACTCGCACGAGGACGAAACCGACGTCGACCTCTGCGAGCTGTTGACCGAGGCGGTCAAGATGGTCCGGCGGTGCCCCCATTTCGGGCAAGTGGAGGTCGTCACGCAGTTCCAGCCGATTCCGCGCCTGCGGGCGCGTCGCGTGGAAATAGACCAGGTCTTCGTCAACCTGCTGAGCAACGCCGTGCAGGCGATGGAGGGCAGGGGGCGTCTCGAGCTGGACACGCGATCCCAGGGCGGAACGACGATCGTCCGGATCTCCGACACCGGCTGCGGAATCCCGAAGGCGCTGATGCACAAAATTTTCGATCCGTTCTTCACGACGAAAGACCCGGGGAAGGGAACAGGCTTGGGATTGAGCATCGTGTACCAGATCGTGAACAAGTACGGCGGCACGATCGGCATTGAGAGCGAGGAAGGGAAAGGGTCCACGTTTACCGTTCAATTTCCTGCGGAAAGCCGCAGAGAGGAGGCTCATGATGGAGTGGCAGGACCCTGTTACGGAAAGCGGGACACTGGGGCGTGTGCTGGTGGTCGATGACGTCGCGGTCGTGCGGAAATCCATCCGAACGACCCTGGCCAATGCCGGCTACGAAGTGGTGGAGGCTGAGAATGACGAACAGGCGATCAGAATCCTGCGGGGGATGACGGACGTGCTTCCTGTGGACGCCATTCTCAGCGATCTTCGCATGCCCCAGATCAACGGGGCCGAACTGATC
>CAZMPH010000028.1:10560-18877 GCA_964568195.1 uncultured Nitrospirales bacterium | reverse complement strand
GGCGATCCCGGTCGTGGTGTTAACTGCGTACCCGGACGTCGAGCTGGCGGTGTCTTTGATGCGGCAGGGCGTGATGGATTTTCTCGTCAAGCCGGTCTTGCAGCAGGAACTCTTGTCGGTGGTCAAGAGAGCCGTGGAACAGAATGCGGCGCGTGGCGATCGAGGTATTTCCTACAAGGACTTAAGACGGGAGGCGGAGAAATGAGCATGGGAAGAGTGCTGGTAGTTGACGACGAAGCCGATGTGAGGAAATCGGTCCGTTTGATCCTGGCCAGGGCCGGCTACGACGTGGTCGAGGCGGAAGACGGGGAGAAGGGGATCGCCGCCATCAAGGCCGACGGCAATGCCTTGCTGGTGGACACGATCGTCTGTGATCTGTACATGCCCAAGGTCAACGGGACGGAGGCCATCGCCTACTTCCGTGAGCAGTTCCCGTCCGTTCCCGTCATCGTACTGACCGGGAAGCCGGACATCCCGAACGCCGCGTCGCTGTTCAAGCAGGGGATCGCGGATTACCTGGTCAAGCCGGTCGAGGCGGAGAAGCTCACAACCGCCGTGCATAAGGCAGCGCGGGAGCACGTCCTGTTCCACGATTAATTCATGGTCTTGAAAAGTCTTGACAATTTTTCGATTCTGATTTACTCGTGCGGGCGGCCACATAGTAAAACTTAGCGGGCAAGATCAACGGCCTGTAAGTTGAAGTCGCAATCGGGGCCCCCCTAAGAAATTAGGGCCTTGGTTGTGCCTTTATTTTTGCAATAGCCCGCGGTACTGAACCAACAAAAGGGAGTAGCAAAGTCTAATCCAAAAACCCAAGTAGAGAACACAAGGCTCCGGCATCGATGTTCCCTGGAGTTAAGTACGACCGAGAGCGGAATCCAAAAGGAAATGATTGAGCAGCATTAGGAGCAAATAAAGGGAGAGACTGCACGTGGCAGACACTCGGGTCCAAGTTGAAATAGAGGACTGGATACGATGTCATTGGTTGCCTCAACAGTTTGGGCAGCCTTTTTATCGGGAAAGAGTACAGCTTACCTGGGGAGGGGTCTTTGAAGTTGACGGGCAGAGTCAGGATAAGAAGATCGTGGCAACAATTTCGACAAGTACGTCTAAGACTAGCACAGGCAAAATGCGACAGGCAAACTCCAAAAGATCCGGGCTGACATCCTCTACTTGTTACACGTCGAGAAAACTGAGCGAAGAATTGTTATTCTCACCGAGCCTGATATGTTCAAGAAGTGTCAAAAGGAACAAGCAGACGGTAGACTTCCCCCAACTCCTCAGGTCGAATTTTTTCACGTCCAGATTCCCAAAGAAAAGGATCTGAGGTTACTAGAAGCACGACGTGCGGCTTCCAAGGAGGTCACTCGTGATAGCCAGACTTGAGGCGAAAACGAGTAGCCCAAATCAGTTCTTTTTGGACTTGCGACTACTTCAAATAGAATCATGGAGGTGTTTCCAGTTGTGAGATCGAAAAAGGCCAGAGCTCCAAATCAGACGAGCGTTGTCAAGCCAGTTAGACGTGTGGCAGCACTTCTTGGCTTCTTACATAAGGCAGAGGTTGACGCCATTTTTAAACAACAACCATTTGAGACTAGAGATGGAGCTGATCCACTTGAATTATGGCGACAGTACAACGCGAAAATTGGCACTCTTCAGCCGCTTGTCACGATACCAGCTGAGCCTCTCCCTGGCTCTCTTAGCTCCCTTATTGATGAAATTAAAACACGTCCAACCTATAAAAAATACTATGAAGCCATCGCTGATTATTCGTTTCAGCTGGTCCCAGTCGATTCACTCTTAGCACCGCAGTGGTATAGTGACCTGGATTATGTTGAGGAGCTCATCTCCCAGTTGAGCAAAACAATGAGCCTCGGAGACCAACTTAATTTTGCGATGTCAGAGGGCAGAATTACTGAACCAATTATAATCGGCAATCAAGTTCTATTTACGAGTCCAAGGCGTAATCTCTCTGCTGATCAGATTCCCACTGTTAAGGAACTCGAAGGAGGCGAGTTTGAAATTTCTATCAAGGCTGCTAGCCGCCCGAATTACATTCAGGTCGCTGTCCTTAATGGTCGATTGTTTTTGACAAATGGGGTGCACAAAGTATGTTCTTTATACAAGATGGGATTCACCCAAGTGCCGTGTGTTCTTAGAACCGTACACAGCTTTGAAGAAACGGGGATAGCTCGTGGTTCTACTCTATTTAGTCCGCATGTCTTTGAAGGTCCCAGACCTGCTTTAGTAAAAGATTTTCTGGATCCAAACGTAGCAGTACCGCTCAATATGCGGTCTATGTACCAAATATTGCAGGTGACTGTTTCGTCTGGAGCTACGACTGTGCCGGCTTTGCCCACGGAAAGACCTTCCAGTTAACAAAGTTAAACACCAAGAGGACTAAATCTTCTAAAAGAGTTGAACGTGAACGCCGTGATCATCCTGTCCACCCAAGGCGGCATGGTGCCGACCTACGTCGAAGACAACCAAAGCGTCGAAGTCGAGAAGGAAAAAGTAAACACAACCGGCGCCCTTTTTTCTTGTCTGTGGAGGAACTCGCGATGGTGATATCAATCATCAACCACACCAACGGCACGATCAGCGATGAGGCGGTCCAAGAGACGATTCGGGCCATCAACCGCCAAATCAAAGAAGACTTCGAACCCTATTGGTCCTTCGGGGCGAAGCTCCGGTTGGAGGGGCGAAGCGGCAAAAAGCCTTCGGCGCAATCCGCTGCAGACTTACGCGGGGATGCCATCATTTATCTCTGGAACCAGGCCGACGTAGAGGATGCCCTCGGATACCATGACAAAAACAACAAGGGCATTCCCTTCGGCTTTGTGTTTACGGATATTTCGAAGGCACTTGGGGAATCCTGGACTGTGACCCTGTCCCATGAGGCGTTGGAGTTAGTAGGAGATTCGCAGGCGAATCTCCTGGTCGCCGGGCCTCACCCAGGGAATCCCAAGAAAACCGTCTTCCATTGGTTCGAGATGTGCGATGCCGTGCAGGCGGAGACCTACCTCATTGACGGCGTGGAGGTGTCGAATTTCGTGCTGCCCCTCTATTTTACGGGCGAGGAAGAACTGGGAGGGCGAAATGATTTTCTGGCTCGGCCCCACAATGGGAAAACCCTCCGGTCCTTCTCCGTCAATCCAGGGGGCTATGTCGGGTTCTATGATCCGGAGAAAAAGGACCATGATACCTATACGCTCGAGGACGATAAAGTTGCCAAGAAACGGATGCAAATCAAAAACAGGGCTCAAGGAACTCGCCGATCAACCCGGTACAAACTCACACTGACGCCGGAGAACAAACGGGCAAGCCGATTGATCAAAGTCCGGTAAACCAGGATTTTCTCTCCCCACCGAGGGAGAGGGCCAGGGTGAGGACGGTATGAGCAAGAACTACGGGCAGTTCTCCGGAAATCCGAAGACCGAATGGCTGAACGATCCGAATAGTCCTGATCGGGACATGAAGCTGCTGGAGGATTTCTGGTACACAGATCCAAACGGGCGGAAATGGCCGGCTCCGATGGGCAGTGTTGTGAACGGGGCGAGCATTCCCCGGCCGCTGTGGTCCATCGTCGGATCGCCCTATACCGATGATTACCGTGACGCCTCGGTCGTGCACGACGTTGCCTGCCGCGATTCGAGCGTTGTGAGGAAAGACGCGGACCGGATGTTTTATTACGCGTGTCTGGCCGGTGGATGCTCGGAAGAGCAGGCCCAGCTTCTTTATGTCGGTGTGCGGCTTGGCGACTGGGGGAACCGCATAAAGAACTGGTTGCCCTTCAGCAGGCGGGCCATGCTGTTCAGGGGCCCTGGCGAAAGGACTCGGCAGGAAAAGGAATTGGTCGCCAAGTACGCGGGCATTGCCAGGAAACTGAAGACGCGCAAAAAGGCCCTCGCTTTTGCCGAATTGGAACAAGTCGTGGATGCTGAGTTGAGAGAGACCAAAGCGGCGCCGCGCGTGAAGAAGAAAGCTGCCGGACAGCGAAAGAGCCGGCGGCGGACATGACTTTTCCTATGCACGGTCCTGGCATCTCGACCGGCAAAGGATACGGGGTTTCTCGCACATGTCTAAACGCAACCTTGAGCACGTAACCGAATGACGGACATAAATTAGGAAATGAGAAAGGAAAGATATGCCTAGTGACTATATCGTTTTGCGAGATGGGACGTTCTTAAATAGTGATGTGCGGAACAAAGACTTTACTATTAAGACGGGCTTTGGAAACGTGACCGTGAAGACCTACAACATCGTCCATATCGTCATGCAACGAGGCACGCCTGATGAGCTCACGACACGCACGATGGATAGCTTGAAGGGGCAAATACAGGATCCAGACTGCACCGTTCTTTTGAGTAACAATCAACAGACAACGATACCCATGCCTAAGATTCTATCAATTCAATTTCTTGGCCATTTTTTATCGGGTCAAGGGGCGCAGTTTACCAAACCAGAGGCAATCACACAGGCCGAGCCGAGACCCCAGAAAAAGAAGCGTAAGAGCAAGTGATAGTCCAAGTTGACTGAACGCAAGGTCCCAGGACAGTATTCCATCGGAGGAACTATGAATACTAAATTCCCACTCACCATTGCGCTGATACTCAGTGTTGGATTCTCTGGATGTAATGGAATTATTAAATCACAACACTATTCGGGTCGAGTGGAACAGCCGGGTGCTCAGACTGGACTAGAAGCCCCTATCGATGGTTCTGATAAAAAAGTATCTGTCCCTGTCCTGCCTGCTGATGCTGGCTATTACTTTCTTCCCAAGGCCAAGGTCAAGATCATCGCAAAAAGGGGAAATCCGACGATTTATGTAGAGGAACCGAAAGAGAAGAAGGAACCGGAGGAGAAGAAGGAGCCGGAGAAAAAGAAGGAGCCGGAGAAAAAAAGTGAAGGTCAGAAAAACAAGGAGAAAAAGGAGGGGGCGAAGGATGCTCCTCCCAGCAAAGAATCAACCGGTGAAATTGCGAAATCGGGTGAGAACAAGCCCAAGCCTGCTGACGATCAGTGCACTATCCAACTGGACGAGGTTGTCATACAACCGGATCCAGAAATGCTTTTCAGACTAAACCATGTGAAGGCCCCATTTTCTGATGATGATCTAACTGTGACTCTCACTCCAAACGGGTTCTTAGCCGCAGTTAATCTTAAAACTACGGATCAAAGCGGAGAATTTATCGTTAAACTTGCAGAGTTGGCGAAAGAGGTTGCGAAGGCGGCGTTTGCTGTTCATATGGAATTGGCTCCACTCAAAAAAGAGAAAAAGGCGCCTTTTTATTTTACTTTTCTCATCGATCCTACAAATGAGACAGAGGTTACTGCAGTCAATCAATTGTTGAATGATGTCAAATGTGACATTGAAATCGGGAAGCCACCACAATATGAAACTCCTGCCATTCCGAGGGAAAGGAATGGCATTTTCTATCGTCCTGCAATGCCGTACCCATTAATTTTTAAAACGAAGACCATAAATGACAAGGATGAATCAATGATTGTCATAAATGAGGTGCTTCTGCCTAACAAGTCCCCAATTCTGGTTGCCGATCTTACGAGGGAACCATTCGTAAAGGTAATAAACGGGCTGAAATTTACAAATGGAATGTTAACGGAGGTCACGATCAACAAGCCCAGTTCAGCAATAGGAGCCATCAATATTCCAATCAGAGTGGCGCAACAGATTCTAGCGATTCCAGGCGAAATATTTAAGCTCAAGATTGATTTAACAAGCCAAGAAAAAGATCTTCTAAATGCTCAGAAAGGCATCGTCGAAGCGCAAAGGGGTCTGTTAGAAGAAAAGGAAGCGTTGCGGAAATTGCTCGAACAGATTCGAAGCGCTCAGCAAAATCAGGGGACTGCGGGAGGCCCCCACAAGTAACTGTTACGTCAAGAGAAAAATGGGGCGGTCCACTTTCCTAGTATCATGCGGCTGCGCCATGAGGCTGGAATTCACAATATCTTGCAGAGAATAGCTCGTCCCCTTTACGCAGGAGGAAAAAATGAAGAGCACCGGTGACCTTTGTAAGGTTATCCTGAGTGCGGTGGTAGCGCTTGTTTGCAATGGACTGCCTGGAACCATTTTCTCAATGGTTTCTTAGTACCTGTTGGACATTTAGTCAGTCAGGATATATCGTCATGCTTTAAGAGTTCCCACAGAGCAAGCAGTAGAGACGGAATATATTCGTGGTTGAATTTTCATCATTTGCATTAGGAGCCGTTGTAGGATTAATCGCTGCTGCCATATTTGCTGTCATCTTACGTAGACACGAACAGGAACCGCGTGAAAGAACTATCAGTGCGCTTTGGCGGCTGAGTGCCCTTGCGCTAGGGGGTGGGATGGGAGACTATGTGATTTTTGATTATTTAATGAAAGCAAACGGAGCGTTGGTCTATTATGTATCTGGGTTTTCAATTGTATTTTTAGTACTAGGAATCGCGATTTATTTTGATTGGCGGAGGTAGCCATGTCAGATAAAAAGAGGCCATTCTTTGAGTTCTTCGCAGGCGTCGGCGAAAAAATTGTTGTTGCAACAGAGACTGCTACCTTTCAGCCCACACCAATTCGGAATAGAGTTCTAGTTATCGAAAATGAGCAAGACATGAGAGAGATGGTTAAGTCAGCCCTGAAAAATGCGGGCTGCGATGTTGTCGAAGCAGAAAATGCACAAAAGGCCATTGAATCGGTATTGTTAGGTAAAGGGCAACAGAATGTGGACCTTATAATCTTGGACATTTCCATGCCGAAAATGACGGGCATAGAAGCTATCGAAAATTTAAGAACAAAGTTTCCGACTGTGCCCCTGGTTGTGATGACAGAACAGCCAAACGTTCAGGAAAGTGCTGCCTTGCAGAAGCAAGGTGTGGTTGATTATCTAGTTAAACCTGTGAGCCCTGACAAAATTACGGCTTTAGTTGGTGAGGCAGCTAAGAAGAATTACATCTTTCAGGGGAAATCATAATTGATACTTGTCATTTGAAAATTAAGCCCATATGGTTTGGCTCTCGCCATGCCATATTTTCTGGGTTCTGTTTCACGCCACCGCACTCAAGCTTACGACTGGCCAATTAACATCTGGTGTATTCTTTAGGCTAGCCCTCCCTTGAATCTCCCCTCCCCCGCCTTATAGTCTTACCTCATGGCGATTGATCCGGTCTGCGGGATGACCGTGGACGAACAGACGGCCCCGGCGACGGCGGTCCATTAGGCGTGATGCCGCTAGGCGTGATGCCGCCGTATTGGACAAAAGCCGCCGAATCGGATAATATGATTATCATAATTTGTGTGGAGGCGCCGGTATGGGGAAAAGCGTCACGGCAACCGAGGCTGTTCGGAAGTTTTCTGATCTGTTGAACACCATTAAATTTAAGGGCGGTCAATACACGATTATCCGAGGAGGAAAGCCTGTCGCTGTCCTGGGACCTGCCGGATTGCCCTCGCATGAGAGAACGCTCGGCGAACTGAAGGGCCTATTGAAGAAGATCCCCAGGCTGGGAGAAGAGGCCGCAGCCTTCGAGAAGGACCTCAAAGAAGCGGCGAGGAAGCAACCTGCCTTGCCTAAGGGCCGCGCATGGGCGTGATGTTTGATACCAGCGTTCTCATTGCGTTGGAACGGGGACTAGCGGACCCCGACAAGCTGATTCAGGGCCGGGAACAGGAGCCGTTCGGAATCAGCGTTGTTACGGCCGCAGAACTCCTCCATGGCGTCCATCGCGCCGAGGCTCCGAAACGGCGAATGAAACGGGCGGCCTTCGTCGAAAAAGTCCTCGAGCAGTACGCCCTCTATCCATTTGATCTTGCCGCTGCCAGAGTGTACGCAGACCTGTGGGCCACTCTTCAGAAGCGGGGGACACAGGTCGGCGCCCATGACTTAATGATCGCCGCCACCGCACTGTCCGTGGGTTTTTCGGTTGCCACGCTTAACCTGCGAGATTATCAAAAGATAGAGGGCCTCACGCTGGAACAGGTCGGTCGGAGCAATTAGGAATTCACGTATGGCGATTGATCCGGTCTGCGGGATGACCGTGGACGAACAGAAGGCCCCGGCGACGGCGGTCCACAACGGCACCACGTACTATTTCTGCGCGCCGGGCTGTAAGCGGACCTTCGAGAAGGATCCGGCCGCGGTCCTCAAGGGCGGTCCGAAGGGCATGGCGTCGCCCCCGCAGATGGTGACGATGATGCCCCCACGGACGAAGCCCACACCGGCTTCCGCCAAGGCCGCTTCCCAAGCCAAGCCCACGTCCCTCACGATTCCGATCGAAGGCATGTCCTGCGCGTCCTGCGTCGCCAAGATCGAGAAGGGCC
>CAZMPH010000028.1:0-10550 GCA_964568195.1 uncultured Nitrospirales bacterium | reverse complement strand
GAACAGCCGCAGACCGCAGTTCGAGATGAGGGTCACGCTCGGGAACATCATCACGATTCTCGCCCTCATAGCCAGCGGGATCGCCGCCATCGGGGCCAGCAAGCAGCAGGCCACGGACACCCGCGAGTTCGTGGACTACAGGCTCGCCAAGATCGAGAAGGGCCTAAGCGAAGTTCCCGGCGTTGTCCGTGCGTCGGTGAACCTGGCGACCGAAAAAGCCACGGTCGAATACCAGCCTGGCGTCGCGGATCCCACTACGATCGGAGAGGCCATTCGCAGCCTTGGCTATACACCGGTCATGCCGGCCGCGCGCGAAACGGAGACGCCTGCGTCGAAGGAAGGACGCAAGCAAGCCGCCTATCGGTCGCTCCGAGCGCGGTTCTGGTTTGCTGCCGCGCTGACCGTTCCGGTGATGATCCTGGGTATGTCGGAGCATCTCCGCCTGCCGATCTCGCAACCGGTCTCCTTCTGGCTCCAGCTCCTGCTGACGACGCCGATTCAGTTCTGGGCCGGGTGGCAGTTCTATAAAGGCGCGTGGGCCGTAGCCCGGCACGGGACCACGGACATGAACACCCTCATCGCGGTCGGCACAACCGCGGCCTATGGCTACAGCGTGGCGGCGACCCTCGCGCCGGGAATCTTCGCCGCCGCAGGGGCCACGCCCCAGGTCTATTTCGATTCGTCCGCGGCCATCATCACGCTCATCCTGCTTGGGCGTCTCCTCGAGGCCCGCGCCAAGGGGCGGACGTCCGAAGCCCTGACCCGGCTGATCGGCCTCCAAGCGAAACAGGCCCGCGTGATTCGCGACGGACGCGAGTTGGATATTTCGATTGAAGCGGTGCGCGTCGGCGATGTGGTGATCGTCCGTCCGGGCGAGAAGGTCCCAGTGGACGGCGTCATCCTCGAAGGCACGTCCTCGCTGGATGAATCCATGTTGACCGGCGAGTCCATGCCGGTGGACAAGGGACCCGGCGATCAGGTCATCGGCGCGACGCTGAACAAGACCGGCAGCTTCCGCTTCAAGGCCACACAGGTTGGCGCCGACACCGCGCTGGCCCGCATCGTGCGGCTGGTGGAAGAAGCGCAAGGCTCCAAGCCGCCCATCGCGCGGCTGGTGGATCAGGTCGCTTCGGTCTTCGTGCCGATCGTCATCGCGATCGCCCTGTTGACGTTCGGGCTCTGGTTCGCATTCGGCCCGGCGCCGGTCTTTACCCCCGCGCTGCTGAACTTCGTCGCGGTGCTGATCATTGCCTGCCCCTGTGCCATGGGACTGGCGACCCCCACTTCTATAATGGTGGGGATCGGTCGGGGCGCGGAGCACGGCATCCTGATCCGGAGCGGCGTGGCCTTGGAGCAGGCGCGGACGCTGACGACGGTCGTGCTGGACAAGACCGGAACCCTCACGAAGGGCGAGCTGACGGTCAAGGAGATCGTCGTTCGCAAAGAGGGCTGGTCGCGTGAAAAGCTTCTCCAGATCGCCGCCTCGGCCGAGCAGGGGTCGGAGCATCCGATCGGCGAGGCGATCGTGAAGATGGCCAGGGACGCGAATGTCTCGCTGGAGACCCCGAAGGACTTCGCCGCCGTGCCTGGCCATGGCATCCGGGCGACGGTGCAAGGAGAGCCGATGCGTGTCGGCAACCTCCGGCTGATGGAAGCGGACGGCCTCCCGGTCGCCGGCCTGGAGGCGGAGGTCGCGCGGCTGGCGGAAGCCGGCCTGACGCCGATGTTCGTGGCGGTCGGCGCGAGCGTCGTCGGCGTCGTGGCCGTGGCCGACCAAGTGAAGGAGCATGCCCGCGAGGCGGTGGCGGCCCTCAAGGGACTGGGCCTCGAGGTGGTGATGATAACCGGGGACAATCCGCGCACGGCCGCGGCGGTGGCCAAAGAGGTCGGCATCGAACGGGTGCTGGCGGAAGTGCTGCCGGAGGCGAAGGCGCGCGAGGTGAAGCGCCTGCAGGGTGAAGGCAAGAAGGTCGCCATGGTCGGCGACGGGATCAACGACGCGCCGGCCTTGGCCCAGGCCGACGTGGGGATCGCGATCGGCGCGGGCGCCGACGTGGCGCTGGAGGCGGCGGACATCACGCTGGTGGGCGGCGACCTGCGCGGCGTGGCGACCGCCATCGCGCTGAGCCGTGCCACCATGCGCAACATCAAGCAGAATCTCTTTGCGGCGTTCATCTACAATATCGTCCTCATCCCGGTCGCGGCGCTCGGCTGGCTCAATCCGATCCTCGCGGCGGGCGCGATGGGAGCGTCCTCCGTCAGCGTCGTCAGCAACGCGCTACGCCTTCGGTTCTTTGCGCCCGCATGACCTCCATCGAGTTTCCTGACATCCTCCCCTATCTCCTCGCGATTCTCTGCCTCACACTGATCTGGAAGTTCCACGACTTGCAGGTCAAAGCCGGCCGGATCCTGGCCCGGGATTTCTGGGAGCGGTCCGGCGTCCGGCTGTTCCTTCACGCCACGCCCAACGACGTGCTGGCCTGCATGGCGTGCCGCGAGACGACCGGCATGGTCTTCTCACCTGCCGTGGTGACCTCCAAGAACTTCACGCCGCAGGAGAGGCCATGCATAAACCCTAACGGTTGCCGCTGTGTGATGATGGGATTCTACGGTGGCTGGCCGGAGGCCCAGCGTGTGCTAGAGCAGCTGAAGGCGCACAACGGCAGAATGCGCTTGACCGACGAGGAGCTTCGGGGCTTGCTCGAAGGAAGCCAGCACGCGCACGCTGGCGCCATCGCGGATCGGTTATCACTCCGCATGCTGCAGGCCATACGCGCAGAAGGCAATGAGGCGGCGGCCATGGAGCATTATCGCTACGTGCTGGATCACGCCGAGGAAGATCGCGATCTCGCTCTCATGGTGCCCGCCTACCTGCGGCTCAGCGAGCTGCTGGAGAAGTCCGGGAAAGCGTCCGAGGCGTTCGAAATGATCGAGCGCTGTCTGCGGGACTATGGCGAGAAGAAAAAAGGACCCGACGCTCCGACCGAAGCCCAGCGCACGGCCCTGAACACCCGCAAGAATCTCCTGGCGGCCAAGGTCAAGAGCTAGCCAAGCGTCCTTCCGCGGCGTCCCGTTCGGCCTGCTCGTACCGCTCCCGCGTTCCGATGTCCGACCAGTAGCCGTTCATCCGATAGCCCCGCAGCACCAGACCTTTCCCGAGCAGCCGGTGATAGACGTCGATGATCGAGCCGGGGCCTGGCGGGATGGCGTCGAGGATCTCCGGTTCCAGCACGTGAATCCCTGCGAACATGCAGGGGATGGGCAGCGGCCTGGCCTGAGGCGCGAGCGGCGGCACGCCGTTGATCTGGAGGATCCGTGAGTCCGCGTCCACCGTGACGGGCCCCCACCGGGAAGTATCCGGGTCCTCCCGAAGAGCCAGGGTGGCCAGGGCCTTGCCGGCACGGTGCGCGGCGATCAGGTCCGTCAGGTCGCACGCGGAGAGCGTATCCCCGTTCAGCACCAGGAACGACCCGTCCTTGAGAAAGGGCGCGGCTTGTCTGATGCCGCCGCCCGTGTCCTGGATCTCGGGCTCGTGCGAATAGGCCACGCGCAGGCCCAGGCGCGACCCGTCCCCGATCGCCTGCACGATCTGCTCGCCCAGGTGGTGGAGATTGACGATGACGTCGGTGATCCCGTGGCGTTTGAGAAGCAGGAGGTTCCAGACGAGGATCGGGCGCCCGGCGATCGGAAGCAGGGGCTTCGGCGTCGTCTCGGTCAGGGGCCGCAGGCGCGTGCCGAGGCCTGCCGCCAGGACCATCGCCTTCATCGCAGTTCCGGCACGTGGCGCGCGAGGGCGGCGCGCAACGGGTGCAGCGACCGGTACTTCTCGAGATTGCGCTTCACGTAGCCCAGCGTCCGCGGGATGTATGGGAGGTACCGGTCGTTGTTCTTCTCGAGGAGGATGTACACGAAGCGCCCGGCCGCCTTGAGGTTCCGCTGGATGCTGGTCAGGTCGAAGATGCGCATGAACGTCAGGCGGTCGAGCGGCGCGCCGGCCTTGGCCCGTCCCTCCAGGTAGCGGATGACCAGCTCGTCGATCAGCTCTTCATCGAGCGAGAGATAGGAGTCACGCAGCAGGGACGCCAGATCGTACGACGCCGGGCCCATCAGGGCGTCCTGAAAGTCGATGACCCCGAGCCGCTCGTCCTGCACCATCAGATTGCGGCTGTGGTAGTCGCGGTGGGTGAAGACGCGCGGCTGGTCGGCCAGCAGCTCGGCGATCTTGCGCATCTCGGCGCGGATGGTCCGGCGGTCGTTCTCGGGCAGCACCGTGCCGGCGCGCCTTTCGATTCCGTATTCGATGAAGTGGTCGAACTCCCACATCAGAAGCGGCACGTCGAAGGCGCGGCCGAACGCCAGGCAGGACAGGTCGGCGGGAAAGCTCGCCTTCAAGTGGAGCCGGATGAGCGCGTCCACCGCCTGGCGGTAAAGATCCGGAGTCTCCGGGCTCGCCGCATTATCGCAGGCCTGAGCCAGCGTCACATCTCCCAGGTCTTCCAGGTACAGCAGCCCGGCCGGCTTGTCGTAATAGTAGAGCGATGGCACCGCCACGTCGGCTTTTGCGAGATGGGACAGGATGTTGACGAAGGGCAGCTCCGTGACCGCCGGCGCGGCGCCGCTGACGGCCTCCTCCGAGTACTTGAACGCCTCAGGCGAGGCCAGCTGCATCAGCACCAGCGTATGGGGCGGGCCACCCGCCAGTTCCAACCTGAAATAGCGTCGATTGGAGGCATCCCCAGCGAGCGGTGTAGGAGCGACCGGCCGGGCGCCCTTCTTGGCCAGCTCCACGCGAAACGGCAGTTTCGTCTTCACCTGGTCGGCGACGAGGGCGAGGTCGGGCAGGGATGGAATAACGGGAGGCATAGGGGGCGTCAGGCGAATGCGCCGACGTAGTCGCAGCAGAGCTTGCAGGTCGCCACGTACTGGATTTCGAATTCCAGGATGCCGATCGTGCTGAGCTTGCGGTCGCCCGCATGGCCGCAGGCGTCCGCAAACGCATCGCCGATGCGGGTGAGCATCGTGTTGATGGAAGGGGCGATCACGGCCTCGGTGTACAGGAGAATCCGTTTTTGAAGCTCGGCATCGAACGCCCGCCAGAGCGGATCCTTCTCGACGAGGGAGTCCAGCACGCCGCGGTAGGCCGTCAAGATGCCCTGCTTCTCGGGGCGGTTGCGGAACAGCTCCGACGTCACGTATTCGACCACGAAGCCCTGCAGCAGCATCGTCTCGAACTGGACGCGCTCGCGATCTTTCTCGGACAGGGACGCCAGCACGCCGGTGGTTTCCGGCTTGTCCGATCGGCTCTTGATGATCATTTCGACAAAGCGCATGCCGATCTCATGCGGCGTGGCCTTCTTGCCGAAGAGCTTTTTAAAGAGCCGCGAAAACTTGTGGGCGACCCCGGACAGCATGGCTTCTCAGCCTATCACAACCGCGCTGCCCCATGGTAGACTGGCCCCTGTTTGTTAGAAGTACTGAAGGTATTGAATATCCGACGCGGTTGATCGAAGCGTCAGTTCGAGCAAGCTCGGCGAGGAGGAGGATGATATGGGTCTGGCTGATAACAAATGCGTGCCCTGCCGGGGCGGTGTCCAGCCGATGGAGCGTTCACGCGCGCAGGCGATGCTGGCGGAACTGGATCCGGGCTGGCAGTTGAATGCCGAGGGACACCTCGAACGGGTCTTTCCGTTCAAGAATTTTGCCCAGTCACTCGAGCTTGCCAACAAGGTCGGGGCGATCGCGGAACAGGAGGGGCACCATCCGGATCTCTACGTCGCCTGGGGAAAGTGCGCGGTCGAGATCTGGACCCATAAGATCCAGGGACTGACGGAGGGCGATTTCTACCTGGCCGCCAAGGCGGACCGGGCGTTCGCGTCCATGGGTTAGCGGAGCGCGCCGGACCGTATCAGCCCAGCACATTTCTTGACCGCCACCGACCGGGGTGCTAGGTTGACCATTGATGAAAACCCTGGCCGTCGCGATCCTCTGGCACCTGCATCAGCCCTATTACACCGACCCCCTGACGCAGACTGCGCCGCTTCCCTGGGTGCGGCTGCATGCCGTGAAGGGCTATTACGACATGGGTGTGCTTCTCGAGGAGCATCCGGACGCGCGGGTCGCGGTGAACCTCACGCCGTCGCTCCTGCGCCAATTGCAGGAGCAGGCGCAGGGGACGGTGACGGATGTCTTCTGGACGCACGCGTCGCGCCCGGCGGCCGACCTGAGCGAGAATGAGCGCCTCTTCATCCTGCGCCAGTTTTTCAGCGCCAACTGGGACACGATGATCCGCCCGCACGACCGGTACTACGGGCTCCTGATCCAGCGGGGCACGCATCCGCGCGACGAGGAGTTGCCCAGGATCGCCTCCCGGTTCTCGGCGCAGGACCTGCTCGATCTTCAAGTGTGGCACAATCTCGCCTGGTGCGGGCACCGCGCGCTGGCGCGCTTTCCGCAGTTGCGCGAGATGGTAGCCAAGGGGCGCCAGTTCTCGGAGTCCGACAAGCAGTGCGTGCTGGCGGCGCAGCGGGAGATCCTCGACGGGATCATTCCGCTCTACCGGCGTCTTCAGGAACGGGGACAGATCGAGCTGACGACGACGCCGTTCTTCCATCCGATCCTGCCGCTTCTGATCGACACCGACTCGGCCCGCCGCTCCCGGCCTGATTCGGCCCTGCCGCAGCGGTTCGCGCACCCGGAGGATGCCGAGGCCCAGATCCGCAAAGCGCTCGATTTCCACGAAACGCTGTTCGGGCGGCGCCCCGTCGGGCTCTGGCCCTCCGAGGGGTCCGTGTGCCCTGAACTGGTCCCGATCCTGGCGAAGCTGGGTATCCGCTGGGCGGCCACGGACGAAGGCGTGCTAGCGCGCTCCGTGGACCGCTGGCAGCGCGATGAGATGCTCTATCGGCCCTATCGAGTTGAGATTGACGGCGGAGACGTCGCGCTCCTCTTCCGGGATCGCGATCTGTCGGATACGGTGGGGTTTACCTATTCCAGGAACCAGCCGGACGCGTCGGTCGCGGATTTCTGCGCCCGGCTGCAGGCCATCGCCGGCCGCTCGCCGGAGGCGCGTCCGCTGGTCCCGGTCATCCTGGACGGGGAAAATCCCTGGGAGCATTATCCCGACGGGGGCGAGGGCTTCCTGCGCGGACTCTATGCAGCGCTGACTTCACACGAGTGGAACGGAGTGCGGTTCCAGACCGTGATCCCGGGGCGCGAACTCGACGAGCATCCGCCCGCCGCGCGGCTGGAACGGCTGCACACCGGCTCCTGGATCAACGCCGATCTGAAGATCTGGCTCGGCCACGTCGAAGACAACGATGCGTGGGATCGGGTGGGAAAGACCCGCCGCTTCCTGCGCAAGCGGGAGGAAACCGGGGAAGTGCCGGCGGCGGCGCTGCGCACGGCCTGGGACGAGCTGTACGCGGCCGAGGGCAGCGACTGGTTCTGGTGGTACGGGGACGAGTTCGACACCGATCACAAGGCGCTGTTCGACCAGGTCTTCCGGCTGCACTTGGCGAACGTGTACCGGTTGGTCGGGGCGGAGGTCCCGGAATTCCTGCGGGTCCCGGTGTTGCGGCAGATGTCGACGATGGACATTCGCGAGCCCAGCGCCTTGATCGCGCCGGCCCTCGACGGCATCGTGACGGATTTCTACGAGTGGCAGGGCGCGGGCTACGTGGACGGACGCCGCCCGCTCAGCTCGATGCACGCCCGGCGGGAGTTCTTCACCCGCCTCTATTTCGGGTTCAGCCTGGATCAGTTTTATTTGCGGCTCGATCCGCTGCCCCCCGACGAGACGGACGACGGCGGGCCCGCCGACGTGCACGTGCATTTCATCGAGCCGACGCCGGCCAAGCTGGTGTTCCGCCTCGACCTGCCCGATCCGCCGCAGTTCACGCTCTGGCTGAGTCCGGACGGGACATCCTTCACGCCGGCGCGATCGTTCGACACCATCCGGCGCAAGAAAGTCATCGAGCTGGCGATGCCGTTCAAGGAGCTGGGGCTGCAGGCCGGCATGCGGGTCCAGCTCGTGGTCACGGTCATGCGGGGCGACCTCGAGCTCGACCGCGTGCCCCATCACCGGCCGCTGGCCTTCACCGTTCCCGACCAGACGTTCGAAGGCGCGATGTGGAAGGTCTGACATGCACTCGGTGACGCTCCTGCTCGGCATTCACAACCACCAGCCCGTGGGGAACTTCGGCCACGTGTTCCGCATGGCCTACGACCGGTGCTACCGCCCCTTCCTCGATCTCCTGGAGCGGCACCCGCGCGTCCGGCTGACCCTGCACTACACGGGCCCGCTGCTGGAGTGGTTCGAGAAGGAGGAGCCGGGTTTTCTGGACCGGCTCGCCAAGCTCGTCGTCTCCAATCAGGTCGAGATGCTCGGCGGCGGGTTCTACGAGCCGATCCTCTCCGTGATTCCGGACCGCGACGCGACGGGACAGGTCGCGCTGCTCTCGCAACGGCTGCACGACCGGCTCGGGGCGGTCCCCCGCGGTTTCTGGCTGGCCGAGCGAGCCTGGGACGGAGAGCTGCCCAAGAAGCTCGCGCCGATGGGGCTCCGCTACACGATCCTCGACGACTCGCACTTCATGCACGCCGGGCTCGACGCCGATGCGCTGACGGGGTATTACCTGACGGAAAAAGAAGGCCATCCCCTGGCGATCTTTCCGATCAGCAAGGACCTGCGCTACCTGATTCCGTTTCGCGTGCCGGAGGAAGTGATCGCCTTCCTCACGCGCCTGGGGGAGCGTGGCCCGGGGGCGGCCGTCACCTACGCCGACGACGGGGAGAAGTTCGGGCTCTGGCCGGACACCTATCAATGGGTGTTCGAAGAGCGTTATCTGGAGCGGCTGTTCGGCCTGCTCGAACGGAATGCCGAATGGCTCCGGCTGCAGACGTTCGGCGAATACCTGGACGCGCATCCTCCGACGGGCCGGGTGTATCTGCCGTCGTCCTCCTATGACGAGCTGATGGCATGGGCCCTGCCGACCGACGCGGCGAAGGCGCTGGAAGACCGGCGCGCCGAACTGGAGCGTGAAGGCAGGCTGGCCGCCTTCCGTCCGTTTCTGCGCGGCGGCTTCTGGGACGGCTTCCTGCTCAAGTACCCGGAAGCCAACCACATGCACAAGCGCATGCTGGACGTGAGCGAGCGCGTCGCGCGGGCCTTCCCTGCCGGAGCCGAAATCCCTGACGCCACCCGGCTGGTCTGGCGCGCGCAGGGGAACGACGCCTATTGGCACGGGCTCTTCGGGGGACTCTACCTCAACTGCCTGCGGCACGAGACGTACCGGAATCTGATCGAAGCCGAAAATCATGTGGACGCGGCCGCGCACAAGGGGCGTGAGTGGATCGAGCTCCGGGCGACGGACCTCGACAAGGACGGCCACGAGGAGCTGATCGTCTCGACCCGCACGCTCGGCGCGTGTCTGGCGCCGGCCTGCGGTGGAAGCCTGCTCGAGCTGGACTATCGCCCCGCCCGGTTCAATCTTTCGGACGTCCTCGCCCGCCGCGAGGAGGCGTATCACCGGAAACTGGCCGAGGCGTCTCTGCCGCGGGATTCGGCCGGCGGGGCGCCCGCTTCCATTCACGATCAGATGAAGGTCAAGGAGCAGGACCTGCACCAGGCGCTCTCCTACGATCGGCATCGGCGGCTGAGCTTCCTGGACCGCTTCCTGCCGCCGGGACTCTCGTGGGAAGCCTTCGACCGGATTGACGACGAAGAACGAGGGGACTGCGTGCAGGGGGTCTACCGGATCGAAGGGGAACACCCCGAGGCGCGAGACGGGACCCTGACCGTCCCGCTGGTCTTCGGCGGGACCCTGTCCCTTGAGAAGGGGGCGCACCCGATCAGCGTGCGCAAGGTCTATCGGATGAGCGCGGGAGAAGCGGCGGTCGTCGTGGCCTACGCCATCGAGAGCTATGCGCGCGCGCCGCTTGCCGTCCGGTTCGGGGTGGAGGTTAACCTGACAATGCTGGCGGGCGACGACCCGCAGCGCTATTATGAAGTGCCGGGATCGGGCCGGGTCCGGCTGCGCGAGCGGGGCTGCTGTTCGGGAGGCGACCGGTTCTCCATGGTGGATGAATGGAGCCGGTTCCGCGTGACCCTGCGCCTTGACCGGTCCGGTGATATCTGGTACATGCCCATCGAGACGGTGTCGCAGTCCGAAGAGGGGGCCGAGCGCACGTACCAAGGCTCCGCGCTGCTGGTTTCCTGGCCGCTCAGGCTGGAGCCGGGGCACAGTGAACGGATGGAGGTACGGCTTGAGATCGCGGATCTTTAGAAGACGTTAAACGTGAAACGTTAAACGTTAAACGAGTGACGAATAACGAATAACGATTAACGATGAACGGTTTGAGGAACTATGCCTGAACTGAGGCGCGATCCGATCGTCGGCCGGTGGGTGATCATCTCCACCGAGCGAGCCCATCGGCCGACCGACTTCCGTCAAGTGCTGCCGCCGATGCCGCCCCAGCCGCTCTGTCCGCTCTGCCCCGGCAACGAAGCGCAGACGCCGCCGGAGATCCTTGCGTATCGGTCGAACGGAGGC
>CAZMPH010000027.1:0-20267 GCA_964568195.1 uncultured Nitrospirales bacterium | reverse complement strand
GGATTCTTGAAAGCCCTGCTTTAAGATCAAAAAGGCCTTGATGGACTCGCCGGCGGTCTTGTGCGGCTTGCCGATCACGGCCGCCTCGGCCACGGCCTGGTGGCTGACCAGGGCGCTTTCTACTTCCGCCGTCCCGATCCGGTTGCCGGCGACCTTGATCACGTCATCGGCCCGGCCCATGAAAAAGAAATAGCCGTCTTCGTCCTTCCGGCAGACATCCCCCGCGGTGTAGCACCCCGGAATCGTATTCCAATAGACCTTGTAACGGTCCGGGTCCTTATAGATGGTGCGCATCATGGAGGGCCAAGGCTTCTTGATCACCGCGAAGCCCCCCGTGTTGGGTGGGAGGGAGTTCCCTTGACGGTCCACCACGTCGGCCTCGATGCCGAGGAACGGCCTCGCCGCGGACCCGGGCTTGAGCTTGGTGCAGGGGAGGGGGGTGACGAGGATTGCGCCGGTCTCGGTCTGCCACCAGGTGTCCATGATCGGGAGCTTGCCGCCGGTGACGCGATGGAACCAGAGCCAGGCCTCCGGGTTGATCGGCTCGCCGACCGATCCGAGGATCCGCAGGCTGCTGAGGTCGTACTTCTTGGGCCACTCTTCCCCATACTTCATGAGAAGACGGATCGCCGTCGGGGTGGTGTAGAAGATGTTGACGCCGTACCGCTCGATCAGATCCCACCAGCGGCCCGGATTGGGGTAGTCGGGCTTGCCCTCCGCCATTAAGACCGTCGCGCCGTTCAGCAGCGGCCCATAGACGATGTAGCTGTGTCCCGTGACCCAGCCGGGATCGGCCACGCAGAAGTAGACGTCGTCGTCCTTGAGGTCGAAGACGAGCTTCGTCGTTAGGTACGTGCCGACCATGTAGCCGCCGTGCACGTGCTGGACGGCTTTGGGCTTGCCCGTGGTGCCGGACGTGTAGAGGAAATAGAGCGGGTCCTCGGCATCCATCACTTCGGGAGGGCAGACCGCCTTTTCGCCTTTCAGCCAGTCCTCCCAGTCAATTTCCTTCGGAGCCGATAGCGCGACGCCCGGCTTCTGGCGCCGCACGACGACGACCCTTTCGATGGACGGAGAGTTGGCGACGGCCTCATCCACGACCGGCTTGAGCGGCACTACCTTGCCGCGATCGTAGCCGACGTCGGCGGTGATGATGACCCGGGGTCGGCTGTCGTCGATCCGGCTGGCCAGAGCCGGCGCGCTGAACCCGGAATAGACCACGGTGTGGATGGCGCCGATGCGGGCGCAGGCCAGCATCGCCACGGTCTGCTCGGGAATCTTGGGGAGGTAGATGGCGACCCGGTCGCCCTTACGAATGCCCAGCGCCTTCAGGGCATTGGCGCAGCGGCAGACCTGCCGGTACAGCTCGCCGTAGGTGTAGATGCGATCGGTGTTGTTCTCGCCGACCCAGATCAGGGCCGCCTTGTTCCTGCGCCAGGTCTTGAGGTGCCGGTCCAGGCAGTTGTGCGTGATGTTGCACTTGGCGCCGACAAACCACTGGGCCCAGGGATAGTCCCACTGAAGGACCTGCGTCCATGGCGAAAACCATTCCAGCTCGCGCGCCGCCTTGTCCCAGAATCCCGGCACGTCCTTGATGGAGTCCGCGTAGGCCTTGTCGTAGTCTTTGATCCAGGCCTTCTCGAGCGTTTCAGCCGAGGGATGGAAAACCTCGGTGACCTTCTGAAAACTGTCGACTTTTTCTTCCATGTCAGTCCGCTCCGCCTTTCAGATAGTTGAGGCCGATTTTGAGCGCGCGTCGGGTCATTTCAGGCCATTGGTTCTCCGGGTACTCAGCCAGGATCGCGGCCGCTTGGGAATCTTGCAGATAGAGGTTTGCGATATACACAATGCCGTCTTCGATCCTGATTTCTTTGGCCTGGTCCATAGTGCTCCTTCTTAAAATTTCCATAGCTTACGCGCCCATTTTACCTTTTACCTTCTGCCGTGTCTAACCGATATAAGGAGAGGTGCAGACAGCCCGGTTTTCTTGACAGGGAGGGTACCGCATGTTAGCCTTTTTAGAAGTGATGAAGGAGGGCCTGCTATGAGGTTCCAAGGCTCGATGAAACTGGTGTGGATGGTAGTCATGACCGCCGGCGCGGCGTTGCTACTGGCCGCCTGTTCGAGCACCCCCAAGTGGGTGGAAAAGGGCGGCGGGTACATGATGAAGGACGGGAAGGCTTTTTACGGGGTCGGCGGCGTCAGTGGGGTTAAGAACGAGCCGCTGGCCAAAGAGACGGCCGACAACCGGGCGCGGGCCGACCTCGCCAAAATCATCGACACCTACACGGCCTACTTGATGCGGGACTACGCCGCGTCCACGACCGCCGGTGATTTTACGAAATCCAGCGAGGAGCAGAACATCGAGCGTGCCCTCAAGACCTTCGTGAGCACCAACCTTTCCGGCGTCGTGGTTGTGGACCGCTGGGAAAAGGAAGAAAAGGCCGGCAAGACCGTCTATTCACTCGCCAAAATGGACCTCGAAACCTTCAAGGAGCAAGTCGGCCAGATGAAAGAGCTCAACGCGCAGGCGCGGGACTTCGTGCGGAAGAACGCGGAGAAGGCCTTCGAACGGCTGCAGCAGGAAGAAGATAAACGTGGCAACAACCGATAAAAAGGGGTCTGACCCCCTTCTTGGCCTCTGGAAATGGGGTCTGACCCCGTTTTGCGTTCTTCTGCTGTTTTCAAGCGGCTGCGCCTCCACATCGGTCTCGCGCGTGGACGCGGCGACCGTCACCGATCTGAGCGGCCGGTGGAACGACACCGACTCGCGGCTGGTTGCGGAAGGGATGATCAAGGAGGCGCTCTCTCAACCCTGGCTGAGCACTTTCACCAACGCCACGAAGAAACCGCCCGTGGTTGTTGTAGGCACAGTGGTCAACCGCAGCACGGAGCACATTAATGTGCAGACCTTCATCAGCGACCTGGAGCGGGAGCTGACCAACTCGGGCCGGGTCACGTTCGTGGCGGCCAAGGGCCAGCGGGAAGAGATCCGCGAGGAGCGCCGCGAGCAGGCGGCCAACGCCCTCGAGTCCACGCAGAAGCCGCCCGGCAAGGAGATCGGCGCCGACTACCTGCTGCGGGGCTCCATCAGCACGATCCAGGACGAGGCCGAGGGAACCAAGGCGATCTTCTACCAGGTGGACCTCGAGATGGTGGACATTTCCAACAACGTCAAGTCCTGGTACGGCCAGAAGAAGATCAAGAAAGTCGTGGAACGGAAACGCGTCATCTTTTGACGCGGCTGTTCGGCTTGTCCAGACATCCAATCCTGCTTCTCCTTATCGTTCTCGCTTCGACATCCGCCTGCAGGGCTTCGGTGCTGCCCTACGCGCACATCGATCGCGCGCTCTTGGACGGGAACCCCGCCGAGGGAGTCAGCATCCTGGAAAAGGCGCAGGGCATCTATGGCAGCCGGAGCGAAGCGCTCTACCTGATGGATAAGGGGATGATCCAGCACCTGGCCGGCCAGTACACCGACAGCATCCAATCGCTGTCGAATGCCGAGGCGCTCACGGAGGAGCTCTACACCCGCCGCATCCGGTCGGAGGTCGAGGCCTTTATGACGTCGGACAACGCGCTGCCGTACGAGGGCGAGGAATTCGAGAAGGTCCTGCTCAACGTCCTCATGGCCGTGAACTACGCTCAGATGGGCTTGTGGGACGACGCGCTGGTCGAGGCGCGTAAGGTAGACCACAAGCTCACGGTGCTGAGCGACCGGAATCAGCAGCGGATGACCTACAGCAAGGACGCCCTGGCCCGTTATCTGAGCGGGGTCTTGTACGAAGCCGCCGGAGACCTCAGCAACGCCTTTGTCGCGTACCGGCTGGCGCTCGATGCATTCCAGCAGTACGGCAAGGCCTATGGCGTCCCCACGCCGGCTCTTCTTCGTCAGGATCTCCTGCGTGTGTCAGAGGCCCTGGGCCTGGCGCAGGAGCACGAAGAATACAAGCAGGCCTTTCAAGGCCTCACTTGGAAATCGGAGTCAGCGTCCCAGGACTCCGGCGAGATCATCTTCATCACCTATGCCGGGCATGCGCCCGTCAAGCGCGATATCTTCGTGGATATCGCGTTCAGCGTAGATGCCCTCAGTCTCGTCCTGGTGACGAAGCGCTATGACCGGGGCTATTCCGGCGACCATCGCGCAGCCGAAAGCGTCCTCTATGGACTGAACGGGCGAATTGTGAGACTGGCGGTGCCCCAGTTTGTGCCTCGTCGGTCGGGGATTGCCTATACGGAAGCGGTTGTCGCCGCCGGCGAATCAAGACATGTGAGCCGCTCTGTGCTGATGGAGAACATCACCGCGATCGCCGTCAAAGACCTGGAGGAACGTCTGCTGCGAACGATGGTGAAGGCGGTGGCGCGCGCGGCCTGGAAGTACGCGCTGGCGGAAGGCGTCCAGATCGGAGTGCGCCAGGCGGTGGGCCAGAAGGACGGGGGCGCGCTCGCGGGCGCCGTTGCAGGAGCGATAGCCAGGATGATCGCCATTGCGTCGGAGGAAGCGGACAAGCGAAGCTGGGCGACGCTTCCGGACCTGATCCACGTCGGCCGCATGAAGGTCCCGCCGGGCACTTACGACGTGGAGCTCCGGCACGTCGGCATATTCGGGGGAGTCGTGGAGACACAGGTGGTGCGAGGGGTCACCGTCACCGAGCGCGGCAAGCGGTTCCTCAGCGCGCGGGTGCTGCAATGATTCGAAGAATTTTCACTGTCGCCCTCGCCTTACTGATCGTCGCCTGTGCCGGCACTCCCAAGGTTCCGGACTGGGTCGAGGGGACGAAAGCGGCGGCCTATCCTGACGAGCAATTCCTGATCGGCGTCGGGCAGGCGGACTCTAAGCCCATGGCAGAAGAGCGCGCTTACGCCGCGGTGTCTCGGATCTTCAAGGCGGAGGTCACGAGCCAGGCGAAAGACTGGGAGTCGTACCTGACGCTTGAAAAACGGGGAAACGTCCAGACCGAGCGCCGGCTGACGCTGGACTCGGTGACGAAAGTGTCCACCGATAAGCTGCTGGAGAACGTGAAGATCGCCGAAACCTGGCGCGACCCGAAGACCGGGCTTCACTCCGCATTGGCGGTGATGAACCGCGCGGCGGCGCAGTCATCGTTGAGGAGCAAGATCGCGGAACTGGACGAGGCGATCGGTCGGGACGTGAAAGAGGCGCGAGGGGCAACGGATAAATACCTCAAGGTTCGTGGGCTGCGGCGCGCGATCAGGACGTTAATTACTCGTGACACGTATAACAGTGATTTGCGGGTGGTGACCGGCGGCAGGGGAGTCGCCGCCGATTATTCAGTGGCGGGGCTGACCGGCGAATTGGAGAAACTCCTGAATGCGAGCATCGTCGTTGCGGTCGAGGTGAAGGGAGACCAGGCCGAAGCGGTCCGGCAAGCCGTGATGGAAGGCTTGGCGCGCGAGGGTCTGCCGGTGACGGCGCGCAACGCATCGGGCGATGCGGGGAATGCGGATCTGTTGGTGAAAGGCGAGGCGCGGCTCTGGCCGGCGGATCTTCCGGATCCGCGGTTCCGTTATGTCCGGTGGTGTGCCGACTTCGTCGTGCTGAACCAGGGGGACCAACGGGTGCTCGGCAGCGTGGCCCGTTCCGGCCGCGAGGGGCATCTGAACATTCCGGAAGCCTCCGGCCGCGCCCTCAAGTCTCTCCAGCAGGAAGTCTCTTCCGCGCTCGCCAAGAGCCTCGCCGAACACATCTACGGCGACCCGCCGTCCGATGCCGCGTCTGCGCCCGCCGCCTGCCCGAAGCCGTAACTTTTTAATTTTTCAGCTTTGCCGCTTCAGGTCGGCGGCGGCGGCGTCTGCTCGCTCAGGTACTCTTCGCGGTAGATCTGGATGGCGGTGAGGAGAATGGCCAGCAGGATCGGGCCGAGGAAGAGCCCGATCAGCCCGTAGGCCGCGAGCCCGCCCAAAATGCTGAAGAAGAGGAACAGCACGGGCAGCTTGGCCCCCTGGCCGATCAGCAGCGGCCGCAGCACATTGTCCACCATCGTCACGACACCTGCGCCCCAGACCAGCATCGCGATCCCTTTCCACGTCGGCCCGGCCCAGAACAGATACAGCGCCACTGGTCCCCAGACCAGTGTGGTGCCGCCGAATGGAAGCGGCGCCAGAACAATGGTGAGCGCCGTCAGGAAGACCGGAAACGGCACGTCCAGGACCGCATAGGCGAGTCCTGCAAGCAGTCCTTGCACGATCGCCGTGACCACGATCCCCTTGACCACCGCCGTGATCGTCTGGTCCAGGCGCGAGAAGATCTTCGCCTTGTGTGTCTCCTCAAGGGGGGTAACCTGATAGAGACTCTGCACGAACCGCTTTCCGTCTTTAAAGAAAAAGAAAATCGTGACAATGATCACCAGGAAGTTGACCACCAGCATGAAGGCGTTTTTGGCCAGGCCGGTGAGCTGGTCAATGATAAATCCGCTCAGGGCCTTAGCGCTTTGCAAAAAGAAAGCTTCAAGGTTCCCTTTGGTCCCGATGAACTTCGCGATCTGCTGCTGAGCGCGCGCGCTTCCGAGAAGAGGGATCTTAGAGAGCGTGTCAGGCAATCGCTTCACCCCGCCGGTTTGGACCCAAGTATTGATGTCATCGTAAGCATTGCCGGCTTCCTGAACGAGCAGGAACGTAGAAAAGACCACGGGCGCGACGACCAGCGCCATGATTCCCAACGTCAACAGCATCGCGGAGGCGATCTCGCGTCCTTTGAGCAAGACGGTGAGGCGGCCGTGCAAGGGAAAGGCGACGTGTGCAAGGATCGCCGCCCACAGCACGGGGAGCAGGAACGGGCGGAAGATGATCGCGATCTGATAGAGCAGGACCAGCAGGATCGCGAAGAAGCAGGCGGCGAAGAGTTGATGGCGCGTCATCCGGAGCGCCTGGTGTAGAGGGTGTCTTCCTCATACATGGTAAACAGTCGCTTGGCCTCCGGGTGAAGGACGGCCTGCGAGGGCGAGGGCGGCATGGCGACCGTCCGGAACAGCGGCGCCAGCTTGCCGTTCGGGTGCAGGTAGCCGGCGCGGAGCGGCACCGAGCGGCGCTGGTGACGGACGAGATGGCAGGGGTTCGGGCGGATGTTGGTCAGCCACGCAGCCAGCTCCTGCGGATTGCCGATGGACGCCGACAGGAGAAGCAACCGCGCCTGAGACGGACAGAAGATGATCGTCTCTTCCCACACGACCCCGCGCTCCGGATCGGCCAGGAACTGGCTCTCGTCAAGAATGACGAGCCCGAGCGTGTCCAGGCGGACGTCGATCTCGCCGCCCGCCGCGTCGTACAGCAGGTTGCGGAGAATCTCCGTCGTCATGATCAGAATCGGGGCGTTCGGGTTGTCGCGCCGGTCGCCGGTGATGATGCCGACGAACTCCGGCCCGAAGATCTTGGTGAACTCGGTGAACTTCGTGTTCGACAGGGCCTTCAGCGGCGAGGTATAGACGACGGTCCGATCTTCGTACATGGCGCGGCGCGTCGCCTCCACCGCCACATAGGTCTTGCCGCTGCCGGTCGGGACGCTCACGATCACGTCGCCCCGCTCCAGGGCGTCCACGGCCTCCACCTGCCAGTCATCCGGCACGAAGGGGCGTGGCTCCGGTACGCCGATCCCTTCCAGGAACGAGCCGAGGTCGGCCGGTTTTCCGGCTTTGGGATCGGATGCTGCGTCAGCCGGCGCTGAAGGAATGGCGGCGACGGCCTGCTGCTCCGCCTGATGAGTCCGGATCGCCGCCTCGATCCGTTCCCGGTTGGTTTCAGCCTCCGCCATGATCGTATGGATGAGGCGGCGCTTGCCCATCCGCATTGCCGGAGGGCCGGCGATCGACCGAGCCAGACGGCGCAACAGCCGGAAGGGGAGTTCGGCCAGCGCACGCTCGAGTTCGTCACGCGTCACGGTAATTCCTCCAGCACGCCGCGGCGGATGCGGCTCAGGGCCTCCGCCGCGATGGACCCCAGGTCGGGATGTGTGGCCCGCAGTTGGTGAACCTGCGAAAGATACTCGAGGGTCCGGGACAGCAGGCGATAGATATCGCCCTCGGCCATCGAAGTGGACCGGCAGAGCTGCGCCCATGTGACAGCGGTGTCGCCGACCCATCGTTCGGCGAGTCCCCCGATGTCGGCCCGCAGCAGCGGCGGGTCGTCGTGCGGCGCCAGGGAGTCCGCCATGCGGTGCGTCGCGGCGATGAGGCCGGCCAGCGCGGCACTGATGCGGGGAAACGACCCGGGCCGATCGTTTTCATAGGAGATGCACGCCATGATTCCCGCCAGCGCCCCGGGGGTGACCGCCTGAAAGGCATGCGCGCGGATCATCTCGGTGATGAGGAGCGAGAAATCAATCCGGATCAGCCGCGCCCACTCGCCGTCGTCCGTCAGCTTGTGCGCGCGGTCCAGGTAGCCCAAATCCTGGAGCGTGTCGGCGCGCTCCTGAAACTTGTGCCAGAGCCCGGTGCGGAGCGACTGCACGGTCCGCGTGTGGTGCAGCCATTCCTGCTTCACCGTGTTCGCGACCTTAAATTCCTTGGCGCAGGTCGGCCGGCATGGGCATGTGGGACAGGGGAAAAGATCGCCGAGGCTCTTCACCAACTCTCCCGTGCCCTCGTCCGGGGCCGGCGGGGGCATACTGATCGCGGGTAACTGCTTGGGCATATCGCCGAGCTGCTGGGTCAGCCAGGACAGCGCCTCGGGCGCCATCCAGGGGAACGCGGGTGCCGGCGCGAAATCGAACGTGCGGTCAATCACGCCGGTGATGTCCGCGACGGCGCATTCGGCCACGGTGCCGCCGTTGCGGAGGACCGTCACCATCTCATGATGCTGCCCCTTGCTCCGATAGCGCCGGAGGACCACGCCGCGGAAGCGGGGAAAGGCCACCATGCGCCCGGGCGTCAGGAACGGCAGGCGGGTACGGACTTCCGGCGGATGGTGGCGCCGGGTCTGGAGCTTCTGGGTCGCCTGGCGCGTGGCGTGGTCGTAGGCGCTCCACTGCGTCAGCCAGTCGGAGCACTCGCGCGGCTGGTAGGACACCAGTTTGGCGTGGAGCTTGTCGATGCGATGCTCCAGGGTCGCGGCCTGGGCGTTCATCTGATACTGCGCGAAGCTCTTCGCGAGAATCGACTGGATGTGGTCCACGGGATGCGCCTTGAGCAGATTCAGCACCATGGGGTAGGTGATGATGAACTGGCTGTCCACCGGCTCGGGACGGCCCGTCAGGCCGCGCGTCAGAACACCCAGGTCCATATAGGGAGACGGGGTGACGATGGCGAACCCCACGCTGTCCTTACTGCGGCGACCGGCCCGCCCGGAAATCTGGGAGACCTCCGCCACGGTGAGATCGGAGAAGTCCTGATCGCGGCGCACGCCGGATTGTGTGAGCACGACGGTGCGAGCGGGAAAGTCCACTCCCGCCGCGAGAGTGGTGGTGGCGAACACGGCGTCAAGACAGCCGCGCCGCATGAGTTCCTCAATGGCGATCTTCCAGGACGGCAGGTGGCCGGCATGATGGGCGGCCACGCCGTGCGTGGTAACCGTCTGGCGCAGCGGATGGTCCTGGATGCTCGGATAAGCGGCCGTGAGCTCGCTCAGGACTTCCGTGATGGCGTCCTGCCGGCCGGCGGGCAAGGTGTCGGTTGTGTGCTCGAACGCCTGGAGCGCTTCGTCGCAGGACCGGCGAGAAGTCAGAAAAACGATGACGGGCGTCAGGGATTTCTGCCGCAGAACCGTAATAAGGTGAACCGGATGTATCGAGGGAGGCATAGCCTTTCAACGGGCATTGTAGCACACAGCGGCGGCAAACCGGCGCAGGAGATGGTTTGCGGAAATGCGGTCAGGCGGGGCTGCCGTTCGACGGCGGCGTGACGAGCGCCGGCGCCTCCGTCATCCCCGCGCCGATCGCGAGCGCCATCAGGCCGAGCCCCAGCCACCAGACATAGGGCTGAATGCCGCCGGCATCGTGAATGAGCCGGTCGCGCGCGTCCTGATTGAGTCCGGCCCGCCGTTCGATCATGGCCAGGGACAGCTTGACGTGCATGTAATACAGATAATTGGC
Organism: uncultured Nitrospirales bacterium; assembly: GCA_964568195.1. GTDB lineage: Bacteria > Nitrospirota > Nitrospiria > Nitrospirales > NS-4 > SCTG01. The sequence goes on along the minus strand of CAZMPH010000027.1, from coordinate 10,225 downwards.
GGCCACGGCGGCGAACAGGTTCCAGATGACGACTCCGACCAGTCCCGCACCGAGCACCATGGGGAGCAGCCCACCGAAAAGAAAAACGGCGGCATGCAGATACATCTTGCGGTAGAGGTACCAGAGCCACCCCGCGCCGAAGGCCGGCCAGTGCCAGGTGGGGACAAACCGCTCCTGTGCCCCTTCGCGAAAAATTCGAAACCGTTCCAGGTAAGAGTCGGCCCGGGGGCCGATGAACTGCCGCCAGAGCGCGAGCTCGGCGATGGGGGAGGGGGCCGGAACGGACGCAACGGAAAGCGGCTGCCCGCATTTATTGCAGTAGAGCGCTTCCTGCGGATTCACCGTGGCACAGCTGGGGCAGGTCATCTGGAGTGTGTCGTTATGCGGAGGGGGGCGCTGATGTGCCAGTGGGTACGGGAGGGGCGTCTGCGGGGCCCCCTCCCGTTACAGATGGTGCAGCCGCGGGCTTCGGCGGAGCCGGTTTCTCGGCCTTGATGCCGGCATTCCAGTAGGGTCCCTCATAGGCGCCTTCGGCGGGCGCAGCCGCTTTCAGGTTCAGTTCATAGTTGCCGGCGGCCTTGTTGACGGTCGCGCCGACTCCCACGACGTGCCGCCAGTCCGGCAGCCGCGCGCTGATGCGGCATTCTCCGCTCTCCGTCTTTTCCATAAAGAGGGCGACAGGATTGCCCCGCACGCCGTTCGGCCAGAACTGGACGGTCCCGACGAATTCAATCTTGTGCGCCATCACATCCCTTGCGATTGAACAGGCCTACCACTGGCTCTGAGCCGTCGTGCGCTTCTTGGTGATTTCCTGCTGGCTGAGCTCGGGACCGGGATTGATCAATTTAAAGAGCACGCTCCGGAACTGGCCGAGCTTGGCGGACTGTTCTTCCGTGAGCGTCACGGTGGCTTCCTTGCCGGCCGCTTCGAACTGCTCGACCGCCTGCATCACGCACCTGGCCGCTTCCAGGATACGCCCCGCCTCGAACGAGTCCAGGGATTCGACCAGCAGCGCACTGACGCCCTTGATTGCGCCCTGCAGGCGCTGGTCGCGGAAGGCGTAGACGGCGGATTCATACTGGCGAACCGCCACTGACGGGGGCTTGAGATTATGGGAACGGGCAGCGGCTTGCTGGCTATAGGAGTCCCTGATGGGGCCCAGCAATTGCTCCACGGCGGTGATGAGGGAACCGGCATCCATAATCATCTTGCCTGCGTCACGCTCACTAAACACCATCATTGTCGAGGTTGTCAAGCCGTCGAACTGGCGGCTGAGGCGCGGCGTTCCAGTTCCATATGTGGCTGATTGTTCAAGTGAACTCGGCCGCTCGGCGGCTGTTACAGCCTTGACAAGACCCTGAGAGTTCACTACCATGCTCCTTTGCTTTGCGCCACCCCGACTTTGGCGGACAACGCAGGCCAATTGGGCCACAGGCAAGGAAAATCATGTTTATTATAAAACGGTTGAACCGGCAGATCGAAGGAGGCAGGTAGGACGATGAGTAAGATCGTGCTCGTCGACGACGTGTACGCGGAACTGCAACTCATTGAAGGAATTTTGAAATCGGCGGGCCACACGGTGCTGTCCTATATGAACGCGGAGAAACTGGAGGACAAGCTCGCCACCGACAAGCCCGATCTGGTCATCCTGGATGTGATCATGCCCGGCCGAAACGGCTTCCAGGCCTGTCGGGATTTGAAAAACGACGACCGCTTCAAACGCATCCCGGTCATGCTGTGTACCTCCAAAGGCCAGGAGAGCGACAAGTTCTGGGGCCAGCAGCAAGGGGCGGACGCGTACGTCGTCAAGCCGTTTAAACCCGAGGATCTCTTGGACGCCGTCAAGAAAGCGCTCGGCTGACATGCGGCTTTGCCAGGTGATTGAAGCCTGATGAACCTTCCCGGGCCCCCAACGCAGGTTCTGGCGCCGGCCAGCACGGCTCCGCATGCCGGCTATCCCGCGCGCGTCTGCCTCATCACTCTTTCAGGGAGACTGTTCGCCCTCGATCTCCGGAGCGTCCGAGAAGTCTTTCCCGTCGAGTCCATCACGCCGGTGCCCGGCATGCCGTCCGTCCTATCGGGAGTCACTAACCTCCGGGGGATCGTGGTTCCTCTCGTAGACGTCCGCTCCCTGCTTGGCCTGTCCACCGCCGGAACACCGCCGAAATTCGGCGTGGTGATCCACCACGGCGCGAATCAGGTGGGCGTACTGGTGGACCAGGTCCCGGAAATCAGAACCGTCCAGCAGGGCCAATTCCTTCCGGCTCCGCAGACCGGCGAGACAGACGCGCAGCCGTTCATTGCGACCATTCTCCGGATCGAAGACCGCATGGGCGGCCTTCTGGAAGTTCCGACCCTTCTCGCGCACATGGATTCCGCGGGTCCCCCCAGAGGGAACACGTGAAGTCTTCAAAGACGACATCGAGGGGAGGAGGCATATCATGAACGTCCGGGCGCCGTTGGATAAGTTTAAGAACCTCAAGACGCTGACGAAACTGCTGGTCGGCATCATCCTCGTCGCCGTCGTGATCGTGGTGGTGGGCTACCTGGGCGTGGTCGGCCTGCAGCAGCTGAAGGACAAACTCCAGCTCGTGTACGATGACTCGACGCAGGCGCTGGCCGATCTGGCATCGGCCAGCAGCGGCTTGGGACTGTATCACGACTCGTTGCTGGAAGTCGGCCGAGCCAGAACCAAGGTTGAATACGACGTAGCGATCACGCCTTTGGCCGCCCGGAAAGCCGCCACGCTCGAACCGATCGCGCGCATCTCCAAGGGCCAGCTCCCGAAATCCCGCAGCGGCCGGGACGAAAAGAAAGACTTGACGGCTCTGACCGCCGCCCTGAACGCGTATTTCAAGGCCGCGGATGGGGTCGTCGTCACGATTCAGGACAGCCTCGACCCTAAGCTTGACGAAGACCAGCGCGAGCTGTTCAAGGGCCTGGCCGCAACCTCTATCGCGACCGACGTGGCCGCGCGTTACACGGACACCATCAAGAGATTCGGGGACGTGGTGCTTGCCGCCCGCGATGTCGCCAAGGACCTGAATGACGACGGGCAGGCCGTGGCCGCGAAGCAGACCATGTATGTGATCGCCGGCGCGCTTTTCGCCATTCTCTTCGGCGTGATCTTCATGTACTACGTCGCCCTTCTGATCGCACAGGGCGTTTCCCACATCGCCGATGTCGCCATGCGGGCCGCCTCCGGACAATTGAATGCACGTGCCACCCTGACGAGCCAGGACGAGTTGGGCCAGATGGCCCTGGCGTTCAACACCATGTTGGACCGGATCACCGGCCTCGTCCAGAGCGAAGAAGAGCGCAACCTGCTGCAGAACCGCACGATGCAATTCCTTGTGCTGGTGTCCGAGGTCAGTAAAGGGGATCTGACGAAACGCGGGGAAGTGACCGCCGACATGTTCGGGAACCTGGCTGACGCCTTCAACCTGATGTTGGACCGGTTCGGCAAGCTGCTCGGCCAGGTGAAGGACGCCGCCGGCCGCGTGAACGAGTCGGCGCGCGCGATGCGGGACACGGCCGGGCAGGTGGCCCAGCTCTCGCAGCAGCAGGAACAGGAATCCACCCAGACGCTGGCCGCCGTCGAAGGGCTGGCCGTGGCCATGCGGCAGGTCGCCGCGACGGCCGGAGCGACTTCCGATTCCGCGCAGCAGGCGCTGAACGCAACCGAGCAAGGGCGCCTGGCGGTGCAGGAGACCGTGCAGGGCATGCAAAGCATCCGGTCCGCGGTGCAACGCATGTCGAAGCAGGTGAAAGGGCTGGGTGACCGGTCTCTGGAAATTACGCAGATCGTGTCGACGATCCGGGACATCGCGTCCCAGACCAACCTGCTGGCGCTTAACGCGGCGATCGAGGCGGCCGGGGCCGGCGAGGCCGGGGCGCGGTTTGCGGTCGTCGCCGACCAGGTGCGGAAGCTCGCGGAAAGCACGACCCAGGCCGCGCGCGAGATCGCCGATCTCGTGGCGGCGATTCAGACGGAGACCCAGGCCGCCGTCGTCGCGATGGAGCAGGAGACCCAGGCCGTGGAGGCGGGGTCGGCCTCGGCCATGAAGACCGGCGACGTGTTCCAGGAGATTTCCAAAATCGCGAAGAAATCGGCGGAGCTGGCCCAGACTATCGCCGAATCGTCCATGCAGCAGACCGCTGCAACAGAAGGCGTGACGGAAGCCATTCATCGGTTCGCCGCCGGCGCCAGCACGACGCGCAAAGCAGCCGAGGAAACGCGGCACACGGTCGAAGACCTGGCCAAGCTGGCGGCCGGGCTGACGACGTCAGTGGGTCAATTCAAGCTGTCCCAGGCGTAGCCGCTCGATGCCCGACTTCGACCGACAGGGGCTGATCAACATCTTCGCGACCGAGGCGGCGGACGGCCTGCTGAAGGTCGCGACCGCGCTGGACCCGCGGGATGGGTCGATGCCGACGCAGCCATCCCTGCGCGAACACTTCATCGTCGCGCACGGTCTGATTGGCTCCGCTTCCCTGTACGGGTTTGCGGGCTGCGCCAATCTGGCGAAGATCCTGGTGGGGATCCTTGAGCAAACCGGGACGCTCCCGGAAAAAGAATGGCCCCAAACGGTGGCCCTCCTGCGCGATATCGTCACGGCCCTTCGCAACCAGATCGATCACATCAATCAGGAAGGCAAGGAAGATCCCACCATTTTCGACGACCTGAAGGCCCGCTACAGCCAGCTGATGGAGGAAACGCAAGCGCCTGCGCCGGAGGCCGCCGCGCCTGACCCCGAACATTCCACGGCTTCCCAGCCGGACCGCTACTTCATCCCGCCGATGGAAGCCGAAGTGCTGGAATTCTTCGTGCCCGAAGCACAGGAATACCTGGACGCCATCACCGACTGCCTGCTCAAGCTGGAAAAGGATCCCGAGAATAAGGACACCATTCATAAATTGTTCCGGGCGGCCCACACGCTGAAAGGCTCTGCCTTCACGGTGGGGTTCCAGGTGGTCGGCGACATGACGCATTATATGGAAGACATCATGGGCGCCATCCGCGAGGGACGGATGCGCGTCACGCCGGAATTGACCGACGTGTTCTTCCACGCCGTGGATGAAGTTCGCCTCCTGCTGGGGCGCGAGCAAGGCAAGCTGGCCGAGATGAGGCGGGAGTTCGATCCGATCATGCGGCGGCTCTTCCAGGCGTCGTCCGGGAAAGCGGAGAAGGCGCCGGCGCTCGTGGTCGCTCAGCCTGCCGCCGCCGCGCCTGCGGAGGCGCGCGCCGAGGCTCCGGCCGGCGCGAAGGAGGAGCGTGCGCCCGCGGGCGGCGTGAAGGAGGCCGTCGGCACGGTGCGCGTCAGCCGGGACCGCCTGGAGCGGCTTCTGAACCTGGTCGGCGAATTGGTCATCGGCCGCGGCCGTTTGGAGCAGCGGATCGCGGTGCTCGAGCAGCTCTCGCGCCAGGTGCTGGCGTACAAGGGGCGGATGCTGGACACGGTCCGGACCTTCGAGGAAAAGCACGCGTTCACGCTCCCTTCTCAGTCGAGCGAAACGCCCGGCCAGTCTCCGCTTGCGCAGCCGGCCGACTTCGGCAGCCTCGAATTCGATAAATACGACGACTTCAACATCCTTGCGCGCCGCATGACCGAGGTGTCGGCGGACGTCGGCGAGTCGATGGCCCAACTGAACGCGTCGATCCGCAAGGCCCGTGAGGACATGGGCCTGCTCCAGCAGCTGACCACCGACTTGCGGGACGAGATCGCCCGCACCCGTATGGTGCCGATCGGGGCCCTGTTCACCCGGTTCCAGAAGGCGGTGCGCGAGATGGCCCGGACGGTCGGTAAGCCCGTGGATGTGGTGTTCTCCGGCGCCAACACCGAAGTCGACGCCGGCGTCGTCCAGCGCCTGGCCGATCCGCTGATCCATATCATGCGGAACGCCGTGGCGCACGGCATCGAACCGGCGGCCGCCCGCGCCGCGGCCGGCAAGCCGGAAACGGGCGCGGTCTATCTCAACGCGTTCAACCGCGGCAATACGGTCGTGATCGAAATCGAAGACGACGGGGCGGGGCTGAACGTCGAGAAGATCAAGACGAAGGCCGTCGCGCTCGGCCTCGTCCGGCCGGAACGGGCCACGACCATGTCGCCAACGGAGGTCATCAATCTCATTTACCTGCCGGGCTTCTCGACCGCGGAGGCAGTCGGCGATCAGGCGGGGCGGGGCGTCGGCATGGACGTGGTGAAGCGCGGCGTTACGGACATGAACGGGCAGATCGAAATCGAAACCGAGCCGGGCATCGGCACAAAGTTCACCCTGAGCCTGCCGTTGACCCTGCTCATCTCGACCGCCTTGATGGTGCGGGTTGGCGATCAGCAATACGCGCTGCCGCTTCCCAACATCCGTGAAATCCTCGTGCCGCCGGCCGGCGCCGTCGACGATATCAGCGGTGTTCCCATCCTGCAGTTGGGGGCGGGCGAAGCCATTGAAATCAAGTCGCTGGCGCGGCTGCTGGGCGCCGAGCCCTTGCCGCACGACGGCCCCACGCCGGTCGTGGTCATCCGGACGGCGAAGGGCGTGTTGGGGGTCGAGGTGGACGGGTTGCTCGGCCTGCAGGAAATCGTGATCAAGACCCTCGGCTCGCTCAGGCTCTTCCAGGGATCTCCTTACAGCGGGGCGACCATTGACCCGGAAGGGCGGGTCGTGCTGGTCATCGATCCGGCCAATCTGCTTGGCGCTCCGGAGCGCGCGCACACCTTGTCAGCCACCGCCGTCCTGCAGGACGTGCTCCGCCTGGAGATGGGCGATGAGGCGGCCGGCGCAGCCAAGGGCGACGATGCGGGGCTGCTGCTGATCGACGACTCGCTGAGCGTCCGGAAGTTCATCGGGCGGATGCTCGAGGCGGCGGGGTACCAGGTCGAAACGGCGTCGGACGGTGAGGAGGGTCTGCGCAAAGCGTCGGCCTCGTCCTTCCGCCTGATCATTACGGACCTTGAGATGCCGAAGATGAACGGATACGAACTGATTCAGGCGTTGCGGGACCGGCCGGAGACGAAGTCGACGCCGATCATCGTGATGACGACGCGGGCGGGCGACAAGCACCGGCAGATGGCGCAAAGCCTGGGCGTGTCGTCCTACATCACGAAGCCGGTCGAGGAACGGGCCCTGATCCGAGAGATCAGCCAGTTCGTGAGCAGTCCGGCGAGCGCGAAACACTAGCGCGCGCCGAGGGGGAGGGGCATGAGCCTGCGGGGACAGACCAAAACCGTTGCCGGTGCCGGCGCAACCGAGCGGATGCTGGTCGTCACGGGCGGTCCGATCAATCTGGCGATTTCCGCGACGGCCGTCGAGGGCATCCTGCCGCCCGAAGAAGCCGGCGTTGCGGGTCCGGTGACGGTGCGCGAGATCACCTATCCCATCACCGATCTGGCCCGAAGACTGGGCCACGCGTCCGCCGCCGCGGCGCACGATCCGAGAATCATCCTCTGCGGGAGCCGCGGCCATCATCGGGGCTTCAGAGTGGATCAGGTGTTGGGACTCACCGAGGTGGAGATCAGACACCTCCGCCCGCTCCCGCCGCATTTCGCGGGGGAGGAACGGACCTGGTTCAAAGGCTATTTTCTCTATCATGAAGGTGTCGCCTTATGGGTGAATCCGGACTGGCTGGTCGAGCCCGATCCGGGCGGCGAGCCGCCCGAACCGCACGTCGGCGCCACGAGATTTGCGGAGGAGCACGCGGGTCGAGCCGGCGAGGTCATTGAATTGGAAGTGCTTGATGCTGAAAGGACAAAGTAAGCAAGTCGGCGAGCGCGAGGCCAACTGGTCGCTGATGGTCTTTTCCATCGGCGGCAGTCTGCTCGCGGCCCGCACGGAAGATGTGGGGGGAGTCCTCCCGTGGACCGGCGCCATGCCGGTCCCGAGCCGCACGCCGCACCTGAACGCCTTGGCGCGGCACGGCGAGGACGTGCTTCCGGTCTTCGATCTGGCCGGGATGCTGGCGCGGCAGGTGCAGGGGGCTGAGCTCATGTGTCTGATCGCCAAACGGCAGGACGGCCCGATGGCGATCTGTATCGACGCGACCATGCCGAAACTGATGACGATCGAGCCCGCCGCGCTCTACCCGCCGGCGCAGCCGGACCCCAACATTCTCTGGCAATGCCAGATCGATGGGGCCGTCATACCGATCTATGCTTTTTCCAATTTAGCGACACCGACTGTTGCCGCTTCCTAGCGAGGAACCATGCCGACAATTTTGGTAGCCGATGACAGCCTGAGCGTTCGGAAAGTCGCCGAACGGATGTTGACCGAGGCAGGGCTCGAAGTGGCCCTGGCGGCCAACGGCGAAGAAGCCATGAACCTGGCCCTCACCACGAAGCCGGATCTGGTCATCGCCGACGTCATCATGCCGGATAAAAGCGGCTTCGAGGTGTGCGCCTACATCAGGGCCCAGGCGAGCCTGGCGAACACGCCGGTTCTCCTGGTGTCGGGTTTTGTCGACGATGACGTGACGCGGCAAGCGGAGGCCTGCCGGGCGGATGGCGTGATCAAGAAGCCCTTTCAGGGCCCCATGCTCCGCGAGCGGGTGATGGAGCTGTTGGCTGCCCGCAAAGAGCCGGCAGTCCAGGCGGCCGCCCCCGGGCCGGTGCTCGAAATGCCCATGGCCGCGCCGGCCGCAGCAGCGGCGCCGGCGGCTCAGCTTGAGGAAGAAGTTCGATCTCTTCGTGAGACCATTCAGCGCCTGGAAGGCCGCGTGGCGGAGCAGGAAAAAGGGCTGGCTCACCTCGAACGGCAACTGCAGGCCTTCCGTGAGAACGCCGCCTGGACGGCGGCGCAGGTGCAGGCCATGGACGCCAGACTCACTGAAGAGGAGAAGCATTCCGCCGAACTGCGTAAACGGCTCGCGGAGCTGGAACCCGCCGCGGCATCCGCGAAACAGTTGCTCCAGACACTGGCTGAATTCGCCCGCCACACGCTCAAGCCAGGAGAAGGCGGGGAACGGTAGCCCACCGACGAGCCACGGGATACCGGAGAACCTGACGTATAGCGATGGCCGCCAGCGAAGACCAGTTTCAAGAAGAAGTCCTCAAGATGTTCGCCGAGGAAGGGCTCGAGTGGGTCGGACGGATCAAAGCGGCCCTGCAGGACATCGAGAAGGGCGCCCCTCCTGAGCGCGAACCCAAGCTCTACGCCACCGTCATTAGCAGCCTCACCAATCTGATGGGCTCGGCGGCCACGGTCGATCTCGCCGCGCTGCAGAAGCTCGCCCTCGCGATGCTTCCGCTGCTCCAGGCCATGCAAAACAAAAAGGTGGCGCCCCAACCGGAGCATTTCGCCACGCTCCGGCAGGGACTCGCGCTGCTGGCCTCGGCGGTCCAGGTTCTGGACATGGCGGAGTCCAAGATGGTGGTGGTCGGCAATCTGGAAAGCATCATGCAGTTGCAGGCCGAGCACATTCAACGCGTGGCCTCGAAGCTGCAAGGCGTCGCGCCCTCTCCACCGCAGGAGGACGCCTTCAAGGAGCGGCAATTCCTGGCCATGGTCGTCGTGGCGCTCCTCGATCTCAAGCACGCCCGGCCCTCCTCGCTGGACCCTTCCAGAAACCTCATCGAGTTCGTGCTGCGAAGGCTGCATCGCATGCTGGATCAAGACACGACGGGCATCACGGCCGCGACCGTTTCCAGCCTGCTGCACCAGATCGAGGGCCTCGACGAGCATTTCCTGGGCGAAATCCAGCAACGCCTGACGACGGTCACGAAAGCCCTGAAGGACTTGAAAGCCGGCGGCGGCAAGCCGGAGACTCAGAAGCGCAACCTGCAAAATGCGTTGCGAGAAATCTCCTTCCTCTGTGAGGTCGCCCGGGACGTGGGCGCCGTCACGATCGCGCAGTTTTTATACGGGCTGGAAATTTTGCTGCTGGAAGTCGTTTACAAGGGCGTCGCGCTGAGCCCGCAGCGGGTCGACGGGGTGGCCACACGCGTGGAGGCCACCATCACCATGGCCCGGCAATGGGTGGACATGGGGCGCGCGGAAAAAGCGGCGATCGAAAAAGCGCTGGCGTCCCTGCTCGACGCAAACCTCGCGCACAAGTAACCCTGCCCCTCTAATCGAAGCCCGGCACGAGCAAGAAGATTACTGGTGGTATTGAATTTCCGGCCCCTCTGATCGTTCCACCCGTTGCATTGGAAGAGGCAACGGGTACCCGGGCTAAGCAAGCTCGGAGTTGGTGCCGAGGGACAGAATTGAACTGTCGACACCAGCCTTTTCA
>CAZMPH010000026.1:0-20370 GCA_964568195.1 uncultured Nitrospirales bacterium | reverse complement strand
TCCCCCCCCATCAGGTGCTTCTCGATCAGGGCCACCTTGGCGCCGACCGCCGCCGCGATCACCGCCGTGACGAGCCCGGCCGTGCCCGCGCCGATCACGACGATGTTGTAGGGGCCGGTCGGCTCCGGGTTCACCCAGTTCGACGGGTGCACGTTGCTGACCAGCTTTTGATTGTGCTCGTCGTTGGGAAGGACGGTCACCGTTTCGTGGGAAAGCGTCTGGGTCGGCATGGCGTCCCTTACGCGCTCTTGCCGGCGACTTTCCGGTACAGGATGGGCACGAGCGCCAGGAGCCCCAGCAGGGCAAAGGCGCCCAGGACGCGCGGCGAGGCGATCTCCCCCACCGAATTGATCGTCCCGAGTTGGCGGCCGGCGTTGGCGAAGACGAAGCTGCCCGGGATGATGCCGAGGGCCGTGGCCAGAACGTAGGTGCCCAACCGGATGCGGGTCAGTCCCGAGACGAGGTTGACCAGAAAGAAGGGGAAGAGCGGCACGAGCCGCAGGGTGATCAGATAGCTGAAGGCGTTCTTGGCGAATCCTTCCTGGATAGGCCCCAGCCGGTCACCGAACTTCCGCTCGACCCAGTCCCGCAGGAGATACCGGGCCGCCAGGAACGCGAGCGTGGCCCCGGACGTGGCTGCCACGTTCACGTACAGCGTGCCCACGAAACTGCCGAACAGAAAGCCCCCGGCCAAGGTGAAGATCGCCGCGCCCGGCAGCGAGAAGGCGGTCTGGACGCAATAGAGCAGAATGAATGCCAGCACCGCGGTGGTGTAATGGGCCTCGGCGTACGCGAGCAGGCTGTCCCGGTTGGCCTTGAGGGCCTCCAGCGACAGGTACTGCTTGAGATCGAAATAGAAGAACGCGCCGATGGCCAGCGCGAACAGCCCAAGGACGATGAACTTTCCGACCGGCGACGACGCGGGCTGGGTTGTCATTTCCTGCGAATCCGGCATGACGGTCTCCCCACTTACCCCACTAGTCTCGGCTCTCGGCTGTTCGTTACACCCCTTTGAGAGCGGGCAACCAATTATACGCAGCAAGCGGGGAATTCAGATGGGTTTTCTGTAGGTTCGAAGGTAGAAAAGGAAGCGGCTCAGGGCTTCTTGGCGACGCGGACGGCGTCGGCGATGCTCCAGATCGCAATAGCCGGGCTCAGTATCGCCAGGCCGAACAGTAGCCAGATGTTGTCAGGCGGCGTACCGGACTCGGCCGCCCGCTGCAGAGACTCCAGGTTGACTGAACTCAGCAAGATTACAATCGGGGCCACCACCCCCAATAGGAATCCCACACCCTTCCCCCACTGGCGATTGTAGAACTGCCCCAGACCCGGCACCACCCCGGACAATATGCCTGCAACCCAAGGGTTTCGTTTGCGTCCGGTTTCCATGGCGTCCGCCCCCTACCGTCTCCTGCTGGACAGCCACTTCTCCATCACGGTTTTCAGCAGCGGCGTCAGGCGGGTCCGATTGTAGGCGTCGCCCAGCCTCTTCACCACTTCGGCCTGCGTGGGATAGGGATGGATCGTCTTATACACCGCGCTCAATCCCAGCCCGTTCGTCATGGCCAGGGTGATCTCGCTGATGATGTCGCCGGCGCGCGCGGCCACGATCGTCGCGCCGAGGATCTTGTCGGTGCCCTTGCGCACGAGCACCCGCCCGAACCCCACGTTCTCGCCGTCCAGCACCGCCCGATCCACGTCATCGAGTCGGCAGGTGAAGGTCTCGACTTTGAAGCCCTTGGCCTTGGCTTCTTCCTCGGACAGCCCGACATGCGCGAGCTCAGGGTCGGTGTACGTGCACCAGGGAATCACCAGGTCGCCGACCTTCTGCTTGACCGGACTCAACATATTGTTGATGACCAGCCGCGCCATGGCGTCGGCGGCGTGGGTGAACTTGAACCGCGAACACACATCGCCGGCCGCATAGACCAGCGGATTGGCGGTCTGGAGTTCGTCATTCACCAACACTCCGCTTCGATCGTACAGTACGCCGGCGGCTTCCAGGTCGAGCCCTTCCACGTTCGGCGCCCGCCCGGCCGCCAGCATGATCTCGTCCACCACCAGGTTTTCGACCGCTCCGTTGGCCCGGTGGTAGATCACCAGGCCGTCCTTGTGCTCCAGCACCTGGAGGATGTTCGCCTTCAGCACGAACCGCACGCCGTCGCGGGCCATGGCCTCCTTGATCAGCTCCGCGGCCTCGGCGTCTTCGACCGGAAGGATGACGCCCGCTTGCTCGTACACCGTAACCTGGGTCCCGAACCGGACGAAGGCTTGCGCCAGTTCGCAGCCGATGGCCCCGGCCCCGATCACCGCCATGCGCCGCGGCAGCTTGGTCAGCGAAAAGACGGTCTCATTGGTCAGGCAGCGGATCCTGTCGATCCCCGTGATCGGCGGCGCGGAAGCGCGCGAGCCCGTGCAGATCGCGGCCTTGGCGAACCGCAGGGTCTTGCCGCCGACCTCAATGGTGTCCGGGCCCGTGAAGCGCGCTGCGCCGATGAAGACGTCCACGCCCAGCTTGGTGAAGCGGTGGGCCGAATCGTTGTGGCTGATGCGCGCCCGCAGCTTCCGCACGCGCTCCATGGCGGTTGTGAAATCGTACTGGACGCCGTCGGGAATCCGTACGCCGAACTGCGCCGCGTCGCGGACCTGCGCGCAGGCGCGCGCGGCGCGGATCAAGGCTTTCGAGGGCACGCAGCCGACGTTGAGGCAGTCGCCCCCCATCAGATTCTTCTCGATCAGGGCAACGCGGGCGCCCAACCCGGCGGCACCGGCGGCCGCCACGAGGCCGGCCGTGCCGGCGCCGATCACGACCAGGTTATATCGCTCTGTCGGCTCGGGGTTCACCCACCCGGGCGGGTGAACGTTGGAAACCAGCTCCCGGTTGTATTCGTCGTCAGGAGGGATAATCAATGGATCGCTCATGGGTCTTGATTTTCCTGGATGCCGCGTAAATATGCAAGGCCGGTCAATGTTTATTCGCGCCGCTCCCGCTCAGCGATCCACAAACAGCCCGCCGGCCTTGTCGAGCAGAATGTGTCCGTTGCCGCGCTGCAGCGAACCTGCCGGATCGGACCGCGGCACGATCGCGTACTCATCTTCGCCGGCCAGATCGAAGGATCCGCTCATGCTGTCGTTGGAAGCCATGCCCATGCCCCGCTGGTCGCCCATGCCGCTACCGATCAGGTAGCGGTCCCTGCCGCCCTCTTCGATAAACAGGCCCCAGGAGCGGTAATCGGCCCGGCCGAGGCCGTCCGAGCGCCGGAGATCGTAGACGTCGTCGCCCTGCCCCGCGTCAATGCACAGCATGACGCTCAAGTCCCAGGCCGTGCCGCCGTTGTAGAACGGGCCCGTCGAGGTGTAACGGTCATCGCCGCCGTAATCAACGAACAGCCCCACGCCATAATGAGCGCCGGCGGCGTGGCCGTAGCGGGCGGCGCCGTGCTCATCGTTGCCGTTCATGTCCAGCTTCAACCCGATGCCGAAGAAGTACCCGCAGCCTTGCGAGAAGTTGGAACCGCGGTACCGGTCATTGCCGTCAAGGTCAATGAGCATGCCCAATCCGCCGGCCAGCCCGTAGGACCGTTGCTCGGGCTCATCGGTATGGATGCGCTTGCCCGATCCGGTCCCGAGCCCGAAGCACTCGTACTGGAATCGGGGGTCTCCCGGTTTGCCGTCCGGCGTATCGCCGACGTTATAGTTGCTGGGGTACTGGTCGCCGCATTGGTAACGGTCGTCGCCGGCCACGTCGACGACCGCGCCGACGCCTGACGGCCCGCCGAAGCCGAGGGCGTAGCCGAAGCTCGCGTACTCGTCGTTCCCGGCCAGATCCAGCAGCAATCCCAGCCCGCCCACCGCGGCGCCCTGCGTGAATCTGGCGCCGACGTACCGATCATTGCCCGCCGCGTCGTAGAGGATTCCCAGCCCGGCGAAGCCGGCGCCGCCGGACCCCTGAGCCAGGCGGTACACATCGTCGCCGGCGCGATCAATGAGCAGCCCGACGCCCAACCGGCCGGTCGCCAGACCGAGCGGCGACGCGTGATAGGTGTCGTTGCCGGACAGATCGATGACGACGCTGATGCCGTGCTCGACGTCGGCTGCAGCCGCGATTGCGCCTCTATAGGTGTCGTCACCGCCCAGGTCGATAACGAGGGCGAACCGCTCGTCCAGATCGTAGGTGTTCGCGCCCGGCCCACCGATCACGATCAGGCCGTACGGCGTTTCCCGGAGCAGCCGCACCTCACCGGTCACGCCGGGCGGAGGCGAGGGCGCCGGCGAGTCAGGGCCACGGAAGGCCTCCTCCAGCCTTTGCAGCCAGCCCTCGTCGGCGAGGCGCGCCAGCACCTGCGCCGCCGCTATCAACGCGGAATAGTCCACTTGCTCGGCGACAAGCCGGCAGAAGTGCTCATCAGCCTTGGCCTGCGGCATCGTCAGCTCGTCGAGTCCGGAAACCTGCGGACTGAAATTCTCCACGATCGACGCCGCGTGATCGAACAGGAACCGCCGCTCCTCCCGGCCGAGCCTCCGCAACGCCTTCTCGCGCAATTGATTGGCCTGCTCCAGGACCGACAGGAGAAAAGCCACGTGCTCTTCCCTGGTCTTTCCTGTCGGAGCGGGAGGCAACGTGACCGGTTCGGCGGCACGGTCCATCCCGGCTTCGGTCGCCGCGATCAGGGACGGGAGGCTCTCTGGCCCTGCCTGGGCAAGCTGTGCAATGCGATGTCCATGGCGTTCCAGGGCGATCAAGCCGATCCATGGATCGGTCAGCGCCTGGACCGCCAACGGCCGCTTGAAGCCGGCGGGGAAAGCCGCGGCGCCGGACAGTTTCCCGAGCACCGCGGCCTGCTGTGCGCCCACATGCCGCTCGAGATCACCTTGGACCAGTTGTCTGAACGTGGCGACGACCGGCTCCCGCAGGCTTGTAGCGGGCGTAGGTTTGCGTTGCTCCAAACTGCATCCGGAAACGGTGAGAAGGAACGCTGCGCCGGCCACGCCGACCCACCCGGCCGCTCTGATGCTTTTCGATCGAAACTCGGTTATGCTGGCTCGGATGTTCATTCTGTGCATGGCGATCACGTTGATCGCCGCTCAGTTTATCACGACGTTCGCGGCCGGTTCTTCAGCAGGTCCCTCCAACGTCACCTATACAGCCCGTGACCATGAATTCGATGGCCCCGAGAAGATTGCGGGGGGTTGGACGACTGTCACAATCCTCAACCAGGGGAAGGACCTGCATCAGATCCAGTTCATCAAGCTGCCGGAAGGCAAGACCGCAGCGGACTTTCGGGCGGAGATTACGGCCGATCCCACTCGCCTGCCGCGATGGGTCCAGCGAAGGAGCGGCCCCAACAGCGTCGTCCCTGGCGAGCAGGCACTCGCCATCGTTTATCTCGAACCCGGAGAGTATGTGCTTTTCTGCGGCATCCCGGACTCGCACGGCATCCCGCATGTCGTGTACGGGATGATGAAACCGCTGCATGTCGCGGCGGCGCCCCCGCGGCCGGCCGAGATGCCGTCTGCCGATCAGACCATCACGCTCGCGGACTTCAGCTTTGAGCTGTCCCAACCGATGAGAGCCGGCGCGCGAACGATCCGCGTGGTCAATACGGGCGGCCAGGCGCATGAAGTCGTGGTTGTGAAACTGGCGCCCGGCGCATCAGTTGAAAATTTTCTCGATGCCTTCAGACCCGGCGTGGCGTTCTCGCCGGCAGGCAAGCCGATCGGTGGTCTTGTCGGTCTCGACCCGGGACGCGAGGGGTACTTCCGCGCTGAGTTCCCACCCGGCAAGTACGGACTGATCTGCTTTTTGCCCGATCTCATCACGCGCGCGCCCCATTTCACGCGCGGCATGCTGCTGGATTTCGAAGTGCGCTAGCCTAAGGCGAGACCATGCCTTTTCCCCGGCGCATGGAGCCGCTGACCAGCTTGAACTCGAACAGCCGGCACTCGAGCGCGCCGTTGAAGAGCGGCGTGCGGCGGCTGGCCGCCAATCCGATCAGCTTGGGTAGGCGCAGGTCCGCCGTGAAGATGTACGCGCGCCAGCCGGCGAAGTTCCGCTTCAGGCTGTCGCCCAGGCGCGGGTAGAACTCGGCGAGCTGCTCCTCATCACCGATGCGGACCCCGTAGGGCGGGTTTGTGACCAGAATCCCCTCCTCGGAAGGCGGCTTCACGTCCAGCACGTCGGCCTGTTTCAGCGCGACCGCATCGGCCAATCCGGCCGCCTCGAGGTTGGCCCGCGCCGCCTTGAGGGCGCTTCCATGGATGTCGCTCCCGTAGATGGCAAGCGGAGCCTTCGGCGTTTGCCGCGCCCGGCCGGCCTCGCACAGCGCCCGCCACTCGCGAGAGTCGAAGTTGTACAGATTCTCGAACGCAAAGCGGCGCCCCATCCCCGGCGCGATGTTCCGCGCCATGAGCGCGGCTTCCATCAGGAACGTGCCGCCCCCGCACATCGGGTCCAGCAAGGCCTGCCCGGCGGTCCAGCCCGCCAGCCGCAGAATGCCCGCCGCGAGATTTTCGCGCATTGGCGCCTCGGTGGCGGCTGTGCGCAGCCCACGCTTGAAGAGCGCTTCACCCGACGTATCGAGATAGAGGGTCACGTTTTTGTGGTCCAGAAAAGCGTCAATGCGGATATCCGGCCGGCTCGTGTCCACGTCGGGGCGGGCGCCGGTGGCCTCGCGGAAGTGATCGCAGACCGCGTCCTTGATCCTGAGCGTGACGAAATCCAGGCTCTTGAGCGGGCATTGCTGGGCGCTGACCTTCACCTTGATCGTGCGGCGGGCGGCAAACCACTCATGCCAGGGCAGATCATGCGCGGCCTGAAAAATATCGTGCTCATCACGGTAGGCGCCGTGAAAGACGCGCCACAACACCCGGCTGGCGATCCGGCTGTTGAGATTGACCGCGTAACACAGGGGAAACGTGCCGGCGAAGGACACCCCGCCGGGGACGTCGGCCGCGTCCTGCGCGCCCAGTTGCTCCAGTTCGGCGCGCAGCACCGCTTCCAGCCCGCGCGGGCAGGGCGCGAAGAAAATCTGGTTTGGCTTACTCATGCCGGTACACTTATGCCATAATAAAGCATCCATATAAAGGAGGCGACGCGATGCTCCTCGAAGCGGCGGCAGCGGTATGGTTGTACGCTCAGCAGACGTCCCAGGATTGCTTCGTTTTCGGAGAAGTCTCCGCCACAGAGGAGCAGGGCTTCGAACTGAAGGCGACGGGATGCCCCATCAAGATCGAGCGCAAGGGCAAACTCATCACCCTGTCCTCGCCGAAGTTCATCGTCGAGATCGCCATCCCCGACATGCCGGGCCCCCAGAAATTCCTGTATCAGTGGGGCGAGTCGGAAGCGACGATCGGCGACCAGGTCATCAATATTTCCTACCGCGAGGTCGGGGGAGGATAACGGAGGGACATCCATGAAACAGGCAATGGTCTTGGCATGGCTTTTCGGGCTGCTTGCCCTCGGGATCGCCGGCTGCGGCAATTCGGGCTACTCGTCCGGCGTGCCTGAGGCGACGGCGGGTGAAAGGAGCCGGTGACGTCACAACCGAAACGCGGGGTGGTGCTGGTCGGGCACGGTGGAATCCCGCAGGACTATCCGCGCGAGCTGATGACGAAGCTCCGGGCTTTGGAGGCCAAGCGCCGCGCCACCGGCGGGCCGCCGACGCCGGAGGAAATCGAACTGGACACGAAGCTCCGCCGCTGGCCGCGAACGCCGAAGACCGATCCGTACCAGGCGGGCCTCGAGGCCCTCGCCGCCCGGCTCCAAGCCTCCTTGAACGGGGATCTATTCGCGATCGCGTATAACGAGTTCTGCGCGCCGACCGTGGAGGAAGCGGTCGAAACACTGATCACCGGCGGCGCGACGGCGATCACGGTCGTCCCGTCCATGCTCACCCCCGGCGGCAGCCACTCGGAGCTGGAAATCCCCGAAACGCTGAAACACCTGCGCGACAAGCACCCCGGCGTCGAGCTTCGCTACGCCTGGCCGTTCGACCTCGGCCAGGTCGCCTCGATGCTCACCGCGCAGCTCAAGCGCTTCCAAAGTTAAATATCCAGACAGGAGGAACGCCATGAGCACTGCAACGGCGGCAATCCCGATGCACCAGCAGGTGAAAACCTTCGTGGGGGCGCCCCGGAAGATGCTGATCGGCGGCCGGTGGCTCGCGGCCGCTTCGGGGAAAACCTTCCCGACCTACAACCCGGCCACCGGCGAAATCCTGGCCCAGGTGGCCGAAGGCAACAAGACCGACGTCGACCGGGCGGTCGCCGCCGCGCGCAAGGCCTTCGAGGGCGGCCCTTGGCGCAAGCTCACGGCCTCGGAACGCGGGCGGCTGATCTGGAAGCTCGCCGACCTGATCGAAGTCCACCTGGAGGAATTCGCCCAACTGGAATCGCTCGATAACGGCAAGCCGATCGTCGTGGCCCGCGCGGCGGACGTGCCGTTGGCCGTGGACCTCTTCCGGTACATGGCGGGCTGGGCGACCAAGATCGAAGGCAACACGATCCCCATTTCGGTGCCCTACACGCCCGGCACGCAATACCTCGCGTACACGCTGCGCGAGCCGGTCGGCGTGGTGGCCCAGGTCATCCCCTGGAACTTTCCGCTGCTCATGGCGGCCTGGAAGCTTGGCCCGGCGCTGGCCGCAGGCTGCACGGTCGTCCTGAAGCCCGCCGAGCAGACGCCGCTGTCGGCCCTGCGGCTCGGCGAGCTGATCTGCGAAGCGGGATTCCCGGACGGGGTGGTCAACATCGTGCCGGGGTACGGGGAAACCGCGGGCGCGGCACTGGCCGCGCACCCGGACGTGGACAAGGTGGCCTTCACGGGCTCCACCGAGGTGGGCAAGCTCATCCTCGCCGCAGCCGCCGGGAATCTCAAGAAGGTGTCGCTGGAGCTCGGCGGAAAGTCCCCGAACATCGTCTGCAAGGACTCCGACCTGGAGGCAAGCATCCCCGGCGTCGCAAGCGCGATCTTCTTCAACCACGGCCAGTGTTGCTGCGCGGGCTCCCGGCTTTTCGTCGAGAAGGGCGTCTTCGACAAAGTAGTGACGGGCGTCGCCGATGAGGCAAAGAAGATCAAGGTCGGGCCGGGCATGGATCCCGCCACCCAGATGGGTCCGCTGGTGTCGGATGAGCAGCAGCGCCGGGTGCTCGGCTATCTGGAGTCGGGCTTCTCCGACGGCGCCAAGGCGGTGGCCGGCGGGCGCAAGCTGGGCGACAAAGGCTACTTCGTGGAGCCGACCGTGCTGGTCAACGCCACGCAGAAGATGAAGATCATGCAGGAGGAGATCTTCGGGCCGGTGGTGTGCGCGATACCGTTCACAGACCTGGACGAGGTGCTCCTAACGGCGAACGACTCCATCTACGGCCTGGCGGCGGCGGTATGGACGCGCGACATCGGCAAGGCCCATCGCATCGCGGCCGAGCTGCGCGCGGGATCGGTGTGGATCAACTGCTACAACATCTTCGACGCCGCGCTGCCCTTCGGCGGCTACAAGCAATCAGGATGGGGCCGCGAGATGGGCCACGACGTCCTGGAATTGTACACTGAGGTCAAAGCCGTCACCGTGCGGCTGTGAAGGGTCAGCGTTTGCCCTGGAGCAGGCCCTCGGCGATACCCAGGATCGCGTAGGCTTTCTTGACGGGAGAGCCGTCCTTGGCGAGCCACGAAAGCACCTGTTCCCGATTCCCGCCTTGCGCCGTCGCAATCACCCGCCAGGCGTGCGCCCTCGCATAGACGTCCTGAATGCCTTCGGCGGTCTCCACGGCGCCCGAGAAATCCCCGACGCCTGACTGCACCATGGCCAGGTCCATCAACGCGTCCGTTTTATAGCGCTCGTCGTCGCTCACCCGAACGGTCTGGCGGGCCTGCCGAAAGGTTTTGATGGCGGCGGCCCGGTCGCCGGCTTTGGCCTGCGCCTGGGCGATTCCCAGCAGCGCAGGAGCCTTCGCGGCAAAGTCCTGAATGGCGGACGCGACCTGCGCCGCCTTGCGGAGGGTCGTCCCCGCGGCAATCTGATCGCCCCGCTCGGCCTGGACCACCGCAATCTCCGCGAGCGCACTGGTTTGCATGTAGGGGGTTGCGATAGTCCCGGCCGTCTGCAAGGCTCTCTGGCTGTCGCCCGCCCGGGCCTGCGCGATGGCGATCGCGCGCAGCACTTCGGACCTGGTGGTCGCGGCGACTTCAGGGAGCGGCTTCCCGGCAAAGGCACTCTCGATCAGGGCCACCGTCCGGAATGCTCCCTTCACGTCGCCTGCCGCCAGAAACGCCATCGTGATTCCGCCCAACGCATCAGCCTTTTCATTCTCGCCTTGAATGGCCCCGGCACTGTCGAGCGCCTGCTTCAGAATGTCGAGCGCGGCAGCCCGGTCTTTGAGAATCGGCGGCGCCACCGCAATTCGTCGTAACGTGCCGGCCTTCAGATAGGGATCACGGATCCCCGCGGCGGTTTGCAGCGCGCCGTCCCGATCGCCGGCTTCGGCGCGCGCCGCCGCGATCCCGCGTAGCGCCTGCGCCTTGATCTTCTCATCGGCGATGGTGCCGGCGGTGTCGAGCGCGCCCTTGGCATCCCCGCCTTTGGCCTGAACCAGCGCAATGTTGCGCAAGGCTTCGGCCTTCCCGCGAAGATTCCCGACGGACACGGCGGTCTTGAGAGCGCCCGGCACGTCTCCGATTTGCGCCTGCGCCTCCGCCGTCGCGATCAAGGCATCCACCCGGATCAGATGCACGTTCTTGAAGGCCCCCACTGCTTGGAGCACCTGGGTCAGGAGCTTGTTGGCCGTTTCACGATCACCGCCGCGTGCCTGCGCGACCGCAATCTGGCGCCAGGCGCCCGTCCGCAGGTATTCGTCGGCGATCAGAGACGCCGTGTCCAGCGCGACGTCGAACCGTCCCGCCTCCGCCTGCGCCCCGGCAACGCCCCGCAAGGCGGTGTCCCGTAAGTATGGATCGTCCGCAATCGAGCGCGCGGCGTCTTTCGCCTGCTGAAGCAATGGGAGAACGTCCTGGGCTCCCGGGCGGTTTTCGGCCGCGGAGACGAGGCCTGCGGAGAGCATCACGGCCAGGGCGACAAGCGAACAGATGGATCGATGCCGAGCAATTCGCGTCATGGCCCGTGATCCTACCAAGCCGCAGGCCGCTTTCCTAGCCCGAACAACAGGGCTGTGGTATCTTGGGCACCTCATGAAGATCGCCACGTTCAACGTCAACTCCCTGCGCAAGCGCCTGCCGATCGTGCTCGACTGGCTCGAGCGGCACCGGCCCGATGTGCTGTGCTTGCAGGAAACCAAGGTCCAGGACGAGGACTTCCCGGCGCTCGCGCTGACCTCCACCGGCTACCATGTGACGTTCCGCGGGATGAAGTCATACAACGGCGTCGCCATGCTGACCCTGCAAAAGCCGGACGCGGTGTTCTACGGATTCGACGACGGCAAGAACCCCGACGACGCGCGGCTCCTGCGGGTGGTCGTCCAAGGGATTCCGATCATCAACACCTACATCCCGCAGGGCTTCGAGATCGAGTCGCCGAAGTACCAATACAAGCTCGGCTGGTTTAAGCGCCTGCGCGCCTACTTCGACAAGCACCTCTCGCCGAAGAAGCCGGCGCTTTGGTGCGGCGACGTGAACGTCGCGCCGGAACCGATGGACGTCCACAGTCCGGAGAAGCACCTCAAGCACGTCTGTTTTCACGAGGACGCGAGAAACGCCTATAAAGAGACGCTCGCCTGGGGCTTCGAGGATGTCTTCCGGAGGCTCCACCCCGACCGCCGGCAATACACGTTCTGGGATTACCGCCAGCCGAGCTCGCTGGACGCGAACAAAGGCTGGCGGATCGACCACATCCTCGCGACCGCGCCGCTCGCGAAGAAATGCACGCAGTGCGATGTGGACATCGAGCCGCGGCGCGCGAAGGATCCCTCCGACCATACCTTCCTCTGGGCGAAGTTCCCGGTGTAGCCCATTCGGCGGGGGGACGCTTGCATCTCACACAAACCTGTGCTAGCGTACCTCTGCGTTTCATCGTTGAAGGAGTCCGGCGGTGAGGCGCCAGATGAAGAAGGACTCCATCGCGATCGTGCCTTGCAGTAGGAATCTGATTGGACAATCTGCTCTGAAAGACGCCCTCGTCAGTGCGCCTTCGGTGCTCTCCTTGCCCCTCTCATTCCTTACTCCCAAGACCGCGTCGCATCAGTAAAGGAGGTACCCGATGGGTACGAAGTTGTATGTGGGCGGCCTGCCCTATTCCACCACCGAGCAGCAGCTCAGCGAGCTGTTCACACAACAGGGTTCCGTGACCTCGGCCAAGGTGATTACGGATAAGTTCACCGGCCAGTCTCGGGGGTTCGGATTCGTCGAGATGGCGACCGGCGAAGAGGCCCAGAAGGCGATCACGGCGCTGAACGGCACGCAGATGGCCGGCCGGACAATCACCGTGAACGAAGCCCGTCCACAGGAAAAGCGCACGGGCGGCGGGGGCGGCGGCTACGGCGGCGGCGGCGGCGGCGATCGCGGCGGACGTTGGTAACTAATCCTGCGATAGGATAACACCGACTGAACAAGATGGGCCGGGGCACCCGAGCTCGGGTGTTCCGGCCCATTCAACCCGATAAAGGCGAGACACTCACGCCGGGAGGCTACGATCCCCAGACCAGGAAAAGCGACTCTCGCGAAACGCGATCGCGAGCGGGCCAAGCAAGCCAAACAGAAAGAAAAAGATGAACGCCGGGCTCAGCGAAAAGTGGAAAAAGCCGAAAAGGCGGCGACTCCTCGGCCTCGCGATGGTGAAGATCCGGATCTCGCCGGCATGAGGCCGGGACCGCAAGCACCCCTCTTTTAGCCTTCTCCGCCATCTTTTTTCCTCCCAAGTGCTATGATGGAAACCTCACCTTGAGAAGATGAGGTCAACAACCATGCTCCAGAAATCCCTGCTTGTCCTCCTGCTCGGCCTGCTCCTGATGACAGGGTGCGTATCCGACGAGAAGCAGCGCCAGGAAGATCGGCTCGTGTTCGAAGGCATGATGAACCGTTCCCTCGGGCAGACGACCTACGAGCAGATTCTGGGGTTCTTCGGTCCTCCGTCGGAGAGGACGGAAACCGCCAGCAGCATCACGGCCGTATGGGAAGACCCGACGTCGACCGGGTTCCGGATGGACAGATCCGACGGCGGCTCGGGCGGGCTCTCCCGCCTCCACGGGGAGCGCGTGCGCATGGTCTTCGACCGCAGAACCCAACTGCTGAAGTCCTGGGACTATCCCAGCAAGTAGCCGCTCGCGTGGCGAGAGCAGCCCCTACCGGGCCTTCTTCGAGGGCGGGAACAGGTATTCGATTTCCTTTACGCAATGTTCGAGGAAGTTGTCCAGCGTCTGGCCGTACGTTGAGAGATGGATCACGGCGTTGACGTTGGCGTCCTTCGTGGAAGCGTCGGCCAAGCGCTCCGCCATCCCCCGGTTGACCTCCGAGACGCCCCGATAGACCTCGGCCAGTTTCTTGAGCTCCCAGTCCGGCTCCTCGCCGTTCCGCATGCGGAAATACTGCGCCATCAAATACATCGAGATGGCGCGGTAAATCGTTTCCTCCTCGGACGCGAACGGCAGGTGGAACCGCACGTTAGGGCGAAGCCGGTCCATGATCGGGCAGTTGCTCGTGACCATGTAAATCCCGATGATCGAGCTGAGGCCCTCCTGCAGCGTCGTCTTGGCCTCAAAATCACGCCGTTCGGTCATCACCCTGACGTGGAGGTTCTGAAACGAGATCGCATCCTTGAACGTCTCGACCAGGGTCGACAGATTGACCGCAACCGGGCAGTACGCGACGTCATCGCCCAGCGGGCAATTCGCGCACTGGTGATATTTCAGCT
Source organism: uncultured Nitrospirales bacterium (assembly GCA_964568195.1). Classification (GTDB taxonomy): domain Bacteria; phylum Nitrospirota; class Nitrospiria; order Nitrospirales; family NS-4; genus SCTG01. The sequence goes on along the minus strand of CAZMPH010000026.1, from coordinate 6,517 downwards.
TCGTCCATTCGGGCTTCGGTACACCCTTGTTCGTCACCAATTCCAGAGTGTCGGCTTTGAGCACCACCTCGAAGTTTTTCTCCAGCCCGTTGGGGAACCGGAACTTGTAACGGTAGTGATAGTTTTTGCTCTGCCTCTGATCCGACATGGACGTCACCCCCGGCCGTCAGGAGAGCAGAATCTAAGCACGTCGGGGGAAATTGTTCAAGACCTTCAGAATGCGGCGCGGATCAGGGGATACCCGCAGGGCTCAATCGTTGCCGGAGTTTCATGCCGAGTTGGTCGGCGGCTCCTTTGAAAGTCTCCCAGCCGAGCGCGTGATAGGGATCCCCCTCCACGATGGTAAACGGGCCGGCAACCGTAAAGGTTCGATAGTACAGCCGCGGGAAGCTGATCCGGTCAACATAGTCGACAGCCTCTGCCATCACGTAATCGTCCTGTCCAAATTCAGTCATCAGCACCGCGCCCTTAGGAACATCGACGAGCGCCGCATCCATTCGGACGTACAGCTGATTCTCCATGATGGGCCAGAACCGCAGCTTCCTGGCGGACTGGGACGTCGCCACCACCACGATCATCTTCGTGAGATTACTCTCTTTGGCAAGAGCCTGAACCTGCTCCAGCGCCAGACCACGCAGGCCGCCGGCTGGAATAGTGAGCGCGGAGAATATCCGCTGGATCGTGATTTGCGGTGACGCCTGCAACTCCGCCTGTATCCGTTGCGCCACTTTTTCCAACGTGTCTTTTGAAGGAGTCGTAGGCTTGCTCAGTTCGTCCTCAGGCAGAGCCACAACCAGGCCCACGGCAAGAGGCAGAGCGACTTGCGGCGGTTTTTCCGGTTGAGGCGGGAAGCCTGCGAGATACTCGGTGATCCGGTTGGACGATCCCGCGCAGGCATTCAGCAAGAGCACCGCGACAAGCGCCGCGATGACATTCTGAGTTTTCATCTCGCCACATCCTTCTCGTCGTCTTATGGCGCCGACCAGAGCGGTCCACGCCTGAACTCATGCCCTACTCCATATTACCATCGAACGCCGGTCAAGTTTGCCTCCTCCGCTTGCCAAACGCTTTAGAACTCGCTATGACTGCGGCATGCTGACGATCAGGCGGGCGACCGAGAGCGACCTTCCCATGATCCTCAAGATCCAGGCGGAGGCGTTCGGCGCCTATGAGGGCACGTACGAGACGGCCGCCTGGACCAAGGAAACGATCGAGAACGTCAAACTCGACGCGAAAGACAAGGTGATTCTGGTGGCGGAGTGGGACGGCGCGGTCGTGGGGTCGGTCCGCTTCTGGAATGCGGGCGGCGTCTGCGTGATCAGGCTGCTTTCCGTCGGCCCGGCTTATCAGGGCCGCGGAATCGGCAACGCGTTGATGAAAGAGATTGAGCGGCACGCCGCGGGCGCGCACAAGCTCTACGTCTGCACGATGCTCCGCGCGTCCCGCAACATCGCGATGTTCCTGAATCTCGGCTATCGCCCCGAATCGGTCATGCCGGACCAGTACCACCACATGGATATGATCTGTTTCTCCAAATACCCAAAGCCCGCGCCGTAGTTATCCGACCTTCAGCAGTTCCACTTCAAAAACCAGCGTGGCGTTCGGGGGAATGACGCTGCCCGCGCCGCGCGGGCCGTAGCCGAGTCCCGGCGGAATGGTCAGCTTGCGCTTGCCGCCGACCTTCATCCCCTGCACGCCCTCGTCCCAGCCCTTGATCACGCGCCCCGCACCGAGCGAAAACACGAACGGATCCTTGCGATCCTTGCTGGAGTCGAATTTCTTGCCGTCCGTCAGCCAACCGGTGTAGTGCACCGTGACGGACTGTCCCACCTTCGCTTCCCCTCCCGTCCCCACGACCAGATCGTCATACTTAAGACCGCTCGGTGTCGTCACTTCAGCCATGATGTTCTCCTTGTAAGGTTGATGGCACCCCGCTTGACCCTCTTATGGCGGGAGTGTACACCTGTGCGGGAATGGAAATCTTCAACGAGCCCCCGCCCAATCCCGCCGGCGGCGACACCCTCATCGTGGACGCGGCGGATCCTTCCGCCTATGAACGGCCCAGCGCCGCGCTCAAGCGCGCCGGGCCGGACGATCAGATCTTCATCAGGCCCGGCATCTACGAAGATAAAATTTTCATCGCGGATCGGCCCATCTTGATGATCGGAGCCGGCCGGGACGCGGTACAGATCTTTTGCCGGCGCGGCGGGCCGCTCTATCTACAGAACGTCCCGAGCGGTCGCATTGCGGGAATCACCTTCCGCTACGTCGGCAGCGACCAGAATTCGGCCATGAACATCCTGGACTCCACCTGCACCATCAGCGGGTGCCGCGCGGCCGAGGGCCTCCTCTCGGGCGTGGTCATCTACGGCCCCAACTGCCGGCCCACGCTGATCGACAACGAGGTCTGCCACAACCGCGAGTCCGGCATCTTCGTGTTCGCCGAGGCCCGCCCCTACATCACGCAGAATCGGTGCTTCGCGAACCACCACTTCGGGCTTGCCGCGCGCGATCCCGGCACGCACCCCGACTTCGTGCGCAATACCTGCCACGACAACATGCTGAGCGGCATCCTGATGTTTCACCATGCCGAAGCGCTGGTGCTAGAGAACGTCTGCCGCCAGAACCAGCACTGGGGGTTCGTGACCACGCCGGAATGTGAGACGACGCCCCCGCGCGGGGAGCTCGCGAAGGCGAATCGTCTGGACGACAACCCCCGCGGCGCCCTCATGGTCACTCACGAACCGCTGGCCGACATTGGTCGTTGACGAGAGCTAAAAGTCCGCGCCTTCGTCCCAGTCGGGATAGCGACGGGAGCCCGGCCTGAAGCATTGCGCCTCGCCATCGCCCCACGCCGGTTCCTCGACCTTCTCGACGTGCATCTCGTTCGAATCGGCTCGCCAGCCGTGCGCGTATCCCGACAAGTCTTCCGTCAGGCCCGCCCCGCGTGAGCCCGCCAGTCCCACCGGTTTGATCTCACCGGGAGGCACCAGGAAATCCGTATCCCAGAAATACAGCGCGACGAGGGCGTCGAAGTCGATCTCGGCAAGCCGGTACTCCCCCACCGGCAGGGAGCCGTCCGGCTGGCCCGGCGTGACGTCGTTCAGCTCCGCGCAATAATTTTCCAGGCACTCGTAGAGCAGAAGCCAATGGCTCTCCGAGATCCGATACACGGCGATGGCCTGGCTGGTTCCTAATACCCGTTCGAGAGTCGGAATCGCGGACTGGGCAGTGAACCGACGCGAGGAATGAGGGTAGCAGGCCTCCCAGGCATCCAGGTCGTGGCGGGCGCTGAACACGACGATCTTCGCGAGCTCGCGCTCGAGCGCCGCGTGCAGGATCGCGGTGAAGACGGCGTCAGGCTTGCGCTGGAAGTAAATCAGGCCTTTTAGATTAGCCTACTCAGGATGAAATAGGCCAGCGCCGCCAGCAGTGCACCTGCCGGCAGGGTGACGATCCAGGCCAGCACCATGTCCCGGACGGTCGTCCAGCGGACGGCGCGCAGGCCCTTCAGGAGACCGATGCCGATGATCGCGGAACTGCTGACGTGCGTGGTGGAGACGGGCAAGCCCATGGTGGCCGACACAAGCACCAGAGACGACGTCGTGAGGTTGGCCGACAGCCCCTCGACATGGTCCATGCGCGTAACTTTCTCCGCCAGGACCTCGGTCACGCGAAACCCGCCGATGTAGCTGCCGAGCCCCATCGCCAGCGCCACGACCGCCAGCGTGCCGAGCTGCGCCGTCACGCTCGGCCAGGAGGCCGTCGCGCTGCCAAGAAGAAGCATCGCCATGATCTTGGGCGTATCGTTTGCTCCCCGCGCCAGCGACGCAAGCCCGCTGGAGAGCCAGTGCACGCTGTCCAAGCCGACTGCCAGCCCCTGAAGGCCCGCGCGATCGCACTGGGCGGGCACGGCGACCACCGGCTGGCCGAGGGCACTTGCTTGGAGCAGCGTGCGAGTGTTGCCCTGCGCGTCGATGGTCACCAAAGCGCGGGACGCCGGCATCACGCACAGGCAGGCACCCTCCCAGCGGGCGGCAATGTGCTTGAGCACGGGATGGATGAGAAAAGAAACCGTCAGGGCCAGGATCGGACTCAGCAGCAACGGCAGCCCGATCTTGCCGGCGACGGCCGGCCACATGAGCCCCTGACTGCCGATGGACATCAGTCCCGCGCCGACGAGGGCGCCGGTCAGCGCGTGCGTGGTGGACACGGGAAGGCCCGTCCGCGACGCCACGAGCACCCACGCCATCGCGCCGATGAGAACCGCCAGCGCCAGCGCAGGCGGCGTCGCAATCCCGGGCTGAATGAGACCTTTGCTGAAGGTCTTCAACATGGCATCAGCCACGAGGGCCGAGAGACCCGCGCCGGCGACCGTCCAGATCGTCCCCCAGAGAATCGCAGTGCGATAGTCGGTGACACCGCTCCCGATCAGCGTCGCGATCGCTTTGGAGACATCGTTGGTGCCGTTGGCGTAGGCCAGCGCCATCACCAACAGGAGCGCGAGTAGCGAGAATTCCACGGGCGATCCTTAAGCTATGGCGCCGCCGCAGGAGGAGCCGGCGCCGGCTGTGCAGCCGTAGCAGTGCATCCCCGTCACCACGCGCCTGCGTGCCAGCAGCGCAAGATCGAACTCGTGGATCGTCTGCGGCACCGTGTCTTCCACGGGCAGGTCCAGCATCTGGTTGAAGTCGCAGTCGGAGAGCCGGCCGTCCCAGTTCACGCTGACCAGGTTCCGGCACATGAGCCCATCCACGGAGGCCGGGTTAAAGCTCGTGATGAGCCGCTCCATGTAGGCCTCGTACTCGCCGGAGCGATGCAGATCGTCCAGGAAGCGGTTGATGGGCATATTCGTGATGGTGTACAGGCGGTTGAAGCAGATGCCGAAACGCTTCGCCAGTTCGTCCCTGTAATCGGCCTCCAGGCCGACCTGCGGAGGCGGTAGCTTGGGACCCAACGGGTTATAGACAAGGTTGAGAACCAGGCCGGTGCCTTCCATCCCGTAGCCCAGCGCGTTGAGAAGCCGAAGCGCCTCAATGCTCCGGCCGTACACGCCCTTTCCACGCTGCTGATCCACGTTCTCTTCGAGATAGCACGGCAGTGAGGCGATCACCTCCACCCGATGATCGGCGAGGAATTTCGGCAGGTGCTGCTTGTCCCGCACGAAGAAGACGGTCAGGTTGCAGCGGTCGATCACATGCCGGCCCATGGCCCGGCACTGCTCCACCAGGTATTCGAAGTGCGGATTCATCTCCGGCGCGCCGCCGGTGATGTCCACCGTGCGCAGCTCCGGATAGCGCCGGACCACGTTCAGGACCGCCTCCACCGTCTCTCGCGTCATGATTTCGGTCCGGGTGGGCCCGGCATCTACATGGCAATGGGTGCACGTCTGGTTGCAGAGCTTGCCGACGTTGACCTGTAGGGTGTCGAGGCGCAGCGCCTGCAGCGCGTCGTGCCCGTGCTCGGCGAGGGTCTTGTCGAAGGGGACCAGCGTGAGTTGCAGCATGTCAGCAGCAGCTTCCGCCCGGATCGCAGGAGACAGCGTCCCCGGCAACCGCTTCGCTCGCGCGGTTGATGAACGTAAAGTGCCGGCTGTACGGACCGGACTCCAGCACGTCCAGCGTCTTCGAGCAGATCTCCAGCGGGACGCCCCGCCGATAGACGTGACGGTCGTCGTCCTCCGCCTCCACAAAGGGAGCCGTGAGCATGGCGTAATGTCCTTTCCAGACGCAGGGCGCGTCGGCGGGCAGGATGGACACCAGGCGCTGATCGGTCGTCGCGAGCGAGACCGGCTGGTCCGACAGGAGAAAAAGCCGCTCGAACGGCGGCGTCTTGAGCAGCTGCGCGGTGCGCGCCGATACAGGCTCGGGCTTGCCGCGACGGTAGGTCTGTCCCAACTCATCCACCGCGCAGCTGAACGGCCCCACCAGCGTCGCGAACCTGACCTTCTTGGGATCCGCCTGGTCCGGCAGCTTGTAGCCGGTCAGCGTCAGAGAAAAGAAATGGATACCGTCGATGCTACTCCACGGTGAGAACTTCATCTGGTGCACCCCCAGGAACCCCTCCTGCACCAGCCCGCCCAAGTACTCCCACACGGGCAGCGCGCCGGACAGGCAGTCCCCCCATTTCTCCGTGTCGTGAATGAGATAGTTCGGCACCGGCTGGTCCGCCACGATGTCCGAGATCGTGAACCGCCCGCCGGGCCGGATCGTCCGGTACATCTCGCGGAACACCTTGGCCTTGTCCGGCGCCAGGTTGATCACGCAGTTGGAGATGATCAAGTCGATGCTCCCATCCTCGACCGGCAAGTTCTCCGCGTGGCCTTTGCGGAACTCGACGTTCGACGCGGAATAGCCGAGGTTCTTCATTACGATCGGCGCGTTGCGCCGGGCCAGCGCCAGCATCTCGTCGGTCATGTCCACGCCGATCACCCGGCCGGCCGGGCCGACGCGACGGGATGCCTCGAAACAGTCGATGCCACCGCCCGAGCCGATGTCCAGCACGGTCTCCCCCGGCC
>CAZMPH010000025.1:0-21084 GCA_964568195.1 uncultured Nitrospirales bacterium | reverse complement strand
ATAACCTTTTTGCAGGCGGGGCAGGGGAGGGGCCAGTTAATGTCACAGAATAGTTCACGCCGGTTGCTGGTGCTGGCGGTGGCGGCGCTCGTACTGGGCTCGGGCTGCGAGACAACCGAGCGGATTGTGCACACAGCGGAGCGGGCCGTCACCAGTAAAACCGGTCGCGAGGTCTTTGACCTCGCCCACAGCAAAGACGTCGAGGAGGCGCTGAAGAAGCGGGCCGAGGGCTATGCGCGCGATCCCGCGGCGCTGATTCGGGATCTGCGCGCGGTGAAGCGCGATTTCGACACCGTGATGGCGGCCCTGACCGGGAACGTCAATCGCACGTGGGGCCAGAAAGAAGTCAAGCTGCCGGAGCGCACCAAGTACGTGAAATACACGCAGAACTATCGCAGCCGCGCGATCGTGGACTTCGACGCGGGCGAGATCACGGTGGAAACCGTGGATGATACGGATCCGCAGGGAAGCCTCAAGAACGCCATCGTCACCACGCTGCTCACGCCCAATGACCCCCGATCCGTCGATCTCTTTTCGGATAAGAGCGTGACGCTGACGAGCGAGCGGGAGCCCTATCTGCTGGGCCTGGTGCACGATCAGCGTGGCGAATCCGTGCGGACCCCCGAACAGGCTGAGCGCTTTGCCGCCTATCTGCTGGAGAAGCGGTTGGGCACGCGCACGGTCCAGGTGAGCGAGGGCGAGAAGACGGCACGGTATGTGAAGATCGCCATGGTGTCAAATTTCGAGCACAAGAAGGCGGAGAAGTATCGAACCGTCGTCGCCAGGTTTGCGGAGCAGTACAAGATCAGTCCAAGCCTCGTCTTCGCGATCATCCGGACGGAGAGCAACTTCAATCCCTTTGCCGTGAGCGCGGCACCGGCTTACGGGCTCATGCAGCTCGTCCCCGCGAGCGGTGGGCGAGAGGCCTACCGGCGCGCCAAGGGCGCGGACACGATCCCGTCCCGGGACTACCTGTTCGACCCGGCAAACAACATCGAGCTCGGCACCGCGTACCTCAACGTCCTGACCTTCAATCAGCTCGAGCGGGTGGCCAACGCGGTGTCGCGGGAATACTGCGTGATTGCCGCCTACAACACGGGGCCTGGCAACGTGCTCCGCACGTTCTCGAAGAATCATGACACGGCGGTGCATGAGATCAACAGCCTCCAACCCGGCGCCCTGTACGACAAGCTCCGCTCGGCGCTCCCTTATGAAGAGACGCGCCGATACCTGGGCACCGTCACCACCCATCGTAAAGAGTTCGTCAGCGGCGCTGCTGCGACCCAGTGACACTTGTTCGTGTCCCTGGAAACGACCGCCGACCAGGTCAAGGACGCGACGCAGTAGAGAGTTGCAATCCTTCAAAAACTTAGCTTGCTTCCCCTCAGACATTTCGCTTAACCTGCAAGAGTTAACAGCGTTCGATATCAACCATACGGGAGGTGAGTAATGAAGCCAAGCAAGTCGTATCTTGTGATCGTTCTGGCTCTTGTCGTAGTGGCCTGTGCCTATCTGCCGGCTCAGGCCGGGGATCTCATGTTTGCGGCGGTGGAGAAGGACGGCGCGAAGGTCTGGGAGGGCGGCGGCACCATTGATCTGAAGGGGCCGCTGACGTTGCAAGTGAAGAATACGCTGACCGCAGAGCACGGCTTTGCCATTGATACCATGAAGGTCAAGGAAGTAATTAAACCGGGCGAGGAAAAGACCATCACGGTGCCGCTCGAGAATATCGACAAAATGGTCTCGGAGCACCGCGTCTACTGCCAGTTGCATCCCAAGCACGTCGCCGCCACGATTAAAGTGGCCGGCAAGTGACAATCGCGAGGCGGGCGTCGCGTCCCATCGCGACGCTCGCCTCAATGCTTCGTAAGTTGACACAGGACCCGATTTAAAGTAGCCTTCCCTATTTCCGACACCAACCATGCCGGTGGGGTCGGCAGGATATTCTGCGCCGCCTGATCATGGACCTGCACGCCGAACGCCGGATACGGAGATGACTACCTGAAGCTGTTGACTCGCCCGGTCGGTAACCTCCGCGCCCGCTGGTCGGTGGGCAGAATCTTTGTGTTCTGGTGGGGTCTTTTCTTTATCGTTCAACAGGCAGGGCGACTATTTTTACTTCAGCGGACCCTCGCTGTCGAGTCTCCCAGTATGGAGACATTGCTCCAAACGTGCCTGAGCGGTTTGCGAGGTGATGCCATTGTGGCGACGGTCGGCATCCTGGTCGCAGTCGCGCTTGCCGGGGTTACCGCACTGGCGCTCAGGTGGACGGTTTTCAGGCGCCGGCGTGATGTCACGCCAGGCTCTCTCCACGCCCGTGCGCTGACTGTCTGGGCGGGCGCATTGGCGGTGATGCTCGCCGTTGCGCTGACCGTCGATATGGGCTACTACCTCTACAACGGTCACCATCTGGATTTTGTGTTTTTCGAATACGTGGACGACCTATTGGGCCAGTTGCATGACAAGCGCGGCGAACAAGCGGTCGGCCAGACCGCCGCCGAAATCGGTGAACAGCAGCGGTGGGGAATGCAACTGATCAAATTGTATCTCTACGAGGGAACGGCAATCCTCCTATGGTACGCCGCCTTCACACGCTACCTGGCGCCTCTGCTTAGTCGATGGCGCGCGGCTTATCCCATAGTTACCGCGTTTGCGCTTATGGTCTTGGTGGTCGGAGCCGCTGCAGGATTCCATCCCAAGGGGCCGTACGCCGTTCGGCTCGCGCCGATCAGCAGCTCCGCATACTACACGCTGGCGCAGAATCCCGTTTTGTACGCCATAGAGGCCTTGCGAGCCATGCTGCAGGCACGATTCAAAGAGTCATCGCGGATGAGAGCCGGCCGGGGCCTGGATGATGACTGGTTTGCGATTGGCGGTGCGGAGCACGACTTGGAGGCAGGAAGACAGTCCACGGAGCGAATCAGCATGCCGGTGAAAGAAGCGCTGACAATCGCCCGCTCTCTGATAGGGCCGGAGCACGCCTACCCATTTCCTCGCTATCCGCTGGTACGCAAGAACGCGGAGGCATCGGACGGGCATGCCGAAGGCACGTCAATGTCCTGCTTGTTTTTGTGGAAGCGCTCGACAGACGGTATGTGGGGCGCACGATCACGCTGTCGGGCTGCTCGGACCCCGTCACTGTTGCCGCTTTCCTCCGGGACCCCTGCAGCAATATCCGGCTTACCCCGTTCTTGGATCGGTTGAAAGCGGACAGTGTGTACTTTGAGAATTTCTTCTCGAATGGAGCTCAGACGACGAGGGGGCTTCTCGCCACTTTCTGCTCGTATTACCCACGGCGGGGGCCGTCGGCCATGAAAACCCGCTACGTCCATGATTTCCTCTGCCTACCATCACTGCTCAGAAATGCCGGGTACCGTACGGAAATGGTGATCAGCACGCAGCGCGATATTGATCGGCTGCACCTCTTCATGTCCCGCAACGGGCTGGACGAACTCTTCGACGAATCTGACTTTCCCCCAGGCACTCCACGCATCGGCTCGGGCTCCAGCATCGGAAAGCCTGATGGCGTCCTGTTCGACATGGTCCGGACTCGCCTTATGACTCTTCAGACATCCGGGCGACCATTCTTTTTGTCGACGAAAACGATCACCATGCATCATCCTTTTGCGGTTCCTGGCGACCATCCGGAGGTTCTAGCCTTAAAGTCGGAGCCGGACGGGTACCTGGCGGCGTTGCGATATTTTGACCTCGAATTCGAGCGATTCTTTACGGGTGCGCTTCGAGAGGGGCTGCTCAAAGACACGGTGGTGTTTATATTGGGGGATCATGGCCGCCACGAGCCGGTTGGGAAAACGGACGTAGAAAAGGAGGTGGGACATTTCCTGACACCATTGTTCGTGTGGATGCCGGACTCGCTGAGAACCGGTGAAGGCTACCGCCCCAGAACCGTCAGCGCGGTTGTCAGCCAAGTAGACATCGCTCCGACCATCTTGGCCATGAATGGTCTCACGCCTAAAATCTCGCCGTTCCTGGGACGCAACGTGAGCTGCCTGTTGGCGGGGATCTGCCTTCAACACAACTTCGCGTACATGATCAGCCCTTATGGGGACGAGTTGATCGGCCTGGCGGATGCCCAGGGGCTCTTGCTGTACTCCCTTCGAAAAGGAACGGTGTACCAGACAGATTTGGAGCTCAAGGGACCGGTGACGCGTCGTACGCCGTCCGACCCCGATGTTGCCGCCAAATACCGGCGACTGCAGGCGCTCTACCTGGGCAGCAATGTGGTTCTTGATCGGAACCGAATTTGGTCATGGAAGGACCTTGGCCCGCTCTTGTGAGCTCTGAGCCGGAGGATTAAAAAGGGGACACGGTGCAGTGATCAAGTCGGGCGAGGAAAAAACCATCACGGTGCCGCTTGCGAATATCGACAAAACGGTCACGGAGCACCGCGTCTACTGCCAGTTGCATCCGAAGCATGTCGCTGCTACTTTGAAAGTCACCGGGAACTGACAATCGCGAGGTTCATGTAACGTTGGACAAGGACGGGCAGGGGACACCGGCGACATGCCGGTCATCCTGCCCGTCTTGCCCGGTCGCGGCTGACGAGCCGGCAATTCCAGACTCCCTTCCCGTTGACACTTTCATCTGGCCCTCCTAGAATGGGCCACTTCTTACAATCCGGAGACCTTTATCATGAAGGAATCCAAGCCTGAGGCCATCCGCAATGTTGCTGTTCTCTCGTACGGTGGATCCGGAAAGACGACGCTGATCGAGGCGCTGCTGTGCGCCAGCGGGAATCTTCCCCAAATGGGGTCCGTCGCGGCCGGCACGGCGGCGATGGATTTCGAGCCCGAAGAGCATCACCGGAAGCACTCCCTCCAGACCAGCCTCTGCCAGATCACGTGGAACGAGGCGTCGCTCAATTTGCTCGACAATCCGGGCACGTCGAGCTTCCAGGCGGAGGCCAAACAAGCCGCCCACGTGGCGGATGCCGCCCTCTGGGTCTTCAATGCCGGCGTCGGCGTGAAGACAGAACTGGAGAAAGTGTGGGAGTACGCCGCGACCCGTTCCCTGCCGAGCCTGCTGTTCATCAGCGCGCTCGACAAGGAAGGAACGTCCTGGGAAAAGGTGGTCGATGAAATCGAAAAGACGCTGGAAATAAAGACCGTCCCCCTCAGCATCCCGATCGGGAAGAACGCGTCGCTCGAAGGGGTCGTGGATCTGGTGAGCGGGGAGGCGTTCCGATACTCGGCGGACGGCAGCGGCAAGCGACAGAAGATCGAGATTCCGGCGGCGCTGGGCGACGAAGTCGAGGCGGCGCGCAAGAAACTGATGGAAGGGGCGGCTGAGGCGGATGATCAATTGCTGGAGAAATACCTCGGCGACGGGACCTTGACGGCGGCGGAGATCCTGAAGGGGCTGAAAGCGGGCGTCATGAGCCGAGGGTTGTTTCCGGTTCTGTGCGGCTCCGGGGGGAAAAACATCGGCTCGACGGAACTGCTGAACGTCATCGTCTCGGTCCTGCCCTCGCCGGTGGAGTCGGCGAAGGCCTGCCCGGTACAGGCCACAAAGGGCGACGGCAAGGAGCCCGTGGCGCTTGCGGTCGACAGCGCGGCGCCCTTCGTCGCGTACGTGTTCAAAACGATCATCGATCCGTTCATGGGGCGCCTCAATTACATGCGGGTCTATTCGGGTTCGCTGGCGGCGGATGCGGGCTTTCTCAACGCCACCCGCAACAGCAAGGAAAAGGGCGGGCGGCTGTTCCATGGAGTCGGGAAAAAATACACCCCGGTCGAGAAGGCCGTGGCGGGAGATATCATGGCGATCGCCAAATTGAAGGACACACAAACCGGCGACACGCTGACCGGCGAGCACGTGTTTTACCTCATCCCCAAACCGCCTTTACACCGTCCCCTCATGTCGTTCGCGTTGGACCCCAAATCCAAGGCGGACGTGGAAAAGGTCAGCCTGGGGCTCCATAAGTTGGTCGAAGAGGATCCGTCCCTCGAGTTCGTCCGCAACGTCGAGACGCATGAGATGATCCTGAGCGGCATGGGGCAGCTGCACGTGGACGTTGCCTTCGAGAGGCTGAAGCGCAAATATGGCATCGAGGTCAATGTCCACACACCGAAAGTTCCGTATAAAGAGACCATCAGGAAGACCGCGAGCGCCCAAGGCAAATATAAAAAACAGACTGGGGGACACGGGCAGTATGGGGACACGTGGCTGAAGCTCGAACCCTTAAAGCGCGGCGGCGGGTTTGAGTTCGTGAATGACATCGTAGGGGGTGCCATTCCCCGGAATTTCATTCCGGCCGTGGAGAAGGGGGTCGTGGAGGCCTTGCATGACGGCTTTTTGGGCGGGTTCCCCGTGGTGGACATCCGCGTGACGCTCTATGACGGCTCGTACCATGACGTGGATTCGTCTGAAATGTCGTTCAAGGTCGCCGCGTCCATGGGTTTCAAAAAGGCCATCGAGCAGGCAGCGCCGGTCCTGCTCGAGCCGATCATGACGGTCGAAGTCGGCACGCCGGATGAGTTCATGGGCGCGGTGATCGGGGACCTGAACAGCAGGCGGGGGCGGATCCAGGATACGGTCCCGAAAGCCCACGGGACCATCATCAAGGCGGCGGTCCCGCTCGCGGAAATGCTCAAGTACGCGCCTGTCCTGAACTCGCTGACAGGCGGGCGGGCGACCTACTCCATGGACTTTTCGGCGTACGAAGAAGTGCCCCGCGAGCTGGTGGCCAAGGTGCTCGAGGAGCACAAGACGGCCAAAACCGCCGCCGCTCATTGACCGGCGGATATCCCCCGTTACTTTTCCCTGGGGTTCAGTACGGAGTAGAACGCACGGTTCTCCCGGACCAGGCGCAGGAGAACGGACTCTCCTTTTTTCGTCTGGGTCACTGCAGACTTGAACTCCTCCGCCGACATGACGGCCTGGCGGTTGACTTCCTTGATCAGATCGCCTTCCCGTAAGCCTTGCTCCTGCGCGACGCTCCCGGGCTCCACCTTGCTCACCAGCACTCCTTTCTGATCCTTGATCTTGAACTTGTCGGCAAGCTCCGGCGTGAGATCCTGCACGTTGAGGCCGAGCCTGACCTCCGGCTGTGGGGGAGGGGACGGAATCGCCGCGACGACGGCTTCCTCCTTGCGTTCACCTAAATCGACGGTGACGGTGCGGCGCTCGTTGTTCCGGATGACATCGAGTTCAATCTTGGTTCCAGGCGTCAGGCCGGCCACGGCGCGCGACAAGCCTGCCGGTGTTTCCACCTGACGCCCATTCACTTTGGCGATGATGTCGCCGGGTTTCAGGCCGGCCCGCGCGGCCGGTTCATTCTCAAAGACGTCGTTGATCAGTACGCCGTCGTTTTCTTTAATGCCGAACTTGGCGGCCAGTTCGGCCGTTACTTCCTGGATCCCGACGCCCAGCCAGCCGCGGATCACCTTGCCTCGGGTACGCAGTTGCCCGACGACCTGCTGCACCATGTTAGAGGGGATCGCGAATCCGATTCCCTGGGCATAGTTGATGATGGCGGTATTGATGCCGATCACTTCGCCTTTGATGTTGAACAGGGGGCCCCCGCTGTTGCCCGGATTGATCGAGGCATCGGTTTGAATGAAGGCCTCGTATCGGGAGAGCCTGACGGCATCCCGTTCCAGCCCGCTGACCACCCCCAGAGTGACGGTTCGATCAAGTGCGAAGGGGTTGCCTACGGCCATGACCCACTGGCCGACGCGGACTTTCGAGGAGTCGCCGAAGGGAACCGTGGGAAGCTCGCCGGTGGCGTTGATCTTGATGAGGGCGATGTCGGTATCTGGGTCTCGGCCGATCACCTGGCCCACGAATTTGGTCTTGTCGGACAGGCGTACCTCTACCTCTTTCGCATCGCCGACGACATGATTGTTGGTGACGATCAGGCCGTCCTTGTCCACGATCACGCCGGAACCGGTGCCAGGGATGTTCGGGCCGCGGTCCCGGGGGGGTTCGCCTGGTTTGACTGAGGCGGATACCGGCGCGATGTTCACGACTGCCGGCTTGACCCGATCGGCGAGGCTGACGAGGACGCTCTGAATCTCCTCGAGCAGGCGCAGCCCGGTGAGTTCATTAGCAGCATGGGCGAGGCTGAGGAAAGGTTCACACAGCAGGAGGCTCGCGAGAACCATCCAGCCTAATCGCCGCTGATGCAGGGGACGGTTCCGAACCTTCATCGTCTGCTCCTTTACAATGTGAGAAGACACGCACACTTCCCTTTGAGATAGATATGGCTCTCTGGGCCTACGTTATCCTAACAAAAGGTTCCTGAAAATTACAACTTATGCCTCCTGTCTATGCGAGGAGCGCTTGAATGGCGCCGGGAAGCTCGGATCGGTTGCCGATGACGGTGACCTGGTCGCCGGCCCGCAGAATCAACTGGGCGGAAGGGAACATGAGCGAGTCGTGCCGCCGGACCAGGACGATACGTATGCCCGCAGGGAGATCGACGTCGCTGAGTGGCTTGCCGTCGGCCTGGGCGTTTGTGGTAATGGTGATACGTTCGATGGTGCCGCCGCCTGCCTGCAGATCTTCCTGGAGGCGGATCAGGGGGACGATCAGGACGTCATCATACCGTGACGCCAGGCGGTCCCTGATTTCCTGCAGTGCCCGCTGTTCCGCTCGGATGCCTTCGCAGAGCGGCAGTGAGTCATCACCCTTCGCGGTCTCCGGTGAACGTGTGGCATGGGTGGCATACAGGCGCTGGCCCAGGGATTCATAAGCCTGCCGGAGGCGTGCTTCAGCATCTTCAGCCTGGAGTTGCAGTTTCGTGACCTGGACCCTGCGGGCGACGCGCTCCGCGACGGCCATGACAGCTTCTCGTGCGCCGTCAACGCTGATTGAGAGTGTACGCAGGGTTGATTGGAAGATACCCATAACTAATGTCGGATAAGCACGATTATGTAAACTATTAATTCTGGTTCAAAAGGCGACAATCGTCCGTTTCCCGAATTTCGACTCGGTTCCCGCCTTTAACCGACTGATGTTCTCGCGGTGCCGGTACATAATCAAAATAATGATGCCCGTCACGAGTGCCGCCATCGGCGCGGTAGGATGAAACAGCCACACCCAGAGCGGCAAGCTTCCGAACGCGATCAAGGCCGCCAAGGAGGACATCCGCCAGATGGCCGCAGAGGTTAGCCAGACCACCACTAACCACCCTCCAATTGGCGGTTCCGCCGCCAGCAAAACGCCCAACGCAGTGGCAACCCCCTTTCCTCCGTTGAACCGCAAGAATACGGGGAACATATGGCCCAGGATAGCCGCAGCGCCGGCTGCTAATATCGAGTCGTTGGCTGAAGGTCCCAGCAGCACGCACGCAAGATAAACCGCCAATGCTCCTTTGCCCATATCGCCGATCAGTGTGACGATCCCGGCCGCTTTTCCGGCAACCCTGAGCACGTTGGTGAATCCGATATTCCGGCTCCCGGCCTCACGCGGATCGATACCGGCAAACGCTCTGCCGGCAAAGATGCCGAATGGGATTGCGCCCAGGAAATACCCGAGAACAAGAGAGAGCGCCAGGTCCGTAACCATCAGGAACCGCCTGCGCCCATCCCGTTTCGGGGAAGCATCTGGAGGACGAACTGCCGAACGTATTGCGCGGCGGACACCACGGAGAGCACCAGGGAGACCAGCAGGATGATGGTACCCCAAGAGTGAAAGTTCAACGACGCCGGCACGGCCTCATCCAGAATCAGGAAGAGAATGGCCACGACTTGGGCTGCCATCTTTACCTTGCCTGTGGTTTCCGGGGTCAAATCGATTCCTTCTCGGGCAGCCACAGTCCTCAGGCCGGTGACGGCCAACTCGCGGCCGGCCAGCACGATGGCCACCCAGGCCTCCACCCGGTCGAAGCCCACGAGGAGAAAGAGCGCGGTCAGGACCAGCAGCTTATCGGCGATCGGGTCGAGGAGCTTGCCCAGTCTTGTGACCTGCCCCCACCGCCTCGCGACATAGCCGTCCACGGCGTCGGTCAGGGCGGCCAGCCCGAAGACGGCCGCCGCGACGATTGAGCGATAGGGCGTCGGTTCCAGAAAAAACAGGACGAAGACGGGAATCAATAGAATTCGGCTGACCGTGATGGCGTTCGGCAAATGCGCCAGCAGGCCGGTCTGCTCGTGCGCGGGCGCGTGCTCGCGACGTTGAGTGGACAGGGTGATCACACAGGGATGCGGCCGATCGCCGCCGCCACGCGCACGATCTGCTCCAAGAGGCCGCGCACCTCGGCCAGCGGGACCATGTTGGGCCCGTCCGACAGGGCTTTGTCGGGATTCGGATGGACTTCCATGAACAACCCCTCGCAGCCGACCGCGACGGCGCCGCGGGCCAGCGGCGCGACGAACTCCCGCTGTCCGGATGAGCGCGTGCCCGCCCCGCCCGGCAATTGAACACTATGGGTCGCGTCGAAAATGACGGGATAGCCGAGGTGCCGCATGATCGGGAGCGCGCGAAAGTCCGTGACGAGGTTGTTGTAGCCGAAGGAGGCGCCCCGCTCGGTCAACAGGATCCGCCGGTTGCCCGCCTCCTCGATTTTCTGGACGACGTTGGCCATGTCCCAGGGGGCCAGAAACTGGCCCTTTTTGACGTTGACGACCTTCCCCGTCCGTGCGGCCGCAATGAGGAGATCGGTTTGCCGGCATAGAAAGGCCGGGATCTGGAGCACGTCCAGGACCTTTCCCGCCTCCGTCGCCTCTTCGGCCGAATGGACGTCCGATAGGATGGGGACGCCGACCTGCTCCCGCACGCGGTCGAGGATCTTGAGTCCGTCCTTGATCCCGGGACCGCGGAACGATTGGCCCGAGCTCCGGTTGGCCTTGTCGTAGGAAGATTTAAAGATAAAGGGAAGCTTTAATTCTCCGGTGATACGCTTCAATTCTTTAGCCGTTTCCATGACCAGCCCCGCGTCCTCGATTACGCAGGGTCCGGCGATGATGAGATGCGGACACCCCTCCCCGACCTTGAGCCCGGCGATGTCGACCGTCTGCATGGGCTGGGTTATCCCCCGACCTTGCGCCGGAGCGCGGCCTGGATGAATCCCTTGAACAAGGGGTGCGGCCGGCGCGGGCGTGAATTGAACTCGGGATGGAACTGTGTGGCCAGGAACCAGGGATGCTGCTGCAACTCCACGATCTCTACAAGCCGGCTGTCGGGCGAGAGCCCGCTGAGAACCAGCCCGTGCTTGGTCAGTTGGTCCCGGTAGACGTTATTGAACTCGTAGCGGTGGCGATGGCGTTCCTGGATTTCCGTGGTGCCGTAGGCCTCGTGCGCCCGCGACCCCTTCTCCAGCACGCAGGGATAGGAGCCCAGCCGCATGGTGCCGCCTTTCTCCTCCACCGTCCGCTGGTCGGACATGAGATCGATGACGGAGGTCGGCCCCTCGGGAGCAAATTCCGAGCTGTTGGCGTCCTTTAGCCCGGCGACGTTCCGGGCGAACTCGATGACGGCGCATTGCATGCCGAGGCAGAGGCCGAGGAAGGGCACCTGCTTTTCCCGTGCGTGGCGGATGGCCAGAATCTTGCCTTCGATCCCCCGCCCCCCGAAGCCTCCCGGCACGATGATGCCGTCCACGCCGGCCAGCACGCGATCGGGGCCTCGCCGCTCGATGTCGTCGGACTCGACCCATTGGATGTTCGGCCGCGTCTCGGACTCGATGCCCCCATGCACGAGGGCTTCGGTCAGGCTCTTGTAAGACTCTTTCAGGCCGACGTACTTGCCGACCAGGGCGATCGTGACCTCGTGCTGGGGACGTTTGATCCGCTGGACCAGGCTGTCCCACTGGCGGAGATCGGGTTCTTTGAGCTGCAAGCCAAGATGGCGCACGATCAGCGCGTCCAGCCCTTCCTTGTGGAACACCAGCGGGACCTCATAGGGCGTGTCTACGTCTTTCGCCGTGATCACTTCGTCCTTTTGCAGGTTGCAAAAGAGCGCGATCTTCTCTTTGAGTTCGGGGGGCAGATACCGGTCCGTCCGGCACAGGAGGATGTGGGGCTGGATTCCGATCTCACGCAGCTTGTTGACGCTGTGCTGGGTCGGCTTGGTTTTGATCTCGCCTGCGGCGCCGAGGTAGGGTACCAGCGTGACATGGACGTAGAGGACGTTGTCGCGGCCCACATCATAGGGCAGCTGGCGGATGGCTTCCAGGAACGGGAGGCTCTCGATGTCGCCGACC
This sequence comes from uncultured Nitrospirales bacterium, assembly GCA_964568195.1. Lineage (GTDB taxonomy): Bacteria > Nitrospirota > Nitrospiria > Nitrospirales > NS-4 > SCTG01. The sequence goes on along the minus strand of CAZMPH010000025.1, from coordinate 8,918 downwards.
GTCCCCCCGATTTCGCAGATCACAAGGTCCACCCCTTCCGCCAGCGCGCGGATGGAGCGTTTGATTTCATCCGTAATGTGCGGAACCACCTGAACCGTCCCTCCCAGGTAGTCGCCCCGTCGCTCCTTCGTGATCACATCGTAGTAGATGCGTCCCGTCGTGAAATTGTTGCGCCGTCCGACGGTCACGGACGTGAACCGCTCGTAGTGCCCGAGGTCCAGGTCGGTCTCCGCGCCGTCTTCCGTGACGTAGACCTCCCCGTGCTGGTAGGGGTTCATCGTGCCGGGGTCAACATTAATGTAGGGATCGATCTTGAGGAAGGTCAAACGGGCTCCCCGGTTTTCCAGGAGGTTCCCGATGGAGGCCGAGGCCAGCCCCTTTCCTAACGACGACACCACGCCTCCGGTCACAAAGATGAATTTCGCCATGCCGGCTTTCCTCCTGTCAGAATCTGTTCGGCCCTCTCCAGATCAGCGGGAGTATCCACCCGCAGAGAGGCGTGTTTGGTTTCCCAGACCCGTATCCGGATTCCGGCTTCCAGCAGCCGCAGTTGCTCCAAGTGCTCGGTCACCTCCAGGGTCCCGGACGGCAGCTTGGCGAAGCCGGCCAGCGCCGCGGCGCGGTAGATATAGATGCCCAGGTGCTTCCAGTGCAGGCCCGGCACGAGGCTGCTGTCTCCTGCGCGCCGGTCCCTGAGATAGGGAATGGGGCTGCGCGAAAAGTACAGCGCGTCCCCGTTTCGATCCGTGACGACCTTGACGACGTTCGGGTCCTGGAGATCGCGTTCCTCCGTGATGGCCTGTTTGAGGGTCCCCACGTCCGCATCGGATTGGGTGAACGGGAGCACCAGGTCTTCCAGAAAGCCGGGGTCCAGCGGAATTTCGTCGCCTTGCAGGTTGACATAGACGTCCGCCGGAATCTCCCGCGCGACGGCCGCCACGCGGTCCGATCCGGATCGGAGCTCGCTCCCTGTGATGATCGCCTCACCGCCGAATCCGGTGACACAATCGCGAATGCGCGCGTCGTCGGTGGCCACGACGACCCGGTTCACGCCGCGCGCCATGCGGACCCGCTCGTAGACCTGCTGGATCATGGGCTTGTCTCCCAGGCGAGCCAGCGGCTTGCCCGGAAACCGACTGGAGGCGTAGCGCGCCGGAATCACCACGGCCACAGTGACGCGGGCCGGTTTGGCGGCCTTAGCCATGGAGAAACGCCTCATCGAGTTGAGCGGCCGTGACCGTGCCGGTGCCCACGATCCCGACGACGATGCCGGCGGCATGGTTGGCCAGGACGGCGGCCTGCCGCATGGACGCGCCGGCGGACAGCGCCAGCGCCAGGGTGGCGACGACGGTGTCTCCCGCGCCGGTGACGTCGAAGACCTGCCGGGCGACGGTCGGGATGTGGGTCACCTTCCCGCCGCCTTCGACGAGGCTCATGCCCCGCTCGCCCCGCGTGACCAGGACAGCCTGGCAGCCCAGCCGCTGGTGCAGTTGGCGTCCGGCCTCCAACAGAGTCGCCTCGTCATCGCCGTGAAGGCCCGCGGCCTGGACGGCTTCGAGGTGGTTCGGCGTGATGACCGTGACGCCCTTGTACCGGCCGATGTGCGCGACCTTGGGATCAACGATGACCGGGATGCCATGACGATTGGCCAGGTTCGTGAGGTCGGCCATGACCCGCGGGGTCACCACGCCTTTGGCGTAGTCCGAAACGACGAGCGCCGAGACCGAGCGGATGCAGGCCGCCACGTAACGGCTGATCCGTGCTTCCAGCACACCGCTGATCGCGTCGGTTTTCTCGGTGTCGAACCGGACCAGTTGCTGGTTGTGCGCCACGACCCGTGTCTTCCTCGTCGTGGGGCGATCCTGAGCGGTGAGAATGCCGTCGCGTCCGATGCCCTGGCGCTCCAGGACCTTCAGAAACTGCCGACTGCCCTCGTCCGTCCCGACCACGCCGCACAGGTCGACCCGCCCGCCGAGCGAGCGGATATTATTCGACACGTTGGCCGCTCCGCCGAGCTGGAGCGATTCTGAGGACACGGTCACGATTGGCACGGGCGCTTCGGGGGAGATCCGGTTGACCTGTCCCCAGATGTACTGGTCCAAAATGAGGTCGCCCACGACCAGGATTTTCCCGTTCCGGAATTTCTTGATATAGGCGCGCAGCGCGTCGGCCTTCATTGGATGGCCTTTCCGAGGCGTTCCCACCGTACCCAGTGGGCGAGCGACCCCTGCCCGTTCCAGGACCAGTAGATGAGGAACGCCTTGCCCTTGATCTTCGGCAGTTTGACGAAGCCCCAGAAGCGGCTGTCCAGGCTCTGGTCGCGGTTGTCGCCCATCACGAAGTAGGATTCCGGAGGAACCGTCATGGGACCGAGATTGTCGCGGGGCTGGATCTGGTGCGGCAGGATGTTCGGATCCACGTGCTGGGTGTAGGGTTCCGGCAGGAGCTCCTCGTTGACCAAGACGCGTTTGTTGCGGATTTCGACCTTGTCGCCGGGCAGACCGACCACGCGCTTGATGAAGTCCTTGCTCTCGTCCTCCGGGAATTTGAAGACGATGATGTCCCCCCGCTGCGGCTCCGAAAAGCGGACGACGATCGTATCCCAGAACGGCATCTTGATGCTGTACAGGAATTTCGTCACCAGGATGTGGTCCCCGATCGTGAGCGTGGGGACCATGGAGCCGGAGGGGATCTTGAACGCCTGCACGACGAATGTCCGGATGAAGAGGGCAAGGATGATGGCGATGACGATCGCCTCGGCGTACTCCCGCCAGAGCGGCTTGTGCCGGGCGGACGCGCCCGCCTCCCCTTCCGGGGCCGTCGTGATGAGTGGGGCCGGCTCGAGCGAAGGGACGGCTAGTCCGTCACTTTCAACAGGGCGAGGAAGGCCTCCTGGGGCACTTCCACCCGGCCGACCTGCTTCATCCTTTTCTTGCCTTCCTTCTGCTTCTCCCATAACTTCCTTTTGCGGGTGATATCGCCACCATAACATTTTGCCGTGACGTTCTTCTTCATGGCGCCGACGGTTTCCCGGGCGATGATCTTGCTGCCGATGGCGGCCTGAATCGCCACCTCGAACATCTGGCGCGGAATGAACTCCTTCATCTTCTCGGCCACCTGGCGGCCGCGGGTGACCGCTTTGTCGCGATGGACGATGAACGAGAGCGCGTCCACGCTCTCCCCGTTCAACAGCAGGTCCACCTTGACCAGCTCCGCCGGCTGGTAGCCGATGAGCTCATAGTCCAGCGAGGCATACCCTTGCGTCTTGGACTTCAGGCGGTCGTAAAAATCCAGCACGATCTCGTTCAGCGGCATCTCGTATACCAGCATGACCCGTGTGGGGCTCAGGTACGTCAGGCTCTTCTGCGTGCCCCGGCGCTCTTGGCAGAGCGCCAGGAGGTTGCCGACGTAGGCTTCCGGCGTGATGATCGTAGCCTTGATGAACGGCTCCTCGAACAACTCGATGTGGTTGGGCTCAGGCAGCTTGGCCGGATTGTCGATGTAGAGCACGTCGCCTTTGGTCGTGGTCACGCGGTAGACGGTGGGCGTCGTGCTGATCAGTTCCAGCCCGTACTCCCGCTCCAGCCGTTCTTGGATGATCTCCATGTGGAGCAGGCCCAGGAAGCCGCAGCGGAAGCCGAAGCCCAGCGCCAGCGAGGTTTCGGGTTCGTAGACGAAACTGGAATCGTTGAGGCGTAATTTTTCCAGCGCGTCGCGCAGGTCTTCAAACAGGTCGCTGTCAATCGGGTACAGGCCGCAAAAGACCATGGGCTTGGCTTCCTTGTACCCGGGGTATGGGGTCGCCGTCGGCCGGTCGGCTTCGGTGATCGTGTCGCCGATGCGTGTGTCGCCGATGCGCCTGATACCGGCCACGACGTAGCCGACCTCGCCTGTGTCAAGCCGGTCCTGCTTGAGCCGTTTCGGGTTGAAGATGCCGACCTCCAGGACCTCAAACACTTGATCAGTGCCCACCATACGAACCTTCATGCCCGGGACGATCGCGCCGTCCCCTACCCGCGCCAGAACCGTTACGCCCTGGTAGTTGTCGAACCAGGAATCGAAGACCAGTGCTTTGAGGGGCCCTTGCGGGTTCCCTGCTGGAGGAGGGATACGCTTCACGACCGCTTCGAGGACGTCCTTGGTACCGAGCCCGGCCTTGGCGCTCGTCGCAATCGCCTCGTGCGCGTCTAGGCTCAAGACATCCTCGATCTGCTTCTTGGTCCCCTCGACGTCGGCGCTGGCCAGGTCTACCTTGTTGACGACCGGGACGATGGTGAGGTGGTTGTCGACCGCCAGGTGCGCGTTCGCGATGGTCTGGGCCTCGACCCCCTGGGAGGCGTCCACCAGGAGCAGCGCCCCTTCGCAGGCGGCCAGGCTGCGCGAGACCTCATAGGTGAAGTCCACATGGCCAGGCGTGTCGATCAGGTTCAGCAAGTACTCGTTCCCGTCGTCGGCCTTGTACCGAATCGTGACCGTGTGGGCCTTGATGGTGATCCCCCGCTCACGTTCCAGGTCCATCGCGTCCAGGATCTGCTCGCGCGATTCTCTGGCGGTGATGGCGCCGGTGTATTCGAGCAACCGGTCTGCGAGAGTCGACTTCCCGTGGTCTATGTGGGCGATAATGGAAAAGTTGCGGATATGTGCCTGCAAAATGGGGATTCCTTGAACGCCTAAGCTCGCTGATTATAATCATTTTTTAGCAGATTGTCAAAGCGGATTCCCCTCCCTATAATGGCCCATCCTTCATGTCGCGTAAGACTCGCACCCAGAGGCTTCAGGCCGAGGATCGCCGATACCTCTGGCACCCTTTCACCCAGCAGCGGGATTGGGTCCAAACGGCTCCCCTGATCATCGAGCGCGGACAGGGCGTCTATCTGTATGACAGCGACGGCCGTCGCTACCTGGACGGCGTCTCCTCGATCTGGGTCAATCTCCACGGCCATCGCAAAGGGGCGCTGGACCGCGCGCTGACCGCACAGTTGAAGCGCATCGCCCACAGTACGTTATTAGGCCTTTCAAACGCCCCCGCCATCGAACTGGCCAAGCGGCTGGTGGGCATCGCCCCGCGAGGGCTCACGCGGGTGTTCTATTCGGATAACGGCTCGACCGCCGTCGAAGTCGCACTCAAGATGGCCTTTCAGTACTGGCGGCTGCAGGGCGGCGCCGACAAGTCCAAGACGAAGTTCCTGCACCTAGGGCAGGCCTACCACGGCGATACGCTCGGCGCGGTCGGCGTGGGCGGCATCCCGATTTTCCACGAGCGGTTCAAGCCGTTGCTGCGCCCGTCGTACGAGGCGCACGCCCCCTACTGCTACCGCTGCCCGCTGGGGCTGACGTTTCCGAAATGCAAGGTGGCTTGCGCCGATTCGGTCGAGGATGTGCTCAAACGGCACCAGGACGAGATCGCGGCCCTCATTGTCGAGCCGATGCTGCTGGCGGCCGGCGGCATGATCACGATGCCGCCCGGCTATCTGACCCGTCTCCGCAAGCTCTGTACTCGCTATCGCGTGCTGATGATCGCCGACGAGGTGGCAACGGGCTTCGGCCGGACCGGCCGGATGTTCGCGTGCGAGCACGAGGGGATCAAGCCGGACCTCATGGCCGTCAGCAAAGGGCTGACCGGCGGGTACCTGCCCTTGGCCGCCACCTTGACGACCGAGCGCATCTACCGGGCGTTCCTGGGGCGTTATGACGAATTCAAAGCGTTCTTTCACGGCCATAGCTACACAGGCAACCCGTTGGGCTGCGCCGTCGCTCTGGCCAATCTGGAAGTGTTCAGAAAAGAGCGGACGCTGGCCCGCCTGCAACCCAAGATCAAAACGCTCGGGCGCTTGCTGGCTCCGTTCCGCGCACACCAACACGTTGGAGACATTCGTCAGTTGGGCTTGATCGTCGGGATCGAGCTGGTGAAAAATCGCGGGACGAAGGCGCCCTACCCGCTTGCCGAACGTGTGGGCATGCGGGTGACGGAAGAAGCACGCAAGCTGGGTCTGCTCCTCCGTCCCCTCGGCAACGTCATCGTCCTCATGCCGCCGCTGAGCACGACGATCCCGGAGCTGCGCCGGATGGCGGGAATCGTGACGAAGGCGATTAAAGCGGTGACTTCAGATCTTTAAGTGCGACCGGATGCGAGAGAGCCGTTCTTGCAGGTCGTTTGCCGGCAGTCGTTTGGGCTCATGCTTGACGGTCCAGACCGCATCGCGTGGGGCGGGGTCGCCGGCCAGCCTTGGAATGACGTGCCAATGGATGTGCGGGAGCTGGTTGCCGAGCAATTCGTAATTGATCTTCACCGGCTCGAACGTCATGGCCAAGGCCGTCGCAACTTCGGATACTTCCTCGATGAGTCGGCTCCGCTCTTCTTTGGTCAGCTCGTATAATTCCGTGGCATGCCGCTTGAGCACCAATACGGTCCAGCCGGGGAAGAACTGATCGTCATACAGATACGCGACCGAAAGGCCAAGGTCGGCGATCCGGTGATCCTTGGGAGGCCACTCCCCTGCGCAGGCTTTACAGTTCACGCGGGTCACATGAGGCGACAGTGTGTAGCCTGAACTGAGGCGAGCAGCGAATGTTGGGGATCCATCGACCACACGTCGAGTTGGGTGTCCTCGGGCAGGAGTTCGGTTAAGCCCAACAGGATTTCATCGGCGGCTTCCTCGGACGACGCGGTTGCTTCGATCACCACCACTCTAATGAAAGTTTCATGTGCTCTGGTGGATTCGCACCGACTGTTCCGCGTTGGATGTACACACCGTCAATTATTGGCCTAGCGCCTTCCATTTCTTGGCTTCGATAAACATAATAGGTAATTACTTTGCCAAGCATCTCCCTGTCTAAAACCAGATTGCCGTGTAGCTGTTCCATGAGAACTACTTCCTCCGTTTAAAGGGGACAGGCAGCTTTTCTGAAGACAGAAAACCAGCCAGTCCCCTGCTCACTTCGGAACCCGTACCTCGACGCGTTCGCCCATTTTGGCCTTGGCGAGTTTGTCGGCGCGGCCCTGGTTGCAGAAGAACTCCAGCCAACCATCGCTGTTGACAAGCGCCGCCAGTTTCTTCGGCTTTGCGTCCGCGTAGCACCGCTGCAGCCCCTTGACCCTGGCCGCCCGAACCTTCACGTGCAGGCCCAGCCAGCTGTCCATGTCCGTCAGGTCCCGCAGCTCGGCGTAGCCGATGTTGGTGATGAGGTTCCCGAACCGGTCGATGTGCTGCACTTCGCCGACGAGCCGGCCCTTGTCCATCACCGGGTGCCGAATCTCAAACCGCACCGCGTCCTTGATCCTCGGCCCGAAGGCATCGAGCGGCTCGCCCTGCGCGAGCCAGGCCGCCACCGGCGCGAACAGGTCGCGCCCGTGAAAGGTCGGCCCGATGGCGGCGAGAAAATATTTCTGCGCGGTCAGTTCCCGAATTTCAGCATCCGGCTCTTCGGCGAGGACGTAACTCAGAAGCCCGTTGTCGGGGGCGAGGAAGTGCTGCGTCGACGTGGACACCAGCAGCGGCCGCCGCGCGCTGCCCACGCCGGGGTCCACCACCGCCACGTGGATGGTGCCGGGGGGGAAATAGCGTGTGGCCGTCTGGAGGAGATAGGCGCCGGAGTGGATGTTGTGCGCGGGCACCTCATGGGTGAGGTCCACGATGCGCGCCTCGGGATTGATCCCCAAGATGGCGCCCTTCATGCTGCCGACACAGGTGTCGGCCGTACCGAAATCAGTCAGGAGGGTGATCAGGGGGATGGCCGATGCGGCCGCCATTGTCTCGCCTTAGGATTCCTCGAAGCAGATGTTGAGGACCGCGTACTCCACCTTCTTGGCCGGCGTCTGGACTTCGAACGTGTCCCCGACCCGTTTGCCGATGAGGGCACGCCCGACCGGCGATTGGACCGAAATCTTCCCGTTCTTGAGGTCTCCTTCGTCCTGGCCGACGATCGTGTAGCGCTGTTCCTTCTCGGTCTGGGTGTCCCGGACCGTCACGGTCGCACCGAAGACCACCTTCTCGTTGGAGAAATTCGACGTGTCGATGATCTGCGCCTCCGCCAGCTTGTGCTCCAGGTCGCGGGTGCGTACGGCAATGTGGCTCTGCCGCTCCTTGGCGGCGTGGTATTCCGCGTTCTCGCTGAGATCGCCGTGGCCTCTTGCCTCTTCAATGTCCTTGATGTTCTTGGGACGCTCAATCTTCTTGTAGCGCTCGAGCTCCGCCTGCAGCGCGGCATATCCCTTCTTGGTGATCGGTATCTTCGGCATCGGTCCTCGGTCCTTGTGGGTTAGGCGTAATATTCCTGGAGCGGCTTGACGGTCAGCTTGCGTTTGAGCCCGGCCTCGATGGCCATGAGGGTCGCGCGGGCCCCCGACATCGTGGTCTGATAGGGCACGTTCTGCACCAGCGCGGCGCGGCGGAGTGACGCAGAGTCCAGCTGGGAGGCCTTGTCGCCCACCGTGTTGATGACGAGGTGGATCTCCCCGTTCTTGATGTGGTCCACGATATGCGGGCGTCCCTCCATGACTTTGTTCACGACGTCTACGACGACCCCGTGCTGCGCCAGGTAGCCCGCCGTGCCCCGCGTCGCTTCGACGGTGAAACCCAGCTCCAGGAAACGCCGGGCCAGCGCCACGGTCGCCGGCTTGTCTTTGTCCTTCACGCTGAGGAAGACCCGGCCGGCCATGGGCAACGGGCCGCCCGCTCCGGCCTGTGATTTGAGGAACGCCGAGCCGAAGTCGTCGGCGATGCCCATGACCTCGCCGGTGGAGCGCATCTCCGGGCCCAGCAGGACGTCGGTGTTGGGAAACTTGTTGAAGGGAAAGACCGCTTCCTTGACGGAAACGTGGGCCGGCGTTCGCTCGGCCGTGAAGCCGATCTGTTTCAGCGTCGGTCCCATCATCACCTGCATGGCCAGCTTGGCGAGCGGCACCCCGATCGCCTTGC
>CAZMPH010000024.1:17091-21101 GCA_964568195.1 uncultured Nitrospirales bacterium | reverse complement strand
CCGAACAGCAGGAAGAAGCCGGCGGCGAGGGCCCCGATCACCAACGAGCCGCCCGAATAGTTATCCGCGCGGTAGTCGGTGAAGGGCATGGCGAGGCCTGTGAGGAGTTCCTGAGCGATGGCGCCCCGGTACGATTCTTCACCTGGATAGGTGAGCCAGTAGGCTGGATGGAGCAGCACCAGGTACAGGAGACGGCTCGCGACGAACAGCAGCAGGAGTCCGCCGAGAGCCACTGTGGAAGCCTGCAGTCTTTGGCGGCTCACGTGGGTCATTTGAGGAGCAGCCCCAGTATTCTGAGAGATAAGCGCAGGGCTTGCGACAGCAGAGAGAACGGTCTGCAAAGACGTGTCAGAAGAGGATAAGTGCTCCATCGGTCGCCGTATCGATAGGTCAGGAAAGCAGGGGAAGGGAAGAAGACATCGCTCAGCCAGCGCCACTTCTTCAACCCTGGTTGCGTGATGAACAGCAGCAGATGACCCAATTCGGCAACCGGCATGTCCGTCACGAGTTTCTGGAAAAACCAATACCAGAGCCTTTCACCGAGGGTTGAGGGAGCGAGGCCTCTGAGGACATGATCCGGAATGGGGACTCCGGCGTATCTCGACACCACAAAGGAAAGGCCGTGATACATCGGAATTTTGAGATGGCATCGGGAAGCCTCGTCCACGACGAAGTCCCAATCCATGTCTTCCTTTTCTACAAGGAGCGCGGTATCTCGTGCAAAGGAAGCGAACAGATACCCTCGGTGGACGACATTGTACGCGGTCAAATACACCAGGAGATCATTCGCTCCCAGGCCTTTGATCGGGATCCCCTCGAAGTCCCTCCGCACCGCTCGTTCCCAAATTTCCTCCTGATTGTCCACGTACCACACGTTGGTGATGATATCCAAAGCCAGCGTGTTGCCAGGGTCCATGTACGCTGGATTGCCGTCTATGAGGGGGCGGTAGCCCAATTGCGCGAGGAGGTGGTCAAGCGCCGGCAGGTCGGATTCATGAACCAGGAGGTCAGCATCGCCCAGCGGTCGCACGCTCAGGACGCCATAGAGACGGGGGATCAGATCGGCGCCCTTGAGCAGGATGCAATCGATCCCCGCCTTCTGCATCTGGCTCAGCACCGCGCGTAATTTTTCAAATTTGATCTTATTCCCGGACCTGATGCGGGAATAGTCCATGAGGTATCGCTCAAGTTCGGCGGTCTTCATCCTTCTCGCTCCGGCCGAATTGCCTTTCGGTCCAAGAAGCGCTCTCGTACCTTCCAGCACAGGAGGAGGGAGCCGGAAATGAGGAGTCTCCCGGAGAGATAGACCCCGAACTCGGCGGAGCCAGGTTCACCCAGGACCGGCACGCGCTTGAGCGAGTAGGGATCATCCCCCCACTTCACCCCGCCAAGATCCACGGTGAAGGCGACGTCGAACCCTGCCTCTTGGACGACTGCTCTGACACGGGCGTCATAGGCTCCGTATGGGTAGCAGAATGCGCTCACTCGTTGGCCCAGAGCGTCTTCAAGCGCCAGCTTCGAGCCCAGCACCTCTTGTCTCACTTCGTCCATGGGCAGTTGCGTCAGGTCTGGATGGCTCTGAGTGTGGCAGCCGATGGTGTGCCCTGCTTTCGTGAGCTCGAGAAGTCTATTGCGCCAGTGAGCCGCCACAACCGGAAGCTCGCAGACGAGGCCCGCAGAGGCCGGGAAAAAGGTGGCCGGGAACTTCAGCGAGTCGAGCACCGGAACGGCGCTCTCGAGCTGCTCGTCATGACAGCCGTCGAAGGTCAGCAACGCGGCGGGGCGGGAGGGCGGGAGAGAACCGTTCAGCCATTCCGTGAATTGCGGCATGGAAAGCACCGAGTACCCGCGCTCTGAGAGAGCGGCCATCTGGTCGGCAAACCGCGCACGGCTTCGGATTTGGTGATAGCAAAGGACGACGACGTCTGCTCCTCGGAAGGAAGCCGTCATCTCAGTGATGGCGCGTAACACTCCCATGCCCCCTCCGTCGCTGGCCTGAATAGGGTGCGGGTGGCCCGAAAAACAAGCGGTTCAAACCGCCTTTCGCATCAGCGGTTTGCCGTCCAGCGTGCCGCAATCTTCAAAACTGACTCTTTGATAGAAACGGGCGGAAACCGGGTCCCCACTTTCCCGGGTAAGCCTCAACCCCCGAAATCCCTTGGTCTTGGCATACGCCTGCGCTTCCCCCAGAAGCGCGCTGCCAATGCCGGCCCCGCGATAGCGAATTCGAACGGATAAATTGGAGATCCAAAGCCAATCCTGGTCTTCGCCTTCGGTACGGCATACGGATAGACTGCCGGCAAAACGGCCGCCGACCCAAGCCCGTAGCTGCGTTTGATCGCCGGATGAACTGGAATCAAAATGCAGCCGGTCTGCGATCAAAGGAGTGATGATTTTTCTATAAAGGGGCAAACCCTGAAAAAAAGAAATAACCGGCTTTAGCCGCACAATAGCCAGATCCTTTGCGTCAAGCACCGCGGGATAAACTTTTACGATGAAACGATTCAACCATCGCCTCGACCATCGGTCCGAAGAAATCGAAATGATTGTCCCATGGCGCAGGATCGCCGCCGCCCTGCCTAAGACCGTGCCAGAGGAAACGCGTTCCGTAGAGCCGGGTTCAGAATCGGAACGCAGCACCACAAAATCTCCGCCGCCTTCAATGGCAATTAAGCGATGGGCGACCGGTTCCGGGTGAAAGGAGGAGTGGTAAAGCAGGATATCCCCGATCCAATACCTCTGCCCGGCGTCGACATGGATTAGCAGTTCGTCCCCGTTCCGGATAAAGGGTTCCATGCTGAACCCGTGAGTCTTATAGCGCTGGTAACAGCCGGCGGCGACAAGCTTTTCCGAAACGTCTGTCAATTCGGGCTGATCGGTTTCAATCTCTTGGGTCACCCATTGCCTCTCATGTAGCCTTGGTGAGCACTGCGTAGCCCGGCTTCCACAGCCACTCTTTAACGAGGAACTTCGCCTCGTCGAATTCCTGTCTCAACTCTTCCGGCTGGAATACGTGGACAAACGAGTACAAGAAGCGGTCACCAGGTTCATAGTCCCTGTTAAAGAGGGCGGAGCGTTTCAATTTCATAAAGAGCCTTTGCGAAATCCTTTGACCTGGGAAGCCGCCCAGTGCGGCCACAAATGATATGATGAATACCCCGCCGGGTCGCAAGATCGAGTAGGCCTGTTTCAATAAGCGAATCCGCCGACGCCTGGTGAAGACATAGCTATAAGCGATATTCGTCAGCAACAGATAGTCAAAGGCCTTCTCAGGGTAGGGGAGGTCATACAGGTCGGCCACCGCAAAGCGTACCGGCACGTTCGCTTCCCGAGCGCGCCGTTGTGCCTCAGCGATCATCCGAGGACTCCAATCACAGGCTGTCACCTTCATCCCTCGCCGGGAGAGCAGCAGGGCCTCCCGTCCTGCGCCGCACGCCACATCGAGTAGCTCTCCATTTTTTGAAAAATATTTCTCGACGAGAGCTTGTTCTGTCGCACAGAGCCAGTCATCTAGCCTCGCATAATTCCGCACCTGTTCCCGGCTATTCCAGTCGGTCCTCGAGTAACGCTCGATCTCTCTTGGGGTCCAGACGATGACCGCAAATTGCTCCGTGAGTGAGACAAGCAAATAAAATTGATTGAGGACTCTCCTGACAAGACTTGAGAAGAGCAGAAAACTATATCCGGCGATGTAGCGAAGAGACATTTGGCTGACCTTGTCTCCACTCACCTGTGGCCCCCTAGTGGACGATGATCATGCCAAGGCCGGACTCGTGCGCCCAGATCATGGAACCAGTCTTCGAGCCCAAGCCCGGTCACCGGCCGGCGCATCTTCAGCTCACCGGAGGCCAGTTGAAACGTGCCGAGACGATAGGGACCCACGTGCGCCAAGAGGATCAGGTCCTCTGACCGCTTGACGTCAGGGGGGATCCTCTCCAAGATTTCGTCTTTGACCGGATACCCGGAGAGGGAATAACGCTGGTACGCGCGCATCAACCCGATGGAGGCCC
>CAZMPH010000024.1:14939-17081 GCA_964568195.1 uncultured Nitrospirales bacterium | reverse complement strand
GAGAACTTCACGCTCTTTCTGAGCATGTATGCCGGAAGACGTTGGATTATCGAGCGTCGTTTAAGTCGCTGCCACAACCCAGCCCCTCCGTGACGATCCAGGCTTGCAGCCGGCCGAAGAACAAGTCGCCGTAGAGCCGTAACACGCTGACGAGTGTCGGCGCGGGATGAAGTGCGGGTCTCGTCTCTGTCCCCTCCGGATGATCGCCGCAACCTTTCCCATGAGATGCTCTCGACGAATCGGTTCGTCCGGTCCTGTCGAGCCGTCCCCTCGGGTCAAGATCTCCTGGGATGACAATACCACCGTGACTCGATGGCACATGAGCGCGTCCCTGCTCCGGAAGACGACCACGTCTCCGACCTGGAGGCTGGCGGCTGGTCCGATCTCGATCAGGTCGCCCTTGTAAATGGTCGGGAACATGCTCCAGCTCGCGACCTTCAGGGCCAGTAGATGGCTCACCGTGGGAAGGTCTTCAGCGATCCCCGCTTCGAGGAGTGAAAACCTGGGGTAGCCGTTGCCGGTCTCGAGGGTCTGAATCATGCCTTGGAGCAGGCCTCAATCGGCGCGGCTGGAATGTATGCGCTCATACAGACCCTTCTCCAGGATTGCGAACTCTTTGTAATGAGGGAGGCAGGCGCTCATGTTGCCGGTCTCCAGCCACGCGTCGTTGCGGCCCTGACTGCACCTGGCGCGAACATCGCAGGCGGGACATTCGTAGCTGTCGTTCGGTCTGGACTCAGCCACGGTTCGCTTGAGAACCTCCCATCCCTCCCGGACCGTTCCCTTCCGTAAATCGTATTTGGGAATCGGAAAGGCTGTGCACAGGTTCATCTCACCGTAGGGGGTGATCGCAAACTGGCTCTTGCCGCACTCGCACGAGATAAAATCACCGTTGACGGCGCAAGCAGAGGTGGCGGCATCGGCTTCGCGGTAGCCGACCATGTTTGCATCGATGCGCACCTTGTCGGCGGGACTGAGCCGGTGCTTCAGGGGACTGGTGTCCCCGTTGGTTTTAGGGGTGATGTCGAGGCAGTATTGGAATTTGATTCCCATCCCTTCAATGAGGGCTCGGGCGTCCTGGACTTCATGAGCGTTGTCGGTCATGACCGGCATGCGGACGGTGACCGGCAGTTTTCTGGATACCAGGCATTGAAGGCCCCGGAGGAACTGCTCGTAGGAGCCGGGCGTCGTGGTGACCCGCTCGTACGTCGGCTTCGTCGCGCCATAGACGGAGATGGCGAGGCTGCGGAATCCCACTTGCTGCAGGCGATCGGAGACCCCGGGCGTGATCCGCGTGGCATTCGAAATGAGCTCCAGGAGAAGCCCTCGGCCTTTCGCATGCTCGAAGATGTCGAAGACATCCGGCCTGACGAAGAGTTCCCCGCCGCTGAAGCAGACCGTGGCCACGCCGAGGTCCGCGCATTGATCCAGGATGGCGAAGACTTCCGCCGTAGCCAGTTCGTGCGGCAGGATGCGATGCGTGGGATTGTAGCAATGGACGCATCGGAGATTGCACCCGTAAGTCAACTCGAAGGTCACTCCTTCGGGTATCCCGGCCTGTTGAGCGTTGGCGGCGAGTGCGTCGAAAAATTCTTCTGGTGGAAGGCGTTTCACGATGGCACCAGCCGGCGGTCGAGGCTCCGAGTGGCCAAGTAATCCACGACGTCCGGATTCTTCACGAATCCGAGGTTGGCGCAATAGACCCGTTCGGCGAGTTCGACGAGGAACGCGAGCGTGCGGTCCATCGCGTCGCGGTCCCAATGGGGAAGAAAGCTCTGCGGCAGCACAAACAGACTGAACTCGCGCGCGCTCATCCGGCGCAAGGCGTGGGCGCCTTCTCCGTGCCGGATGCAATACAGCGCCGTCAACGGGCCCGCCGCATTTGTCGTGTACATGCCGCCTCCCTGCCAAGGCGTGCCGAAGACCGTCAATTCGCCCGCGACATTCCGGATGATGATGCGTTCGTCGCTTAAGACGCATGCGTCCCTTGCGGCAAACATATCGGACAAGGTTGATTTGCCCGTGCCCGACGCCCCGGTGAAGACCCATGCCCCATGCTCCGTCAAGACACCGGCGGCATGGAGAAGCAGGCCTCCCTCTCGCGCCAGCCTGGTGACGAGGCAGGCCTCTACGATCGGGTTG
>CAZMPH010000024.1:12335-14929 GCA_964568195.1 uncultured Nitrospirales bacterium | reverse complement strand
ATGACATGCACGGGTGTCCACGCGTCGTGTTCACTGCGACGCCTCGGTTGACCGCAGAACCAGACCTCGGCCTGCGAAATGTCGCCCGAGATGGTCGTGTGGCTGCGGAGCTGCAGCGTGTGCGTGTCGAAGGATTCAAGAAAATAGCCGGAGTCTGCCGCGTACAGCTTCCACAGGCCATGGCACGCGTCATAGATCAAACCGCCGTGGGGGATCTCGGGAAGCCGGGTGACAACATTGATCCGAAGTTCGATGTCCGGCGATCGTTCAGACTGCGTCAGAAACGAGTCGAACCGCTTCAGCGGCCAGTGCGAAATCCGGTGCTCCCTGGGCTCGTCCAGACGAATCGCATAGCCACCGATCTGAAGGTCAATCCGCATGGGTTGACATCCACCTTCGTCTTCTATGAGGGAGGCGAGGCCGAGTCGGCACCCCCCGTACTCCTAGTAGAATTCCTGCAGGCGGCACTTGTACGGCAAAGGGTCCCGGTCGTATTCGACATGCCCGTAAATGACATGGTACAGGAGCTTAAGATCGCCTGTTCGTGGTTGAGCTCGACCTGAAAGATTTGCGGAGGGCTGTAAGATTTTTTGTCGCTCATGACACGGTTTCTCCTTTACGCAGAAGGTGGGCCGGCTGTTCTTCCCGGACTCTGAGTGGATGGATGAGTCTTTGGCCGGAAACACGTTCCGCGCGCGTGAGCGCGACATCGCAATCGTATGGGATCGGCGCTTCCGGATCGCCCGCTTCTCTCCGCGCCTCCGTCGGTTTTTTGTCGCAGAAGGCGTAGATCCCGCACGTCCTGCAGGGAGAGTCGGTTGCGTACCGCCGCGCGCGGACTTCCGCGAATACCTTGGCGATGGCGTCCTTCAGCGAGTAGTCCCGCAGGGAGGCGCGATGCTCGTATTGCAGCGTGCAGGTGCCCAACTCGCCCCAGGCGCTGATGTGGATGGTGTCGGTCGCGCAGCCGCAGCGGTAGAGTCGTTCCGACGGAGGAGAGGACCAGTCTGCCGTGTCTTGGCAGGGCTCGTCATCCTGCGCCTCGTGCATCTTTTGATCTTCAAGGGCTTTGATCTCATCCGGCGCGAGCCGGTAGGCGAGCGAGGAGAGATCGCCGTTCAGTCTGGGAGAGAGTGAAGTGGTGAAGCCGAACGACTGCCCAAAGGACTCGACGAATCGCCGGATCTGGAGAAGTTCGTCCTTGTTCCAATTCATGGCCTTGGTTTTGAAGCGGAACGGGAGGCCGCTATGACGGAGCAGCTTCATCCCTTTCAGAAACTGCCGGAAGGACCCGGGAACTTGCGTGAACCGGTCGAAGGCCTCTTCGTTGATGGAGTGGCAGGAGATATCGATGGAGAACGGAGGGGATTGCTTGAGCCGGTCGATGATGGCCTGGGTGATGATGGTGCCGTTGGTGTAGAGTTGCAGGAGAAAACCCTTGCGGTAGGCATAGCCGTAGATCTCGAAGAAATCGGGATGGGTGAAGATTTCGCCGCCGGTCAGGTTCAGATAGACGATATCCAAATCGGCCATCTCGTCGAGGATCCGTGTGATTTCCTGCAGGGTCAGCTCCCGTGGAAAGAACTCCCGCTTGTTGTACGGATCGGTATAGCAATGGACGCAATGGAGGTTGCAGCGATACGTGATTTCCAATTGCGCTTTGATCACCCGATCGCGTTGCCCGTAGCGTTCGTGGAGCCTCCGGCTGAAGTCTTTGTACTCGACGGTCGGAATGGTTCTGGATTCAGGCATGGCTGGCGCTCGGTTGGATGAGCGGTATCGGAGTTTCACTCTTCCATGCGCAGGGGAAACTCGGCAGGGCGTGGTAGAAGCCATCCTTGAAGGATCCCGTTCGGAGATCGTAACTCATCTGGCGGTTGCTGGAACAGAGCTGCAGTCGGCCGTAGGCGTCAATGTGGAACCTGCGCTTGCCGCTTTCGCAGGGCCCGGGGTCCTGTGATTGCTTCGCGCAGGTCTCGGCCCACAGTTCCGGATCCTGCTGTTTGAGGCGCAGCCGCACGGACTCCGAGAGAGCCAGCCGTTGCGGCGCGTCGCTCCCGTCCAGCGCGGGACGCAGGTCTTCGCCGAGCCTGTATCCGACCGAACCGAGGCCGTTCACATACCGTTTGATGGCCAGAATTTCGTCCTGATTGACGGTCATGGCGGTTGTCTTCAGAACCAAGGCCACGTTGCGATCCAACAGCAGGCGGATCGCCCTCATGCAACGCTGGAAGGAGCCTCTGCCTTGAGTGATCTCTTCAAAGGTGTGTTCCGTCAGGCCGTGCATGCTGATCTCGATCCGAAGCGGGGGAAGCGCGGCTAGTCGGTCGGCAACCTCCTCGGTGATCAGCGTGCCGTTGGTGAAAATGGTGACGAGAAAGCCGGACGCTTTGGCATGCTCGTAGATGTCCCAAAAATCGGGATGCGCCAGTGGCTCGCCGCCCGTCAGGCAAAGTTCCGCGCATCCGGCGGCGGCGAGTTCGTCCATGATGCGGAGGATTTCGTCCGTCGAAAGCTCGTTCTGGATCATGTCGGGTCGGTTGAAGCAATCGGTGTAGCACATCACGCAGCGCAGATTGCAGCGGTCGGTGACG
>CAZMPH010000024.1:0-12325 GCA_964568195.1 uncultured Nitrospirales bacterium | reverse complement strand
CAGAAGAGCGGGTAGCGTTCCGGCGCTACGTGGAACGGCTTGCGTGCAATCATGGGGTGAGGGAGTCCACCTTCCTGATCAGTTCCATCAGGGAAAGTCTCCGCAGGAACTTGAGCGTGTCTTTTCGGAGGCGATCGGCCGGCGCGTCGAAGGAATTCTCCAGTTCGCTGATAATCTGGTCGACAGATTGTTCCCCGTCCAGCCTCTGCCAGATGCGTGAGCCCATGTCATTCAAGTGCATAAGCTGGCCTTCGTTCGCATCGATCAGCACGACGAGCCCTTCGATCGCCTGCCACTTCACCTGCGGATGGCGTTCGTACCGGTCCGAAGCCTTCGGTGTGGACCGGAGGATCAGGGCTTCGAGTCTCACGTTGTCCTTCGCCTCAAGCGTGCGGAGACACGCGGCAGGATCAACAGAGACACTGCTTTGAAGAGATGCCGGCGTGCCTTGTAGAAGTTCCGCTTGTGAACGTACAGTCTGGCCAGCGCCCAGTGCAGGCCAGGCGAGCGCACACCGTGTCGGAGCAAGGCGTGATAGGAGGCCGCCACCTCCTCAGAACGGTTCAGTGCCT
This sequence comes from uncultured Nitrospirales bacterium, assembly GCA_964568195.1. Lineage (GTDB taxonomy): Bacteria > Nitrospirota > Nitrospiria > Nitrospirales > NS-4 > SCTG01. The sequence continues at coordinate 11,753 of CAZMPH010000024.1, read as the reverse complement.
CGGCAACGCGGGCTTTCACCCAGGCGTGTTGGAGGTCATGGCGAAGACGGTCGGCTGCGGGAGACCGATACCGTCCAAGCTCTTGCCAGGCATCCTCGTATCGGTGAAGGCCGAGATAGCATTCGGCCAGGAACACAGGCAACATCGGCTCGTCCACCCCGTTCTGCGAGAGTTCTCTGCCCAGAGCCAGCGCCTGTGCCCAGCTTCCTTTCGCCACCAGCGACTCAAGGTCGAACAGGCGGTAATGGGGATGAGCCGGGTCGAGTCGTTTCATCCGCTCATAAGAGGCAGTGGCCTCCTGCAGGAGACCCAGATCCAGGAGAACCGGGCCAGCATGATTGTACCGGGTCCGATAGGAAGGATCGGCTTCGATCGCGTGGGCGTAATGAGCGGCTGCGCGCGGGATGTCGTTCAATTCCAGCAGCAGCATGGCCAGGTTGAAATGAAGGGCGGCGCTGCCCGGGCTCCGGCTGAGCTCTTCCTCGAGTGCCTGGACCGCGCTGGTGGGGTGCGGTGGCGCGTCGGTGCCGAAGAGATCTCTCAGGATCCGGAAGCCGCGCTCTTCCTCGTCCGAGAGTGAGCGTGCGAGTCGCGTGGCTAGTTCTGTCCCTAGGAATTTCAGTCGGAGCGGGGTATAGCCTTCCTCGACGGAATAGGCCAGCGTGACGTACTCGTAGCGCAGGCCGCTCGCGTGAAGTCGCGCCACGAATTCCGCTGGCGAGAGCCAGAAGGAGGGAATCCGGACGTCGGCGTAGGGATAGTGGCGGGAATACAGGGACCGCACGATGAAAAAGTCTAGATCAATATCCAGGAGGACGTCTTCCTCGAAGGCCTGCGTTGAAAAGGCGGAGTAGGGTAGGGCGCGGAATCGCTTCCCGTAGATTCGTCCCTCGAAACACCCGAGGGATGTCGGTCTGAAGAGCTGGAAGAGCTGGGGCGCTGTTGCCGCGAGCGACTCGAGGATCGATCGTACCTTGCGTGCCTGCTTCGCCAGGTCCGGGTCCTCGGGATAGACCCAGACGAATTCTCGGACGATGTCGTCCCGAATGGCCTGATGAATGTAATTGCCGAGATTTGTGCGCTCCTCCTGAGTTTGCCCGGAGAGCGTCCAGAAGGGAGTCTGATGCAGTGCGGAGAACACGTCTGCCAGCCTGGTTTGCTTCAGGAGAATGTCAGGGGAAGGAGCGATCCAGGCAAAGTCAATGTGGGCGTCAAAGTGCAGCAGCACGCGGTGCCGGACCCCCACTTCTTTCCAGGCGTAATAGGCTTCGTCATGGTTCTCCACCACAAAGACAGCAGGACACGGCGAGCTGGCCACCGGGTGTGACTCGGGTGAACATGGCGCTGCGGGGTGCCCCATGATCATCGAGAGGCTTCCTGGATGGCTTGGATGCCGAGAAGGTCGTCGATCAGCGTGGCGAGGTCCTCTTCTAACTGCTCGCTGGTGACATCGTATTCATTGGAGAGCTCGGTTAGGATGGCCCGGATCGAGCGCGTGCCGTCGAGGCGGCGCCAGATCGCGGCGCCGGTCTCGTTCAGGACATAGAGGCTGTTGATGTCGGTCAGGTGACGCTTGATGGGAATCAGAAGGAATTCGCCCGCGACTTCGCGTTGCACGAAATCCACATTTTGGGCGTAGATTTTATCCAGGGAAAGCGACTGCATATTGCTCGAATTATGAATTAATTAGTGGAGCGCAGCCTAGCACCATGGCCCCATCGTGTCAAGAAAGGGGGAATCTCCGTACCAGGGAACGCTTGCCCTACTCTAAGAATGGCTGCCATTCAGTCCCATGTTTCGGGGCGGTGAATTCCTCTCGCGGACTCTTGGTTTTCTCAATGACTATCGCGAAAGGGTATAAGTGTATCGAGTGAATCGCAGCCTGATAGTGAGTTGGATTGCAGGTAAGGCCTTTCCCTTGGTCCGCCCATATTAAAGAAGAATTCATGCTGGCGGCGAGCCCATGGACATAAGAATTGAACGGATTTTCTTCCCCATGCACGTCCTCGCAGAGATATACCCCCCCTGGACGGAGATGAGGAAGCATTTCCTCCAGTGTGACGATCTGATGTTCCGGCTCGTGACTGCCGTCGTCAATGAGGATATCAATGGCAGGATTCTCCTCCTTAAATCGTTTCCAGAACCGCCGATCTGACTGGTCCCCCACAATAATTTTTGTCCGGTCGTCCTGATAAGCCGCGCATGCCTCTTCGATATCCACACCATAAACACGACACTTTGGACCGAAGTACTCTGTCCACATCTGGAGACTCCCCCCACTGTACACTCCTATTTCCAGCACATGTACCTCGCGTCCAACGAACTTGCTGAAGTGCCGATGGTAAATTTCGAAATAGTGAACCCACTTCCAGACGCCTCGTCCCTCTTTGTGGGAATCAAAATACGACTTCAAAGGATTAGGGGCGTCGGCCAGACTCCCGCTGTCCAAACGGTCGGATAGAATCTGTTCCTCAGGGGGGGGAACCCACCGCCGACCATAGTCAACACCGTGGAGAACGTGGAGAATGAACGGCAGCCTGCGCAAAATCCTAAGACTCAACCGAGGATTCCTCGCAAAAGTATACAGAATATTAACGATTGATTTTAGTTCCCACAGCAACGGCTTTAGCGTCTCAGGGATCCTAAAATGTGTATCTCGCAACTCGCTCTCCCCCCAATGGTCCGTGAATTACAGACTTTGAAAACGGATTAGGCCCGACTGTCATTTTGCGTCGGTCGAACATTCCAGAGGTAAGCACCGGAGCGCCTGTGCGTAGCACTTTCCCCGGTTCTTGTCAAGCTGCTCATGGCCGACGGTAGTGGGTCAGTTTCAATCTCTTCGCTTTTTTACCTTGACGAACGGATTCCGGTTGACGCCATGTCGCACCCGTCCTACTATATTGCCGCGCAGATCGCAGATAACAGTTTCCCTCACGGATCTCACGCGTGACGCTTAATGGGTATGCAGATCTGGGACGCCTTCCCCTATGAGCAGTATCTGAGCCTGGTGCCTTGGGCGAGGCTGGAGTTGGAGAGTGGGGGCACTCCCCGGCCGTTTCCCTTTATTGCCGGGGTGGCTCCCGAGGTCGTGGCCGGTCTCCATGAGGTACGTGGGCTGCTGGCCGGAGCCCTGGGGGTTGTGATCGACGACGTGGTCACGGGCCGTGCCTCGCTGGGGGATCCCGTGCTCCGGGTGCGGCTGGAAGATGCCTATGCCGAGCTGGTCCAGTCGCGGCCGCATTTGCGCGAGCACATTCGGTGTAGGCGCGAGCCCGACGGCACGTTTCATTGGGAGTTCCCGAAGGATCCGACGCAATCCGCCATCGTCACGTATGTGGGGGTGCGGGTCGTGAATGCGCTCACGAAGCAGGAAGTACGTTTCAAGTTCGAGCGTCCGATCACTCCCGCCGTTGGCGCGTTGCTTGGATGCCTGGACGGCACCCACACGGCTGCGGAAGTCCGGGAGATGGTGGCCGCGGCCGGTGGCGACGTGGAGCGCGAGCTGATGCGGTTGTTGGAGGTGCTCAACGCGCACCAGTGTCTGGCGGCCTCCGCGCGGTCTGCGGTGCGGGCCCGCTGGCTCACGGCCACGCGCGACCGCGACGTGGTCCATCTCGGGCATGCGGGCTTGCTGTACCGACAGCAGGATCAGTTCTTGTACTTCGACCCGTGGCTAGTACCCTGGTTTGCCGAAGCGCCGGTGCCTTCTCTCTGGGGGGCGCTGCTCCCGCGGCCTGCCGCCCTGTTCTTGACGCATGAGCACGACGACCACAGGGATGCGCGGACGCTGCTGCAGATGCCGAAGGACATTCCAGTTATCGTCCCGAGCCGTCGCGATCGCCGGGCTCTCTATTTCGACTATCAGGCCTTTCTGCGTGAGCTGGGCTTTCGGGAAGTCATCGAGTTGGCACATGGGGAGCGCTGGACGTTCGAGGACGGCGTGGTGGTGTCAGTCCCGTTCTATGGGGAGGACCCATGTGAGCTCGAGCTGCCGCGGAACTGTTACCTGATCGTCGATCGCGGCCGCAACACGCTGGTGTTGGCGGACAGCGGCCCGAGCAACACCGGCCGGTCAGTGGTGAAGGATGGCGTGGTCGAGGACCTGGTCCGGCGGTACGGACCGATCGCGACCGTCTTCGCGTCTCAGCAGCAATTGCTCGAGGTGCGGGCTAACTCCGATCATGCGTACCTCTCCCACCCGGGGCGGTGGCTGGAAGTCGGCGAGTACTCGTATCTGACCCATCGCTATCTGATTGAGCTGGCGGCGTGCGCAAAAGCTCGTCTGCTCGTCTCGTATGCGACCGGGGGGGCTGATTGGTATCCGGACCATCTCTTGTTCACGTTTAGCCCGAGCAAACCGGCCCGAACCGCGCTCATGGCTGCCAACTGGGAACCCCTGGAGAACCTCAAGGGGCTGCTGGCGCCGTATGGCTGCGGCTACCACTACAGTTACGCGCTGGATATTTTTCGCGCGACACCCGATGGAGGCACGGAGGTGGTCAAGGGAGGTGAAGTGCTGGACCCCAGGCGGCTCTTTGGCGTGGACGGCCTAGAAAGGAAGCCTTAGAAGTGAATAAAGAGGTCCGACTTAAAGTTCCAAGCGAGATAACCTTCTATGCTAGAAAAGGGGATCAAGACATCTTTCTTTCAAGAGAAAATCTAGAAGCCATCGTTGGGCTTTTGCAAGGCAGTAAATCAACATCTCCTGAACAATTTCAGGATTTGTTAACAAAGAATCTAATCTCCTTGGAAGTGGCCTCAAGCCTTGGGTCCCACGACTTTGACGATGTCTTTCCTGAAGTTTGGCCCACCGCAACAATACATTTGAGTCCCTTTGTCAATTTGGAGATTACGTTTAGTGTCAACAAGGAACCTATTCCCCGATCTGATGCAGAACTCATCGACGTATTTATCGCTAGGGATTTTATGAGACCCTGGTATACCTTGATGCAAAACCTTTGGGGACTAACTGATAGCATGCTGGAAAATGCCCACACCCGAGGTAAAATACCTAACCCAAGGGAGATCTTAAAAGTGTTGCACGATGTCTGTATCCAAGAATGTGCTAAAGAGCCTCTGTCAAAATTTCTGGAGGCCAAAAGAGATTGCGACGGAAAGTTTCAATTTCTTGCTAAGCACGGCTTTACCGTACAAAGAGAAGCTTGCCAATACCCTGAGGTCAATTTTAGGTTACGCGGGAATGCTGCCGACCTCTCAGAAAGATTCATCAATGTATCAGATGAAGACTGCCCTTATGTGGCAAGGTTGTTCCAAAAACTCAACCACGGTGCTTTGAAGTCAGAACTGATAGAATTTGCCGTAAAAACACCAAACCCCCACGCCCTGAAAAGGATCTTAAAAACACTGAAACAAATGGAAGGACTGACCTCAGAACCAAGCAAGACAAAACCAGACTGGGATAAAATCATGCCTCCTCGCGCAGACCTTTCTACCTATCATTTTGGCCACGCGAGTTTACTGATCCGGGGAGGCTCCTCGTTCATTGTGGTTGATCCTTGGTTTCTAACGTGGGATGCAAAGTTCCGAACCCAGCCTTTATCTGCTTTCCAACTACCTCCCTTGGAGGCAATATTCATAACACACCATCATTGGGATCACATCAATCCACAAAGTATCCTTAAATATCCCGAGGGGGTTCCTATTATTGTTCCTAAACAAGATAGAAATTGTGCCATCTATCCCCGCTTCCTGGAGTTCTTAAAGCTGTTTGGTCGTGAAACAATCGTTGAATTAGACCACTGGGAAAAATTTCCGCTACGAGATGGGGGATTTGTTTTAGCTGTTCCTTTTACCGGCGAAGGAACTGCAGAAGTTGAATTTCGAGGTAATTGCTATCTCGTGGAACGATGGGCACAAAGAATCCTAGTGCATGCAGACAGTTCCCAAGATTCCAATGGCAAGTCTGACTTGACAGAAGGGGTGATTCAAAAACTCGTCCGTGATTATGGCCCTATAGACGTTGTTTATGCGACGAGAAGGCAAGAACTGCATTTGGGCATGCTGTATTGGTATCTACTACCTATCGCCATGGCGGGGAGGCCCTACCGCTGGCTAGACGTTGTCGAAAACTGTAACTGTCCTAAGGAGTATCTGGCCAGTTTGGCCAAAGAGACAGGGTGCAAAAAGTTGCTCCTTTACTCTGAAGGGGGCGCGGAATGGTATACAGAGCGAACGAACTTCCTTCGGAGCGGCAAAGAGGACGTTCGTTTCCAGGCTTACGAATATTTGTGGGATACCCTTGAGGATATCCGGACAGAGATCACGAAGACTTCAGAGTGCAATGTAGAGCTTTCGGAGCCAATGACCCTTGTCACCCTGGAAGCTGGAAAAATCACGGCTGCCCAGCGTCTGCTTGACTCAAAGTAATGTACAGCTCCCCCCCCTCACGATCGTCGCAAATACGGCGACCTTCGATGGCACCTGCACCGTGGATGGTACGCCGTTAATTCCAGCAGCACCCCGCGATCCTCCGCCACACCAGCGCATTCCTGTCTCACATCTCACATTCGGCGAGCCCATCCGCTTGTTGGAGGTTGGTTGCTATATTAATTAAGATTCGGCAAGGACCGGGTTCAACCTTGCCGCAGAGCACCTGCCGGGCGGGTCTATAGAGACTATCTCAGCAGCTCAGTGCTATACCTCGTCGGGTTTGCGGGCGCAGTTGCCACAACAGACGCGCCCCACCCGCCTTCAAAGAGACATATTCGCACCTCGTCGAAACCGGCCTCATGGCATTCAGCCTCCACTTCTTCCACACTGGCAACCGGATGAGTAAATCCGGTGGGTCTTTCCGGGCGGTCACCCAGTTGGTACTCGCGGTTCCCCCACGTTATCCACGCCAATCCCCGGAGCAAATAGAACATTTTCCGTTCCTCCGGTGTCGGCTGCGATAGACGAAAATGAACAATGACGCGCCCTTTCGCTCGCAGGATCGTCCGAAGCGTCGCGAGCACCTGAACACGCAGCACGCGTGACGGTAGCATCTCATAGAGCCAAAGCGTAAACAATGCGCAGTCATGTGAGTTCGGCGCTAACCTCAGATCGGTAATATCCTGACACTCAAATGTGGCCGGCAGTTGATGCCTCGCAGCATAGGCCTTCGCTTCTTCGACCAATCCCGGAATCATGTCCACACCCTTTACACGGAAGCCGCGTTTGGCGAACGCCATGGTCTCCCGGCCTTGGCCGCAACCGAGGATGAGGAGGTCGCATGGCGGCGTCAGCACGTTCTCGAGCAGTGCTTCTTCAAACTCATTGAGACCCTGTGCGATATCTAGCTCGCTGCGCTCCGGTGAACCTTCATGTTCGTAGTGCTCGTAGGCCAGCTGGAGGATTTCGCGAGGCGGGAGGATGGCGAGGACCGCGTACCGCAATGCGGTTGAGAACTTCAAGATTCCTTTCGAGAGCCAGAACCGGAGAGTCATCAAGCCCTTCTTACGAGGATCTCTTCTGACGTTTCACGCAAGCGGGAAAAGATGGCACCAGGCCCAGACAACCCTGTGCCGTTGCGTACAGCTTCTATCCCAGCGACAACTATCGTGTCAACCTCTAGATGGGTTCTTCCCTCCTTTATGCTCCTCGACGAATGAGACTATGTCTTTGATCCGGACCGCCTTCCTCGCCAGGGTGGTCTTGTGGGAGTCGGGGCCATGCGCGCCTGCTGTCCAGGTCAAAACCCTGGCATAGTCACACCCTCGCCGGCATCGCGTTGTTGGTCGTCGGTCGCTGTGCTACCATGGCACTCGTGAGCTTCTGGCACGAAATCCCGCAGCCGATCATCGGGCTCTCGCCCATGGACGGGGTCACCGATCCGGCCTTCCGGTTCATCGTGGCCCGGTACGGCAAGCCCGATGTGCAGGTGACCGAGTTCGTCGGTGTGGACGAGGTCTGCCACGGCGGCGAAGCGGCCTGGCAGCAGCTCCGCTACGCCGAGATCGAGCGGCCGATCGTCGCCCAGGTCTACGGCGCCGATCCGGACAAGTTCTACCAGGTGGCGCAGGTGGTCTGCGAGCTGGGCTTCGACGGCGTGGACCTTAACATGGGCTGCCCCTCCAAGAACGTCTCGGCGCGCGGCTGCGGGGCGGCGTTGATCCGCAACCCGCCGCTGGCTCGCGAGATCATCCGGGCCGTGCACGCCGGGGTGACGGATTGGGTGGCCGGCCATCGCATCGAGTCCATCGGTCTTCGCCCCAAAGTGGTAGGGCAGGTTTTGGCGCTCACGTCGGGCCGCGACGGCTCATGGCCTCGAAAGCCCGTGCCCGTCTCCGTCAAGACGCGCCTGGGGTACGATGCCGTGGTCATCGAGGACTGGGTGACGATCCTCCTGGAGGAACGGCCCGCCGCGATCTCCATCCACGGCCGGACGCTGGTCCAGATGTACCGGGGCCGCGCCGATTGGGGGGCGATCGCCCGTGCGGCCAAGCTCGTCCGCGAGACTTCGACGCTGGTGCTGGGGAACGGGGACGTGGAGTCGATGGACGACCTGGTCCGGAAGGTCAGGGACACCCATGTCCATGGCGTGCTCATCGGGCGAAGCGCGCTCGGCAATCCCTGGATCTTCCGCGCCAAAGCCCGGGCCAAGGCACAGGTGAACGACGCGGTGATCGCCGAACCCTTGTATGACGTTCCTTTGCAGGAGCGGTTCCGGGTCGCGCTCGAGCACGCCCGCTATTTTGAAGCCCTCGGCGGGACCTCGCGGTTCGCGGCCATGCGCAAGCACCTCGGTTGGTACTGCACCGGCTTCTTCAAGGCGGCCGAGGTCCGCGCGCAAATGTTCCGCGCCACCAGCTCGGGCGATGTGGAGCAGATCCTCGCCGGGATTGTTCTGGACGTCCCGGAGCCCGTCAGCGGTCTTCCAGCTTGACCATCGTTCTGGCTTCGACTTCCCCTCGGCGCTACCAGATCCTGTCGCTGCTCAACCTGCCCTTTCTGATGGTGCCCCCTGACGGCTCTGAAGTCGTAACCGAAGGACCTTCACCTGCCGAAGAAGCTCTCTTTCAGGCGCGGCGTAAGGCTACCTCGCTGGCCGTCCGATTCCCGGAGACGGCTCTCATCGGCAGCGATACCCTCATCAGCCTCGAGGGGGCCAAGATCGGCAAGCCGAGAGACCTGAACGACGCGCGAGGCATCCTTCGGCGCTTGCGGGGATGTACCCACGAGGTGGTGACCGCCGTGGTGATGGTGAAGGGTGACCGCACGTTCGAGACCGTCGAGACGGCGCAGGTCCGCATGCGGGAGTTCAGTGATCCGGAGCTTGAAGCCTACCTGGCGACCGGCGATTCTCTCGACAAGGCCGGCGCCTACTCGGTGCAGGGGCTTGGGCGAAGCCTGATCGGCGGGCTGGACGGCGATTATCTTGCGGTCGTTGGGTTGCCGCTGCGGGCCGTCGCTGAGGGTCTGAAGATCATGGGCTGCGCTGTGCCTGTGGATCTCGACCAGGTCTACCGCGAGCGCGCGTTCCTCAGCTGGCGGACGTTTCCCTGACCTCGCGGCTGGGAAGCGCGGCCGGCTGCGGAATGTACAGGCCGGCGGAGAATTCCATCTTCATCGCATCGTGAAAGCCCATAGAGAGCGGGATCAATTCGTGGTTGAGCACGAGGGCCAGGTAGCCCGTGAAGGGGTGGGGCGCGGTGGGGACGAAGATCAGGCTCAGCCGGCCCTGAGGCACGAGCTGGAGCGCGTCGGGGGCTTCGCCCATGAGGAGGCCGATGGCATAGAGTCCATGCCGCGGGAACGGCAGGAGGACGATCCGGTTTTCCCGCTGGCGATCCATGAAGGCGAAGATATCCGTCACGGACTTGAAGGTCGTATAGATGCTCCGGACCAGCGGGATGCGGAGGAATGCCTTCTCGGACGATTTCAGGAGACGCTCGCCCAGCAGGTTGGACGCGAGGGCTCCGGTGATCAGAATCACCAGGAGGAGAGCGAGCACTCCCAGCCCCGGGATCGAGGAACTGACGCCCGGCCCAAACAGATCACCGAGCGCGCCGTCCAGGGTCGTGAACAGCGTCTTGAGAATGAGGAGCGTACCCCAGATGGGAACGATGACGACCAGACCCGTCAGAAAGCGGCGTCGCAACGGAGCCGTTATTCCAGGATGACGGCGGTGCCGATCAGGGTGACGATCGCGAGGGGACCCTGCGCCGGCAGCATTTCAAGGCGCGCGCCGACGACGCCGTTGCCGCCCCGTTCGATGGCCTCGGTCTTTAGATCAGCGATAGCCAGATCAATCGCTTTGCGCAGCCGCGCTCCGATCGGCCCACCGCTGAGACGCTGGATGTGCTGACCTGCCGGCAACAGTTCGTCCGGCTCGCCTACGCGGATAACCACTGTGGCTACCACGAGCCCGGCGTAGCCCACGATGCGCTGGTCCTCAAAGGCAAATTGGGTCGTGACTGGAACCGATGCCTGTTGCAGTTTGGACCTTTGAGGCAAGGGCGGAGACGGGGTGGTGGGCTGAACAGCAGGCTGGGGCGGCGGCGGTGTGGCCTGGGCCGCAGGGCGCTGAGACAGGATATCGTCCGCGTCCGAAAAGGCCGTGCGGGATGCCTGCGCCGCGGCTTTGTCCTTTTGCTTGCCCTTGCTTTTTTTCTCAGCGGACTGGAACATATCCCTGAAGGAGGTAAGCAGGTCCGACTTGGTTTCCTGTTGGGGCGCCTCGGGGATGGCAGGCTTGGAGGTCGGACGAACGCCGGGCTGGCTCGGGTCGTAGCCGCAATTGATGCAGATTTTTCCGGGCAAGAGGCCGACCCCGCAGAGTGGACACGTCATCGCTCGCCTCCGTTCTTACCGGACGCGTTGAGAGTCGGGCAGCGGCCGGACACCGAGGTGATCGGCCAGGATGTATTTGTCCAGAAAGGTCAGGGTCCGGGCCCAGGCTTCTGACGACGCCTCGGCATTGTAGACCTCCGGTCTCGTGTCGTTGAAGAAGGCATGCGAGGTGCCGGGATATTTGTGGACCTCGCAGGGCACCTTTCTGGCGGTCAAGGTGGCGGCCAGATAATCCACTTCTTTCTGGGTGATCCACTCGTCGTGTTCCGCTTGGTGATAGAGCACGGGGCACTGCAGGGTGGCCAGCGATTCCTGGGGAACTTTTCCGTAAAACGCCACGGCCGCCCGCAGTTGGCGCTTCGCGCAGGCGTAGCTGAGGGCGTTGGAGCCTCCCATGCAAAAGCCGAGGACCGCGAACCGGTTTTTTTTCACGTACTCCTGGAAGTTCAAATATTCGCAGGCGGCGCCCAAGTCCTGCGTCAGTTCGGAGATCTTCACCTTGCCCATGAGCTGGGCGGCGCTTTCGGGATCGCTCGTGACCGCCCCGCCGATCCGGCTGTACTGATCCATGACCAGCGCGACGTAGCCGTGCTGGGCCAGCCGGAAGGCGAGTTCCTGAAAGTGGGCATTCATCCCCCACCACTCGTGGAGGAGGATCACGGCGGGAAACGGCCCGCCTTTCTGCGGCCAGGCCTGGAACCCCCTGATGAACACCTGCTTGGCGGTCTTGGTGGGCGCGTAGGGATCGACGGCCACATCCAGGATGTCGGGCATGCCGGCCGCGGGGATGCGGACGGCGGAGGAACCGATATCCTTCCGGTCATACGTGGGTTGCGGCGCGTTCATTCCCTACTTCCTTGTGCTCCCTGGATCGATGTTGATGAACGGCATGGCCCCGCTGCCGCCGAGGACCTGCGGGAATTTCCCGTCCCACTTCTCGATGGCCCGGAGCTGCAGGATGA
>CAZMPH010000023.1:12861-21120 GCA_964568195.1 uncultured Nitrospirales bacterium | reverse complement strand
CCGACCGATGCGGCCGGGACTGTCGGGGCGCCCGCCATCGCGACGGTGACCACCCGGGCGTAGCCGACGCGCTGTCCATCCGGGAGAACACGTACATCGAGGGCGCCCGGGCGATGGGCTCGGGCCACACGCGCGCGACGCTCGTGCACATCCTGCCCAACGTGCTGCCCACCATCATCGTCGTGTTATGGAGCAAGGGCGGGACCAGGGTGGTCGGGGCGGAGCCCGCTTTGGGCCGGCTCTATGACTACTCGATGGTCCCGTTGCAGGGCACCATGTTCTCGATCCTGGCCTTCTTTATCGCCTCGGCGGCCTATCGCGCGTTCCGGGCGCGCTCGCCTGAAGCCTCCGTGCTCCTGGCCGCCGCCGTGGTGGTGATGATGGGGCGCGTCCCGCTCGGGCAGTTTCTGCTCCCCTGGACCTGGGACGTCACCCAGTGGCTGCTGAACGTGCTGAACAGCGCGGTCCGCCGGGCGATTCTCATCGGCGTGAGCATGGGAGCGGTCGCCCTGTCGCTGAAGATCATCCTGGGCATCGAGCGCTCGTACCTCGGCGGAGGGAAGGATCAATGAAAGACTTCGCGCGGCGCATGGTCGGGATCGACCGGCGGATCATCTTCCTCCTGATTGCGGCGGCGATCCTGTTGCCTATGCTCAAGCCGTTCGGCCTTCCCATCAAAGTTTCGCCGGAGGTGAAGGCGGTCTATGATTACATCGAGGCGATGCCCGAGCGGTCGGTCTTTTTCCTCTCCTTTGATTTCGATCCGTCTTCCAAGCCGGAGCTCGAGCCCCAGGCGGTGGCGCTGCTGCGGCACGCCTTCCGCAAGAATCTGCGGGTCATTGGAATGACGCACTGGCTCACCGGCACCGGGCTGGCGGACGGTGTCTTCTCGCAAGTGGCCGCGGAAATGGACAAGGAGCGCGGCAAGGATTACGTGTTTTTGGGCTGGAGCCCGGGCGGCGGCGCGCTGATCATCTCCTTGGGCCAGGACCTCTACAAGGCGTTTCCCTCCGATTACTCGAAGACTCCGACCCCGGGGATGCCGGTGCTGGAAGGAGTCCGCAACCTCCGGGACGTGCATTACATGGTGAGCCTCGCGGCCGGCGGAGCCGGCATCGAGATGTGGTACGTCTTCGGTAAGGACAAGTACCGGTTCGAGATGGCCGGGGGAGCCACCGGCGTGATCGCGCCGGGCCTCTATCCCTTTCTCCGGAGCGGCCAGATCAACGGCCTGATCGGCGGGCTGCAGGGCGCGGCGGAATACGAGACGCTGATCGGGCGGAAGGGGACGGCGACGGCCGGCATGGACGCCCAATCGGCCACGCATTTCGTGATCATCGTGCTGGTCCTCCTGTGCAATGTGTTTTATTTCATCTTGCGGGGCGAGAAGGGGAGACCGCGCTGATGCCTGAGGCCATGCTTCCCACAGAGGTCGTCCTGGGCGCCTGGGTCGCCGCCGGGCTGACGCTGTTCATCTACAGCTTTCTCTACAAGGACAACCCGCTGTTCAAGCTCGGCGAACATCTGTACGTCGGGATTTCGGTCGGGTACTCGGTCGTCCTCGTGTGGCACACGGTCTTTCTGCGGCTCTTGTGGGAGCCGCTCAAGAAGTCCGTCGGCGAGGCCCCGGCCTCGCCGGACAGCTACGTGCTGCTCATTCCCGCCACGCTCGGATTGTTCATGCTGACGCGTTTTATTCCCCAGATCGGCTGGCTGTCCCGCATCGCGTTCGCGTTCGTCGTGGGGTTCGGCTCGGGCGTGGCGATCCCGCGGACGATCTCGTCGTACATCCTGAAACAGATCGAGGACACCGTGAACCCGCTCATCACGATGGGGGCCAACGGCCTGTCGATGGGGGTTGATCTCTCGTCGCCCCAGAGCGGCATCAATACGATCATCCTGCTGATCGGGGTCGTGTCGGTGCTCTTCTATTTCTTTTTCTCGATCGAGCACAGCGGGCCCGGCATGGTCACGGCGCGGGTCGGCATCTATTTCCTGATGATCGCCTTCGGCGCGGCCTTCGGCTATACGGTGATGTCCCGCATGTCGCTGCTCATCGGCCGCTTTTCAGACCTCATTAAGTTCTCCGGCGCCGAGTACGGCTACGCGACGCTGATCCTTCTTGCCGTCACCGTGCTGTCGCTCGTAGGCTGGGAAGCTGCCACGCGACGGAAGGGCGGGGAGAGTACCGGAGCGTGATGGACGCCACAACCAAACTCGGCGCGATGGAGCATCCCAAGCTGCGCAATCTGGAATTCTTTCCCGTGCGCGAAGGGGAAACGCAGTCGGTGGGTCTTCGCGATCCGCAGGGGATTTCAGACGGGATCCTGTTCCTGCCGCCCAACATCTTTTACCTGGTGCAGTTCCTCGACGGCGCGCACACGCGCAACCAGATCGCGGGAGAGTACCTCAAGCGCTTCGGGGAGCTCCTCATGCCGAACTGGGTGGACAAGTTTCTCGCCGATCTGGACGAGAAGCTGTTCCTGGAGGGCGAGCGGTTTGAAGCCGCCAGGAAGCGGATGGTGGCCGCGTACCGGGCGGAGCCCGTCCGTCCGGCGGTGTTCGCCGGGAAAAGCTACGAAGCTGATCCTGAGAAGCTGAAGGCCCAGCTCGACGGATTCTTTCGCCCCCCAGAGGGCCCCGGCAGCACCCCGTCGGAGAACGCCGGCAAGGCGCTCAAGGCGGTGATAGCCCCGCATGTGGAGATCAGTCAGGCGGGCCCGATCTACGCGTGGGCGTACAAAGAAGTGCGCGAAGCGAGGACGCCTGACGTGTTTGTGATCCTCGGCGCCGCTCGCGGGATCCTCGAGACCCTGTTTGCGTGCACCGACAAGGATTTTGAGACTCCCCTCGGGCTGGTCAAGACCGACAAGGAATTTCTACGATTGTTTCGTGAGCGCGACGGCGAGTCATTCTTCGAAGAAGAACTGGCCCACCGGAAGGACCACGCCATCGAGTTCCAGGCGGTGTTCCTTCAGCACCTCTTCGGCGGCACGAAGCCGTTCACGATCGTGCCGGTGCTCTGTTCCTTCTCCCACCTGCATTTCGGCCATCCCGACCTGGTCAAGCAGGGCGAGCGGATCGGGCGGTTCATCGAGGCCTTCCGCAAGACACTGGCGGCGTTCGACAAGGAGGTGTGCTTCATCGTCAGCGGAGATCTCGCCCACATCGGGATGCGCTATGGGGACATCAAGCCGCCGACGGACTTTTCCTTCCACAAGACGATGCAGGCCGATCTGGCGATGCTCAAGCACGCGGAAGAGGGAAAGCCCGACGAGCTCCTGCAATTCATTCAGGCAGAAGACGACGCGCGCCGCGTCGGCATCCTCCCGCCGCTCTATACGATGCTGAAGCTCCTGGACAATCCCAAAGGCACCGTGCTCCGCTACGACCGTGCCACTGTGGACCAGTACAATTCCACCGCCACCTACGCCGCCATGGCGTTCTTCTAAGGCATCCGCAGTTCTCTGATTGCCTGAAGGATCCGGTCGGTCGCCGCGCGGGCCTCGTCACGGCTGTCTCCGGTACCATGGCTGAAGACAATCGACGCGCCGTAGCGAACCGTCGCGCGCGCGGGCGTGAACATGGCGCGCAGCAGATTCATGGGGCGAGGACGGTCCCAGGTGATCGAGACCGGGACGACGGGCGCCCCGCTCTTTAATGCCATAAAGCCGATCCCTTCGTAGCCTTCCTCCTTGCGATGCTTGTCAATGCCGCCCTCGGGAAAGATACCCACGACATCTCCTTGAGCGAGGGCATGCAGCATCGCTCTGACCGGACCGATCTCGAAGCCGCTGCGACTCACCGGGATGTTCCCGCATAACTTGGATATCCAGTTCACCACGGGCAACTCGTAAAACTCACGGGCCGTGAGAAACCGGATGGGGCGGCCAGCCGTGGCGAACAGCACCAGCGGGTCGGTCAGCGAGGAGTGATCGGACACCAGCAGCGTAGGACCGGACTTGGGCAGCGGCGGTGTGGCAAGGCGCGCGACCCGGAACATGAGCCGGCAGTACAGACGGTTGGCCGCGATCAGGAGCTTAAATATGATGCGTGCAAACATCAGTTCAAGGCGGGTGGCGCCGAGGTCGCCGGAGGCGAAGGGGTGGCAGCGAGTGGGACCCTGGAGGAGCGGAAGGCGGCACACCTGAGTCTGCGGGGCTGCGACAGGGAAGCCGCCTGAGCACGTCAGGGTAGCTCGCTGACAGGACCCCAAAGCCACAGGCGACAGAATCCGCCATCATGTGTTCTTCAATCCGTCTCCCGGTCGAATCAACAGCCAGAGCAGGCCGCCCAGCATGGCGACGGCGGCCGCGAAGCCCAGCGACACGTTCCAGCCGAACTGCTCCGCCAGCCAGGGCGTGAGCGTCGGAGAGATCGTTCCCCCGACGTTGGCGCCGGTGTTCATGATGCCCGAGAGCGTACCGGAATGGCGAGGGGCCAGGTCGATCGTGCTGGCCCAGAAGGCGCCGACCGTGAAGTAGAGGAAGCCTGCACCGAGCGACAACATGGTGATGGCCGCATAGGGTTCGGCGATTTGCGTGCCTGCTACGATGCAGGCGCCCGAGAGCAGCATTCCCGCGCAGCCAACCCGAGAGCGTCCGTTGTTCACCCCCAGCGAAGCGGCAAGACGATCGGTCACCCATCCGCCCAGCGGGCAGAGCACCGTAATGGCGATGAAGGGACCGGAGGCGAAGAAGGCGCCGCGCAGAATGCCGAACCCGCGTTCATTGACCAGGTAGAGATAGAACCACGACATGTACACGTACGCGACGTAGCCCAGGCCGGTGTAACTGAGTACGATCCACCAGATGGTGGGCGTCCTGAGGAAGGCGGACCAGGGAACGGGCTCTCTAGAGCCCTGGGGCACGGGCTCCGGCGGCCCTGCCGGGGAAGGGGTTGCCTCTTTGATGACGGCGAGTTCCTCTGCGTTCACCCCCCGGTGCTGCTCGGGCCGGTCCGTGGCGTACCATCCCCACAACGCGGCAATGGCAATGCCGACCAGCCCGGCCGCGTAGAAAGCGCTCTGCCAGCCGTAGTTCACCATCATCCAGGCCACGATCGGGGGGGTGACGGCCGATCCGACGCCAATACCGCCGATCGAGACACCCATGCCGAGCCCGCGTTCCCGGAGGGGAAACCAGTTGGCCACGGATCGGTCGAAGTTCGGCAGGGCGGCGGCTTCGCCCACGCCGATCAGGAACCGGATGAAAATGAGGGAGCCGAGGATCCCGAGCCACTGCGCCGTCGGCAGGGTGCCGGCGAGGGCGGTGAGGGCGGTGAACACGGACCACCAGACGACGGCGCCGGCCAGCACCAGACGGGTGCCCCACCGGTCCCCCAGCCATCCACCCGGGACCTGGAAGAGCGCGTACCCCAGCACGAAGGCCGAGAACACATAGCCCATCTGGACCTGCGTCAGGCCCAGGGCGGGCATCATCTGCCGGGCGGCCACCGAGATGTTGACCCGGTCCACATAGGTGATGACGCTGATGAGCGTGAGCAGCGCCAGAATGTTCCAACGCGCTCTCGTTGGAGATCGGTCGGGGGCCGGGCTCGAGGCGGGAGATGGCACGGGCGCGGATTATACCCCCCACGATGCGGTTTGAACAGGTGCCCGTTGGCATTTGGGGCCGCCTCAGGTAATATCGCTACTGTGTGGAATCTTCGCCGAAAGCTCGCGTGGCTGGTCCTTGTTCCCGTCGCCGTCATCGCCGCGATCATCCTCTCTCTTCCCCTCATCCTGAACAGCGCCGATTACCAGGCTCTGCTGGTGGAACAGGCGCAGATGCAACTCGGCCGCAAGGTGGAAATGAAGCGGGCCACCGTCGAGGTGTTTCCATACGTCCGGATGGCGCTCGACGACGTGGTGATCAAGGAACCCGACGGCACGACGCCATTCCTGTTCGCCGACCATTTCTTCATCGATCTGCGGATCTTCCCGCTCCTGCAGCGGAAGGTCCTGGCGAAGCGGATCCTGCTGGATAAGCCCAAGATGGCGATCAGGCGGGGCGCCGCCGGCATCCTGAACATCTCGGATCTGTTTTCCCAGACGGCCCAGCCCTCGGATTTCACCACGCCGATGCTGGGCGATGAGATCTCCATCGCCGACGGCGAATTCGTGTTCGAGGACAGTTTCGGCGCGGAGGCTCCCCGCACGGTCACGTTCCGGCACGTGACCACCACCTTGAAGCGGGCCGGCACGCAGCTGGGCTTCAAGTTCTACGCCGCGCTCCCTTACGAAAACGCGGAGACGACGTTCACAGTCACGGGCCAGGTCTTGCGTGAGGCGCTCGTGGGGGCGCGTCCCGGCGGGAAAGTCGCGGGACGACTGGAGGCCAAAGGCGTGCACCTGAGCCAGCTGGCCCCGTTCCTGAACGACAATCCCGTCCTCCGCGCGGTCGGTATCCCCCTCGATCTGGCCGGCGCTTTCGAATACCGCTGGGCGAAGGGCGAGCGCGCGCTGACTATGAAGGAACTGAACGTGACGGGCGCCGGTACGACGATCACGGGTAGCGTCGCCCTGAGCAAACTGTTCACGCCGCAGGTGGAGTTCGTTTCGTCGCTCACCACCACGCCGTTTCGTCTGGAATCGCTCGTGAACGGCCTTCCCGAGGAGATGATCCGGTCCTACGCGCTGGGTTTTTTGAAGCAGGGGCAGGCGACCGGCTCCGTCCAGCTGGTGTCCTTGCAGGTAGGGTGGAGTCCCGAGCGGGAGCGCCGGCTTATAGTCAAAGGCACGGTGGATCTCCTGGGCGGCAGCGCGGTTGTGGGCTCGCACCGCGTGCCGATCTCGGAGATCAAGGGCAAGCTCCTCTTCGACCTGGACCGTATCGCGGTCGAGCAGCTGACGGGCAAGTACGGTCTGGCGGAGGTGACGGAGGGACGGGGGGAGCTGACACGCCTCACCGACAATCCGCAGCTGTCCCTGGACATCAAAGGCAAAGTCTCCGCCCAGGAGCTTGCCGTGATCGTGGCCCGGTTCGCGCCGAAGGCGCTGCTGCCGCTCGGTCCGGCCGGCCTGACGAACCTGCAGGGCGGAGCCGATGCCGCCGTCAAACTGGAAGGTCCGTTGAACCGGCTCGAGGACCTGCGTGTGGAGTGGGGCCTTGAGGTGAAAGACCTGGGCTTCACGGACCGGCGGCTGGCCCTCCCGGTCACTGGTCTGCGCGGCGGGGTGCATTCCGTCCGTCGCGGGGTGGCATTCGAGCGGTTGAGCGGCCATGCCGGCGAGTCTTCCGTGGCGCTGAACGGGGAAATCGCAGTCCAGTCCGACGAAAAAGCCCACTATGCGCTGACGGTGTCCGGCCAGGCTGATGCGAAGGAAGCGCTGGGGGTGCTCATGAAGGATGCTTCAAAAGAACTCGCAGCGGAGGGCGTCGCGGGATTCGGGTTCAGCGTCTCGGGCCGAACCGGTGAGCTCCATGGCGTCGGACGGGTGGATGTTCGCCAAGCAGGGATCACCCACGCCGTCGGGTTCCGCAAGCCCATTGGCATGCCGGGCGCAGTCGAGTTCGACCTCTTCTGGGATCCCGGGCGGAGCCTGAGAGTGCGGAGGCTCATGGCTGAAATTTCCCCCCTCAGAGTTCACACGAAAGGGCTGCTGACCTTTTCGAAGCCGGGACGCTTCGAGCTTGACGTGAAAGTTCCGACGTTTTCCTTGAAAGCGATGCCAAAAGAGATTCTCGCCGCTAAGACGTTGCCGGACGCGGGGATGTTCCAGACCAGTTTTATCGCAAGCGGGCCGCTCGACAACTGGCGGGCTGCGAAGGTGAACGGACAGGCGGAGGTGAAGCGGCTCAGGCTCAAGCTCGAAGGGTTGTACGCGCCGGTCGAAGATTTAAGTGCGCATATTTCCTTCGAAGACGACCGCATTGTGATCGATCGTGGCACGCTGAAGATCGCGGACAGCCGGATCAACGCCACCGGGGATATCCGGGGATGGCGCGGCGTGCCCCGCATCCAAGCCACCCTGGATTCGCCCCGCCTCGATCTGGCCCTGCTGATTCCCGAGGGCGAGCGCTCGCCGGTGCGCACGGCGATGGAAGCGATCAGCGGGAGCGCCAAGCTGGCGCTGACCGCCTCCGTCAAAAACGGCCGCTACCGCGGCGTCCCCTTCGACGAGATCCAGGCGACGGTGACCGGCGCGGACGGCGTGCTGGTGGCGGACCCCCTCTCCGGGCGAATGGGCACGGGTACGATCGCCGGACAGGCCCGCATCGCGTTGCCCAAAGGCAAACCGGCGTCGGTGGAGACGAG
>CAZMPH010000023.1:7204-12760 GCA_964568195.1 uncultured Nitrospirales bacterium | reverse complement strand
GACTGCGCCTACGCTCAACGGGGATGTCCGGGTGATGGTCGAGAACGGCTATGCCCAGAGACTCTCGGCGACCGCAAAGATTGTCCGGCTGCTGGATCTTCCTCGGGTGTTGGCTGGCAAAGCCGAGGTTTCCGAGAAAGGCATGCCGTTCGATTGCATTTCCGGGCGCGTCGTCATCAAAAGCGGCATCGCGGAGCTCCAGGACTATCGGCTGGACAGCCAGATCATGAAGATCACCGGCTCGGGCACGTACGACATCCCCAACGACAATAACGACGTGGTCCTGGTCGTCACCCCTTTCGGTTCAAGCGAGACTCTTCTGCAATCGATTCCATTATTCGGCAGGCTCTTCGCCGGAGAGCGCGAGGGGTTTTCCACCGCCTTCTTCGAAGTCAAGGGCCCGCTGACCGATCCCCAGGTCACGTGGGTCCCGATCAAATCAGTCGGGTCGGGATTGACCGGTCTTGCGCAGCTTGCCTTCGACCTCATGAAGAACACCATCATGCTGCCGAAGGAGCTCATCGCGCCCTCGGACAAGGCGCGGTCGCCTTGCTCCGCTCAGTAACCCGTGTTAGGATGCAGACAGCGTTATACGTTAAACGTGAATCGTTATACGTCTAATCTGTCCCATTTAACGATTAACGAATAACGTTTAACGATCGTTCGACATGGCTATGACAACCGAGCCCGACGTCCTCCTCATCGCGGCAAGCGAGACCGACTCCAACCTCTATTACGCGACCCGGTTTCTTGCTCCGGATCCCTTCATCTTTCTTCGCGTGAAGGGCGAAAAAATCCTCCTCATGAGCGACCTGGAAGTGGACCGGGCGAGGGCCACGGCCACGGTGGACACCGTCTTGTCATACACGGAATACGAGGCGCGGTTGAAGCGCCGCGAGACGGCGCACCATACGGCGGTCGACGTGGTGGACTTGGTGCTGAAGGAACGTGGGGTCATGCAATTGCTGGTGCCGGAGAACTTCGGCTTCGAGCATGCCCGCCGGCTCCAGGCGCGGGGGTACGAGTTGAGCACGAAGCGCGAGCCCTTCTTCGAAGAGCGGGCCATCAAGACTAAGGAGGAAGTGGCCGCGATCGAAGCCGCCCAGCGTGCCGTGGAATCGGCCGTCCAGCGGGTGATCGATCTTCTGGGGATGGCCTCTGTGCGGGACGGCCTGATCGTTCATGAGGGCGAGCCAGTGACCTCCGAACGTATCAAAAAGCTCATCAACGTGGCACTCATGGAGCAGGAGTGCATCAGCCAGCACACCATCGTCGCCGGAGGACTGCAGGCCTGCGATCCCCACAACGAGGGGTCGGGACCGCTGAGGGCCGGTGAGCCCATCGTCATGGACATCTTCCCCCGTCACGCGACGACCCGCTACTTTGCCGACATGAGCCGCACCGTCCTCAAGGGTAAGGCGAGCCCCGAGAAGAAGCGTCTGTATGACACAGTGCTGGCCGCGCAGGAAGAGGCCGTTGGTTCAGTCCGCGACGGCGCGGATGGGCAGAAGATCCACGCGCGCGTCCTGGAGCGTTTCGAGCAGGCCGGCTACAAGACAGGCCTGATCAACGGGCGCATGCAGGGCTTCTTCCATGGGACCGGTCACGGGGTCGGCATCGATATCCACGAGGCTCCGCGGATCGGCAAGACCGGGTCTCCTCTCAAGACAGGGCACGTGGTCACCGTCGAGCCGGGCCTCTATTATCCCGACATCGGCGCTGTCCGGATCGAGGACATGGTTCTCGTCGAACCCGGCGGCTGCCGCAATCTCACCAACTTCCCTAAGGTTCTCGAAATCGAGTAGGGCGGGCATGCGCCTGGCCTTTACGATCCAGCGATACAACCCCGAACTGGACGCCGCTCCGCACGACGAGACCTATCGCCTCGACGTCACCCGCGGGATGACCGTGCTTGACGCCCTCATCCGGATCAAGAACGAACAGGAAGGCCGGCTGGCCTTCCGCTATTCGTGCCGGTCCGCCATCTGCGGGTCCTGCGCCATGACGATCAACGGTGGGGAGAAGCTGGCCTGTCGCACCTCCGTCCGGAAAGAATGGGAACGGCATGGCGGGATCGCCGTTGAGCCGCTCCGCAACCTCCCCGTGCTCAAGGACCTGGCCGTGGACATGCGGTCGTTCTGGGGCAAGGTCCGCGCGATCGAGCCGTGGCTTCGGGACGACAGTCGTGCGGCTGTTCCCGTAGCGGCAGGCGCCCCACAGTTCCACAACGTGGATGCCTGCATCATGTGCGGGGCTTGCGTAGCGGCCTGCACAGTGCACGAGGTGGACAAGGGATTTCTAGGACCGGCCGCGCTGGCCAAGGCGTACCGCTTTGTGGCGGACACCCGGGAAAGGGACGTCGCGCGAACGGCCAGGCTGGCCGCGCTGCAGGGTCCGACCGGCATGTGGGACTGTACGCGATGCAATTTTTGCGTCGAGGTCTGTCCCAAGGACGTGCAGCCGATGGAAGCGATCATCCGTTTGCGCCACGAGTCCATTGAGGCAGGCTATGACGAAACCGGCGGCGCGAGGCATGTCTTGGGATTCCGCGACATCATCGCAAAATTCGGGCGTCTGAACGAAGCGCTGATGCCGCTGAAGGTGGTCGGCCTGAGCCTGCGGAAGTTCCTGCACGTCCTGCCGCTGGGAATCCGGATGCTGCTCAAAGGGAAAGTTCCGAACCCATTGCACTCGTCCATGGAGGGTCCTGGGCGGGTGCGTGCTCTGCTGGAGCGCGACCGGCGATGAGCGAAAAGAAGACTGCCAACGAGATCCAATTCCGCACCCCGCACATTAGGTATGCGCTGTATCCAGGGTGTGCGGCGAAGGGGGCGACGCCGGAGCTTTTTCAGTCCACGATGGCCGTCATCGGGCGGTTGGGGATCGAGGTCACCGAATTGACTGCCGCCTCCTGCTGCGGGGCCGGCGTGGTCGGAGAGGCGGACCCCGACGGCGCTCTCGCGCTCAGCGCGCGCACCTTCGCGCAGGCGGAGCGGCTTGGGTTGGACGTGATGACGATCTGCGGCACCTGCCAGGGCGTCATGGGCGGCGCCAACCGGAAGCTCAAGAGCGATCCGGCGCTGCTCGAGCGCGTCAACCGCCTGCTCAAGCCAGAGGGGCTCACCTATCGCGGGACGGTCCAGGTCAAGCACCTGCTCTGGATCGTGGTGCGGGAAGTGGGGCTGGAGAAGCTCAAGGATGAGGTGCAGGTGACGCTTGGCGACCTCAAGATCGCGCCGTTCTACGGCTGTTACATCCTGCGGCCGTCGTGGGACCTGGGGTTCGACGACCCGGAGCACCCGGATTCCCTCGATCAAGTCATTCGCGCGGTGGGCGCCGAGCCGGTGGACTACGGCGGCAAGATCAAGTGCTGCGGCTTTCCGATCATTCTGGAGAAGGAGGACATTGCGCTGGCGATGAACGGCGCGAATCTCAAAGAGGCGAAGGACGGCGGCGCGGACGCGATGGTCACGCCCTGCCCGTTGTGCCACATGAGTCTGGACATTTATCAGGAACGGGCGGGGCGGAAGGTCGGGACGAACCTGAACCTGCCGGTCCTGCATCTGCCTCAAATGCTCGGGCTGGCGATGGGTGTACCGGCCGAGGACCTCGGTCTGCAGCGCCATCTGGTGTCGGTCGATCCGTTCCTTGAAAAGGTGGAGGAACGTAACGTTGAACGTCACAAGGAGAAAGGCCAGTGATGACGGTCTTGACGTTGAACGACTTCAAGCAGTTCTCGTCCGAGAAGATGAAGAAGAACAATCTCTTTCAGACACCGCGCTTCTTTTGCGACGTGTACGGCTTCGAGCCGGGACAGGTCCAGAAGGGGCATGTGCATGGCGATCAGGACAAGATCTATATCGTGCTCGACGGGCAGGGGACGTTCCAGGTCGGCGGGGAGGAGCGGGTGCTCGGGCCGGGTCAGGCGGTGATGGCGCCGGCCGGCGCGGAGCACGGGGTCCGCAACCACACGCAGCAGCGGCTCAGCGTGCTCGTCTTCGTCGCGCCGAACCCGTCCTGACTTCTTGACTTGGTTCCAAACCGTGCGCCAGAATGACTTCACGATGGCAACGCGTCGCGCCATGCTGATCGCCGGCCGGTGGGTGGAGACCGACTCGACCAGTCCGATCCGTAACCCCTACAACGGCGAGGTTCTGGCGGAAGTCTGCCTGGCCGGAGAGGCCGAAGCCGACGAGGCGATCCGTGCGGCGGCATCGGCGTTTGCCGTCACCCGGCGGCTGCCGGCTCACAAACGGGCTGAGGCGCTTCAGAAAATCGCCGGTGCTATCACAACCCGCAAGGAGGAATTCGCCCGCTGCCTGTCGTCCGAATCCGGCAAGCCCATCACTGACGCGCGTCGGGAGATCGGGCGCGCCATCACCACGTTCACGGTCGCGGCGGAAGAGGCCAAGCGCATTTCAGGCGAAGTCGTTCCGTTGGACATCACGCCGGGAACCGACAATCACTTTGGTCTGACGCGCCGAGTCCCGATCGGGCCGATCCTCGGCATCACGCCGTTCAATTTTCCCTTGAATCTCGTCGCGCACAAGGCCGCGCCGGCCCTGGCGGTCGGAAATCCCATTGTCCTCAAACCGGCGCCCCAGACGCCGCTGACGTCGTTGTTGCTGGGCGAGGTTTTCCTGCAAGCAGGGTTGCCCGCCGGCATGCTCAGCATCCTGCCCTGCACGAACGCCGTCGCAGAGCGCATGGTCACGGACGAACGCTTCAAGCTGATCAGCTTCACCGGCAGCGCCGCCGTGGGCTGGATGCTCAAAGGCAAGGCGGGGAAGAAGCGGGTGGTGCTGGAACTGGGCGGGAACGCCGGCGTGATCATCGAGCCCGATGCCGATCTCGACCATGCGGCGGACCGCTGCGCCGTGGGCGGCTACGCCTATTCGGGCCAGACCTGCATCTCGGTCCAGCGCATCTACACCCATGAGACGGTCTATCAGGCGTTTCTCGACAAACTGGTCCAACGAGTCAAGGCCTTGAAGGCCGGCAATCCTGCCGAAGACACGACCGTGATCGGACCCCTCATCGATGAAGGGGCTGCCAAAAGGGTCGAGGCGTGGATTCAAGAGGCGGTGAAGGGCGGCGCCAAGGTCCGTGTGGGCGGGAAGCGACAGGGGAGTGTCGTCGAGGCGACGGTCCTGACGGACGTGACGCCCGAAATGAAGGTGAGCTGTCAGGAGGTCTTCGGGCCGGTCGTGACGGTGGCGCCCTACGTGAAGTTCGACGACGCGCTGGCGGGGATCAACGACTCGCCCTACGGGTTGCAGGCGGGGGTGTTCACCAAGGATATCAAGAAGGCGTTTCAATCATTCCGGGATCTGGACGTCGGTGCGGTGCTGATCAACGAGATTCCGACTTTCCGCGCCGACCACATGCCCTACGGCGGGGTGAAGGACTCCGGCCTCGGCCGCGAAGGCCTCCGCTACGCCATCGACGAGATGACCGAAATCAAACTGCTCGTCCTGAATCTCTCTTGACTGCGGGTCCTGTCGCCGCATCACCCTGACGTGCGACGGGGAACCCGTTGCTCTTTGAGCGGGTCCT
>CAZMPH010000023.1:239-7156 GCA_964568195.1 uncultured Nitrospirales bacterium | reverse complement strand
ACGAGCTTGTTGACCTTCTCCACGATGTGGCGGGAACTGATGCCGTAGCGGTCGAGGAGCTGCTCCGGCTTGCCGCTGTGCGGAATCTCCGTCACAGCCATCTTGTACACTTTTACGCCGTCTGTGTTTACCGCTGCCAGCACCGCATCGCCGACGCCGCCGTGCGCGTAGTGGTCTTCGACCGTCAGCATGAGGTTGTTCGTCGCGCGGGCGCAGGCAAGCAGGGTCGCGCGATCGATCGGCACGATGCTGTAGAGGTCCACGACCCGGATGGCGATGCCCTGCTTGGCCAGCTCGTCATGGGCCTTGAGTGTTTCGAACAACGTCACGCCGGCGGCGACCACTGTGAGCCGATCCTTGGCGCTTTCGCGGAGAACCTTCGATCCGCCGATCGTGAACTTCTCGTCGTTCTTGTAGAGGATGGGTGTCTTCGGACGCCCGGTGCGGATATAGACCATGCCCTGATGATCGGCGGCCAGGGCGGTCAGCCAGTGCGTGCAGACGGCGTCAGACGGATAGAGCACCACGACGCCCGGCTGCGCCGCCATCATGGCCAGATCCTCGAGTCCCATCTGCGACGGCCCGTCTTCGCCGATCGAGACGCCGACGTGCGAGCCCATGAGCTTGATATTCGACCGGCTGATGGCCGCCATCCGGATGAAGTCATAGGCCCGGGTCAAAAAACAGGCGAAGGTGGCGGCAAACGGAATCTTGCCCTGGCTCGCCAGACCTACCCCTGCGCCGATCATGTTCTGCTCGGCAATGAAGGTCTCGAAGAACCGCTCGGGAAACTTCTTGCCGAACTTGTCCGTGAAGGTGGAGTTCTTGACGTCCGCGTCGAGGGCGACAACCAACGGATTGGTCTCTCCCAGTTTCACCAGCACGGCGCCGAAGGCCTCGCGCGTCGCGACTGAGTCCGTCGGCTGGTACTCTGGCGGCGCGATCGGCTTGGCCGGCGCCGGTGATGGGGCAATCGGATCCGGCTTGCGGATCTCCACCTTCGGCGGCGTGGGGAGAAGCCGAGCGCTCAGCTCAGCCAGGGCTTTGTCGGCTTCCTCGCCTTTCTTCAAAGGTTTGCCGTGCCAGTCCGGTTTGTCTTCCACGAAGGAAATGCCCTTGCCCTTGAGCGTGCGCGCGAGGATGACGGTCGGCTTTCCCTTTGTCCGGGCCGCCTGTTCGAAGGCGTCCAGCAGCGCGGCGGGATCGTGCCCATCGAGGGGAATAGCGTTCCAGCCGAACGCGCTCCAGCGCGCGCGGTAGGCGTCCATATCGTGCTGAAGGATGGTCGGATCGCTTTGCCCCAGACGGTTGACGTCCACGATCGCGCAGAGGTTGTCGAGTTTGAAGTGTCGTGCCGCTTCGGCCGCTTCCCAGGTCGAGCCTTCCATGGACTCCCCATCGCCCATGAGGACGTAGGTGCGGTAACTAGACTTGTCCAATCGGGCATTCAGGGCCAGCCCGATCCCGGCGTTCAGCCCTTGGCCGAGCGAGCCTGTCGCCACGTCCACGAAGTTGAGCCGTGGTGTGGGGTGCCCCTCGAGGTCCGACTCCAATGTCCGTAAGCGCATCAGATCGTCGGGGCTGAACGCGCCGGCTTCGGCCCACGCGGCGTACAACAGCGGCGCCGCATGGCCTTTCGAGAGGACGAAGCGGTCGTTGTTCGGGTGCTTGGGATTTTTCGGGTCGTAGCGCATGACCGCGAAGAACAGCACGGCCACCACGTCGGCCGCCGAGCAGCAACTGGTCGGATGTCCGCTGCCGGCTTCCGTGGTGGACCGGACGCTCAGGATCCGCAGCCGGGCGGCCAGGTGATTCAGGGTTGCAACGCGGGGGTCGGCAGTCAGGCCTGTGGGTGACAAAGGGCTTCTCCTTGTTGAAAAATCTGTCGCGGAAAGTCTCGGCAGAGCCTAGCAAAAGCGCCGTGGACAGTCAATCGGAGCCCGGCCGTTTGATTGACAACCCATACCGCATTTGTTAGGGTTGGCCCTCCGATTTTCCGCTCGGGAGACCGCACGGGTGACCCTTCAGAACCTGCTTCTTTCCCTGCATCATTTCTGGGCCGATAGGGGGTGCGTCATCCACGAACCCTACGATCTGGAAGTCGGCGCCGGGACGTTCCATCCGGCGACGTTTCTTAAGGTCTTGGGCCCCGATCCATGGCGCGCGGCCTACGTGCAGCCCTGCCGGCGCCCCACCGACGGTCGCTACGGCGAGAATCCCAATCGCCTCCAGCACTACTACCAGTATCAGGTCATTCTGAAGCCGGCGCCGGCCGACGTGCAGGACATCTATCTGGAGAGCCTGCGCGCGCTCGGCATCAACCCCAGACAGCACGACATCCGATTCATGCAGGACGACTGGGAATCGCCGACGCTCGGCGCCTGGGGCCTTGGCTGGGAGGTCTGGCTGGATGGCATGGAGATCACCCAGTTCACGTACTTCCAGGAGGTGGGCGGGATCGAATTGAATCCGATCTCGGTTGAGCTCACCTATGGGACCGAGCGGATCGCCATGTACCTGCAGGGCGTGGACAATGTTTTCGATCTGCAGTGGACTGGAGGGGTCACGTACGGCGACATTCACCACGAGGACGAAGTCCAGTTCTCCAAGTACAACTTCGAGGCGGCCGATGTGAAGGTGCTGATGACGACCTTCACGGCCTATGAGGCAGAAGGCAAGCGCCTCATCGAGCAGGGTCTGGTCTTGCCGGCCTACGACTGCTGCATCAAGACCTCGCACTTGTTCAACATGCTGGATGCGCGCGGCGCTCTCAGCATCACCGAGCGGACGACGTACATCGCCCGCGTCCGCGGGCTTGCCCGCCTTTGCGCTGAGGGCTATGTAGCAATGAACAGCAAGGCGACGGCATGACGCGGAAGGCGTCTGGATACGAGCTGCTGCTGGAGATCGGGACAGAGGAGTTGCCCGCGCAGTTCGTGTCACCGGCGCTCGCCGGCTTAAACGACCGGGCCGCGCAACTGTGCAAGGAAGCCCGTCTGTCACACGGGACCGTAAAGACTCTGGGGACGCCCCGCCGTCTGGTGCTTTGGGTACAAGGAGTGGCGGATCATCAGGAAGCTATCGCGTCCGAAGTCGTGGGCCCGTCGAAGGCGGTCGGGTTCGATGCCCAGGGAAAGCCGACCAAGGCGGCGATCGGCTTTGCGGGCTCGCAAGGCATACCGGTCAAGACCTTGGAGGTCAGGACGACGCCGAAGGGTGAGTACCTCTTCGCCGTCAAGAAGGATCCCGGCCGCAAGACGACCGAGCTCCTGCCTGGGTTGCTCTCCGAGTTAGTGGGTGGTCTTTCGTTTCCGAAGACCATGCGGTGGAACGAGTCAGGCACCCGGTTCGCGCGGCCAATCCGCTGGCTGTTGGCCATTTATGGCGGCAAGCCGGTCCGGTTCGAGTTCGCAGGGTTGAAGGCCGGGGATACGACCATCGGCCACCGGTTTCTATCGCCGGGACGTCCTCTACGCGTTAAAGACTTTCGCTCCTACGAAAGCGCCCTGGAGAAGGCCGGCGTGATTGTGGATCCCGACAAGCGGCGGGCGAAGATCGTTGCGCAGTTGGATCGGATGGCCAAACAGAAGAAGAGGCTGCTGCATCGGGATGATGCGTTGCTGGACCAGGCGGTGTTCTCGGTCGAGATGCCGCAGGTCCTCATCGGGACCTTCAAGCAGCAATACCTCGCCCTTCCCAAGGAAGTGCTCATGACCTCCATGAAAGAGCACCAGGGCTACTTCTCCCTTCTGAACAAGGACGGGGGCCTGCTTCCGTATTTCGTCGCCGTGGTGAACATGCGCGGCAGCGAGGCGACGATCAGGGCCGGCAACGAGCGGGTGCTGGCGGCCCGTCTGGCGGACGCCAAGTTCTTTTTCGACGAGGACCGCAAGGTCAGGTTGGAAAGCCGGGTTGAGAAGCTCAAGGGAGTCACCTTCCATCAGAAGCTGGGCACGCTCCATCAGAAAGCGGGACGGACCATGGCGCTGGCCGCCAAGCTGGCCGACACCCTCGGCGACCTCGATGCCCTCGAGCACTGCCGGCAGGCCGCCAAGCTCTGCAAGGCCGATCTCGTGACCGGCATGGTCGGGGAGTTCCCGACGCTCCAGGGCAGCATGGGCCGCGAGTATGCCCGTCATGACGGGGAGCCGAAGGAAGTGGCCGACGCGATCGCCGAGCATTACCTGCCCCGATTCGCCGACGATGCGATCCCGGGCAGCCTAGCCGGCAGGCTGCTCTCGCTGGCCGACCGGCTCGATACGGTTGCCGCCTTCTTCGCCGTGGGGCTCGTGCCCTCCGGCTCTCAGGATCCCTTCGCCCTGCGGCGCCACGCCTATGCCGTCGTCCGGATCCTGATCGAAGGGAAGCTGTCCGTGAGCCTCAACCAGACGATCCAGGATGCCCTGCGGCTGGTGAAGGAGCAGGGAATTCCCGTCGAGGAGAAGGCGGGAGCCGAGCTCCGGCGGTTTTTCGGCGAGCGGCTCCGGCACTATTGCCAGGAGGTGGCGAAGCTGCGGGGCGATCTGGTCGAGGCGGTCCTGTCGCGTTGGCAATCCGGCACGTTTGATCCGTTGGACATCGTGGTGCGGGTTCGGGTCCTCCAGGCCTTCGCGGCCAGAGCCGAGTTCGAGTCGCTGCTCGTCGCCTACAAGCGGGCGGAGAACATCACCAAATCCCATGCCGATGACAAGGTGGATGATGCCCGGTTGCAGGAAGAGGTCGAACGAGGGCTCCATGTCTCGGTGCGCGCCGCGGAAGACGTCGTCCCGGGGTTGATCAAGGAAGGGAAGTTCAAGGACGCGCTCGATGTGCTGGTGACCCTCAAGGCCCCCATCGACGCGTTCTTTCTGGGCGTGATGGTGATGGCCGAGGACGAGGCCGTTCGCCGAAACCGGCTGGCCCTGCTGGTCCGTGTGCGAAACCTGTTCAGGCAGTACGCTGATTTTTCTAAAGTAAACATTGAGACATAATTATTACAATAACTTATAATTCAAGCTTTAAACCATAAATTTAGATATAGAGGTCAGCGTGGCGACTAGGAAATTCGTTTATTTCTTCGGGAACGGCAAAGCCGAAGGTAAAGCCGGCATGAAGGATGTGCTGGGCGGCAAAGGCGCCGGCCTGGCGGAGATGACCAACCTCAAGGTGCCGGTCCCCGCCGGCTTCACCATCAGCACCGATGCCTGCGTGGCGTTCTTCAAGAACAAGAAAAAACCTCCTCCGGGGCTCTGGGAAGAGGTCTTGCGGTACATGAAGCGGCTGGAGTCGGCCATGGGGGCGAAGTTCGGCGATCCGGCGAACCCCCTGCTGGTTTCCGTGCGGTCTGGCGCGCGCGCCTCCATGCCGGGGATGATGGACACCGTCCTCAACCTGGGGCTGAACGAACGGACCGTGCAGGGACTCATCAAGAAAACCAAGAACGAACGGTTCGCCTTCGACGCCTACCGTCGATTCATCACGATGTTTTCGACCGTCGTCATGGATATCAAGAGGGAGCGGTTCGAGGACGCGCTGAAGGACAAGAAAACCGAGACGCACGTGGTCCATGACACCGACCTGACAGCGGCGGCTCTCAAGGACCTGGTCGTGCGCTTCAAGAAGATCGTGAAGGAAGACACTGGGCGGGATTTCCCCGAGGACCCCTACGACCAGCTCAAGATGGGCATTAACGCCGTCTTCAATTCCTGGTACGGCGCGCGCGCCGTCACGTATCGGCGGCTGTACGACATTCCGGACGACTGGGGCACGGCGGTGAACGTCGTGGCGATGGTGTTCGGCAACATGGGGGACACCAGCGGCACCGGCGTGGCTTTCACGCGCGATCCGTCCACCGGCAACCCGAAGTTCTTCGGCGAGTGCCTTTTGAACGCGCAAGGCGAGGACGTGGTCGCGGGCATCCGCACGCCGCTGCCGATCGAGGCCCTGGCCAAGCCGCTCCCGAAGGCCTACCAGGACCTCATGGCCACGTACAGGAAGCTGGAGCGCCATTACCGCGACATGCTCGACCTGGAGTTCACGATCCAGGAAGGCAAGCTCTACATGCTGCAGACCCGCGTCGGAAAACGGACGGGCATCGCGGCGGTCCGGATCGCGGTGGATCTGGTCAAGGAAGGCGTGATCGACAAGCGCGAAGCGGTGATGCGCGTCGGCCCGGAGCAGCTCGCCCAATATCTGTATCCCATCTTTGATCCCAAACAGGAGTCCCAGCACCAGGCGGTAGGCAAAGGCCTGCCCGCCGGACCCGGCGCCGCAGCCGGCAAGATCGCGCTGACGCCCGAACGCGCGGTGGAGATGAAGGAGCAGGGCGAGCGGGCGCTGCTTGTGCGCCGCGAGACCAGTCCGGACGACATCCACGGCATGAGCGCCTCGGTGGGGTTCCTGACGGCCAAGGGCGGCATGACCTCTCACGCGGCCGTCGTGGCGCGCCAGATGGGCAAGGTCTGCGTGGCGGGCTGCGAAGCGCTGGACGTCGGCCATGATGGAGTCGTCCGCTTCGGATCGACCACGCTCAAGGAAGGGGACGCGCTCTCCATCAACGGCTTTACGGGCGCCGTATATGCGGGAGAGATTCCGGTCGTGGAGTCCGAGATCATCCAGGTGATCCAGGGCCATCTCGAGCCGGAGCAGTCCGAGAAGTACCGGTACTTCTCCACGCTGCTCAAGTGGGCCGACGAGTTCCGGACGCTCGGCGTGCGCGCCAATGCGGACGTCCCCGACCAGGCGCTGATCGCGCGCGGCTTCGGGGCGGAGGGCATCGGGCTCTGCCGGACCGAGCACATGTTCTTTGCCGAGGACCGCGTCCCGATCATGCAGAAGATGATCCTCGCCAAGACCCGGGAAGACCGGGAGCGGGAGCTCGCCCGGCTCCTGCCGCTTCAGAAGAGCGACTTCATCGGGTTGTACCGGGCGATGAAGGG
>CAZMPH010000023.1:0-229 GCA_964568195.1 uncultured Nitrospirales bacterium | reverse complement strand
CGCCCCGCCGCTCCATGAGTTTCTCCCGAAGCGCGAGGATCTGATGGTGGAAATCGCGCGCATGGAGCTGAACCGGGCCGACCCGGCCACCATCAAAGAAAAGAAAAAGCTGTTGGCCCGCATCGAGGAGCTGCATGAGTTCAATCCGATGCTGGGCCTCCGCGGGTGCCGCCTCGGCATCACGATGCCGGAGATCACCCGGATGCAGGTCCAGGCCATCATGGAAGCG
>CAZMPH010000022.1:8337-21604 GCA_964568195.1 uncultured Nitrospirales bacterium | reverse complement strand
CCCGGGCCAGAGCCGCACATACACCTATTATGCGCATCCGGAGTACGGCGAGCTGGCCGCCATGATTCAGGACTGGGGCAATGTCGTCGAGAATCCACGCAATGGGCTCTTCGGATCCATCATCATTGGGCCGAAGGGTTCCAAGTATCGGGATCCGGTCACGGGCGAGGACGTCAGCCTGAAGAGCAGTTGGCGGGCGGATGTCATCGTGGACCGGACGATTCCAGGCAACGAGAACCGTCAGAATTACCGGTCGTTCTCGCTGATGTTCCAGGACGAGGACAACATCATCGGCGTGAGTTTCATGCCGTACATCCAGCAGAGCGCCGGCATTTCGACCGTGAACTACCGGTCCGAACCGACGGCGTACCGCATCGAGAAGGGCTGCACGGTGGCGGACGTTTTCAGCTGCGTCAAGGCCGGGGAAGTTCCCGCCACGCCGACGTTGCAGGCTCATTTGGGCGATCAGGTCGCGATTCATGTGCTCGGGGTCTTCAGCGAGCAGGTCCAGCTTTTCACCATCGACGGCCACGAGTGGCCGCATGAGCCGTACATGAAGGGCGCGGATCTCGTGAGCACGATGGAGTTCGGCGGCTCCGAAGTGATCAACGCCTACCTGCACGGCGGGGCGGGCGGACCGAATAAAGTGGTCGGCGATTATCTCTGGAAGAACCAGCGGCCCGCGTTCATGAACGCCGGGCAGTGGGGGGTGTTCCAAGTCTTGCCCGCCGGGGATCGGCGGATTCAGCCGTTGACCCCGCAGGGTCCGGACACGCGTACGGCGGAAACCGAAGCGCCGGGTGAACCGGCTCGGACCGCGGGCCCCGGGGGGCCCTCTGCGCGGTAGCCGAAATGCCTTTTCCAAGAAAATGGAGTTTCGTGTATAGGAACTATAGATCTTTCTTTCGGGGTCGTAACTATTAAGTGAAGGAGGTCTGGGCCATGAAGATTGGAACGTTTACAGTGATCGCCATTGGTGCGATCGCGCTCCTGGCTGCCCCGATGACGGCGTGGGCGGGCGGGACGGTCGAAGGGAAAGTGTCGTTTGCGGGCAAGGCCCCGGCGCCGAAGGAGTTCCTCTTCTCGAAGTTCCCCAATCCGAAATTCTGCGTCAAGAACGAGAACAAGGACGCCAAGGGCGAGAAGCGGTTGCTCCACGAAGTGCAGGTCGGCAAGGACGGCGGTTTGAAGAACGCGGTCGTGGCGGTGACCGGGATCACCGATGAGAAATTCGTGGCCGAGTTCAGGGGCGAGGACATCCAGTCCGAGATCTGCGAGTTCAAGCCCTACACCGGGGTGATCGTGCCGGATCAAAAATCTTTCCGTGTCATGAACAATGATGCGGACCCCGATGATCCGAAGTCGGTGAAGGGTGTACTGCATAACCCTCATTCATTTAAGGTAAAAATTGGCAGCCCCGGATCCGCTACCATTTTCAACATCGCGCTACCGGAGAAGGGAAAAGGGCTCGACAAGCCGCTGAAGCCAAATTCGCCTAAGGCTGGGGCGGACATCTTCAAGCTGATCTGCGACCAGCACGAGTTCATGCAGTTCTGGGCCTTGCCCGTCACCAGCCCGCACTATGCCGTGGTAGACGAGGACGGGAAGTTCGAGATCAAGGATGTACCGGCCGGCAAGTACAAGGTGGTGGCCTGGCACCCGGCCCTGAACAAGGGCAAGCCGATCGAGCAGGAAATCGAAGTGAAGGACGGCGCGTCGGCAGCGGCCAAGTTCGAATTTAAACCGTAACTGCATAGCTGTCGACGTCAGTTATTCGAGGCGGCGGAATGGACGTTCCGCCGCCTCTTTTTTTGCCTGCCGCGGGAGTGATTCCGTTCCTTGCCTTCGCCACGAGGGTTGACATAGAATCCATTGTTTCATCAGTGATGAAGGAGGTCGAGTGGCGCGGACGCTCTCGCTGGCCGAGATCTTTCAGCTCGGTTACTACTGGGAAAGCAAGGTTCTGCTGACCGCGGTCAAGCTGGATGTCTTTGGGGCGTTGGCTGGGGGAGGGGGGACTACTGTGGAGGTATCCCGTCGGCTGCAGACCGATCCTCAGGCCACCGCGCTTCTGATGAATGCGCTGGTCTCGATCGGGCTCCTTCGCAAAACGAGTGAGCGATATTCCAACGCGCCCGAAGCCCAGGAGTTTCTTGTGAAGGAGAGCCCCAAGTACGCCGGCCATCTTTTGCTGCTGCAGGAAGCCGAGTGGGACAATTGGGGCCAGCTTGAATCGGTGGTACGCACCGGGCGTTCCCCTGTGCAGGACCATCTTTTTCGTACGGATCCGCGGTTGGCGGAAAATGTTCTGATGGTCCTCCATCGCGTGGCGCTCCAGCATGCCCCGACGCTCGCCAAACAAATCGATCTCAGCGGCGCTCGGTCTCTCCTGGATTTGGGAGGAGGGGCTGGCACGCATGCCATGGCCTTCTGTCAGGCGTACCCGGGCCTGACCGCCGCCATCTTCGATCTGCCGGAGACTCTGCATACAACCGAACGTCTGGTCAAAGAAGCCGGCCTGGAAGGGCGTATTCGTCTTATGCCCGGCGATTTTAATCGTGATGATTTGGGTGGTCCGTACGACGCCGTGCTCATGTCGGACATCCTGCACTACCAGGGCTCTGAGGCCAACGCAGCCTTGGTGCGGAAGGTTCATGGCGCGCTGGCTCCTTCGGGCCGGCTGGTCATCAAGGATCGCTTCTTGGATGAAAACGGGACGAGCCCAGCCTGGACCGCCGTGTTCGCCGTGCACATCCTGGTCAACACCGAAAAAGGGCGGTGCTACACCATCGCCGAAGCCGTCCGATGGCTGAAGGACGCCGGGTTCACGTCGATCGATGAGATGGAGCGATCCACCTTGGTGCAGGGAGTCAAATGAAGGAACTGCTCACGCGACCCGGTTTCCTGGGGACCGCCGCGACGCTGGGAGCGGACCTCAGCCAGCTCATGGCCATGCTGTTTACCGGCTTGTTCATCATCGGGTGGATCCAGGCACGGAAGAAACTGGGCAACGCGCACCACTGGCTTGTCCTCGGCGGCATGATTGCGATGCTTGGATTCTTCACCAGCTATTACCTGTTCCGCCAGTTAGGGGTCTTGGCGTTTGAAGGGAGGACGGGATTCGGCGGGTCCGACTTCCTATACTACCGAGTCTTCATACCACTCCTGACGTTTCATATTACGTTGGTGATCATCGGGCTGATCATGGCGATCTACATGATCATCCTCGGCTTCCGCGCGCAACAAATCGTCGGCGGCAGCCGGCGGCTCCGATCAGGCGAACTTGTGGTCCGGAAAGAGAAATTAATGAGAATCTTCCTGGTCAGCGGGGGCGTCCTCCTTGGGCTGTACGCGGTCGTCGGCACGAGATTGGGCACGGACTTCTCGCTCCGGCGCTTCATCGTGTACCTTTCCGGTCTCCTCGTCGTCGGACTGGTGTTGGGTGTTGAGAAGACCATCGAGCGGTTCTGGCCGGATGGAGAGAAGCGCCACCGGGCCTTGGGGCGCTTCACGATGACCATCTATTGCATCCTCTTCGTCACCGGAACCATCACGTATACGATGCTCTATATTTTGTACCCCGGCAAAATCGGCTGATTCGGATTTCCTGATGAATGCGAGATGCTGCTGCGGGGCTGTGATGGAAGCCAAGGCGCTGGAGGAGGAGTCGCCGTTGTCCTATCACCTTCGGCTCTGCTGCACGAAGTGCGCGAACTGGGTGACGGCATCGGGCAGGTTGGAGGAAATCACGCCGCTTGTGGAGCGGACTCTGTGGTCGAACGAAGCTCGCCATGAACTCGACAGGCTTCCCCCTTACGTCGAATCGTTGGTCCGCGAGGAAGTCGAGTCCTATGCCGCGAAAGAAGGCCGTGCGCTGATTACCGTCGCGCTGTTCCAGGAGGCCCGTCTTCGCGGGAAGGTGTCCTGGTCGCCGACGGCGAAGGACCGGCTGGCCAATGTCCCGGCGCCGATCCGGTCCATGGCCAAGGTGGAAATTGAACGGATGGCCATCGAGCAGGGCCTGTCGGAGGTCACCGAAGCGTTGATGGACGAGGCGAAGGCGAAGTTCCTCGGGATGAGAGGAAGGCAATAGGCCGGCCTATGTTGCATCGGATGACCATGCGCGTGGTGCCGGCGCTGACGGTTGCGGTCACGGAAGACGGTTTCCGCAAGCGCAAACGGATTCTGATGCTGTTCCCCGGGTTGTTCGCATACGCCCTCTACAAGTTCCTCCAGGTTATGGGCTGGCACGCCGATATTGTTTCCCTCCTTCTGGCCAGCGGCTTGTTCTCTGTTGTAGTCGCCCTTGTTGCTTATGCGTATGGCCGGGAGCGCCGGTTTGTCGAATTGATCCGCGAACGAGACTTCCAGAGTCTGTCATGGGTAGGACTCCGGATCGGGTTTCTGTATGCGGTCCAGCTGTCCTTGATGGTCCTGGCCTTGCTCAAGGTCGCCACCTACAGTTATTTCGAGCACCCTGATGGTCCCGCGATGATGGCCCTGATCATCGCGTCGACGTCGGTCGCGCGTGATGCGTTCGAGATCGGGCACCTGCATCTCCTCCGGCAGCAGGGGCGGCCCTTCGTCACCTTTCCGGACGGCAAAGCGCTGTGGGCGCTCGTGACCGGTCGTGGCGACCTGTGGGCGGCGCCGGTCGCGGCTGCGACCCTTGCGGTCGGTCTGGCGTATATGGGGCTTGTGGCGATCGCGCCGATCGTGGCGACGGATCTGGGACATCTTGGGGTCATCGGGATCCTTGTCGGAATGGCCTGCACGCTGGCCTTTGTCCAAGGGCTTCAGCCGGCGATGACAGCGTGGGAAGGCCTCATGCAATACTCTTGGCGGGAACTGCTGAGGTTCTTCATGTGGCCGGGCCTGACGTTCGGCTGGACGTATTACCTCATGACGCTGGGCGCGATCAGCTTCCTGCTGGCCATCCCGTATCCGCCGATCTGGGTACGGGTTCTGGTCACGGCAGGGATCGGTGGGCTCATGAGCCTTTACGGCTACTATCTGGGCCGGTCGCGGTGGCAGGAAGAGAAACTTCATGCTACAATTTCTCCCTCGTTGCTTCGGTGTCCCTTCATCTTGGGCATCCTGACCTCCAAGAAAGCCTGACCATGAAAGCGGAGCGTGAGAAACTGATGCGACTGATTCCCTCATGCTGTCAGCTCGTGTTATTCCTGATCCTGCTCTTGGGAATAGATGCGAGGGAACCGGCCCGCGCCGGGCAGAACGCCTACAGCAGCCAAGTCAACGAGGCAAGCGAGCCCGGTCCGTCCCTTCAAGTTCCTCCCGGAACGGACATTTACTACGGCACCACGGGCCACCCGGCGAGCGAGCCTGCGCCCCGTCCAGGCTCGGCTGAGTATCCGCATTATGGCAACCTGGACAACCGGCTCGTGATTTGGATCGTGACCCAACAGCACACGTATTTCGGCGGGTTCGTGCTGGCTTTGCCGATCTTCTGCCTCATTATCGAAGTCATGGGGCTCCGGACTCGCGATCGCGTGACCGCAGTACGGTACGACCGCCTTGCCAGGGATTTTCTCCGGATCAGCCTGATCGCCTTTTCCATCTCATCCTTGCTCGGGGTGAGTCTGGTCATCGCGTTGGTCGTGCTCTATCCGGCGTTCTTCGGGTATATCACCGGGGTGTTCAAGTCGATGATGGGCATCTACGCGATGGTCTTTCTGGCCGAGAGCGGGGCAATCTATCTGTATTACTATTCCTGGGACCGGATGAGCGCCGGCGGACTTAAGTGGATTCACGCGGCGTTCGGGGTGGTGTTGAACGTCTTCGGG
Organism: uncultured Nitrospirales bacterium; assembly: GCA_964568195.1. Taxonomy (GTDB): domain Bacteria; phylum Nitrospirota; class Nitrospiria; order Nitrospirales; family NS-4; genus SCTG01. The sequence goes on along the minus strand of CAZMPH010000022.1, from coordinate 15,800 downwards.
ACTATCCTCCTGTTTCTTGCCAATTCGTGGGTTTCCTTCATGATGTCCCCGGCCGGCGTGGATCAGGCGGGCCGGTTTCTTGGTAATGCCTGGCATACGCTCCACACGGCCCTGTGGAATCCGTTCAACGTGCATCGGTTCCTGGCCGATATGATGACCGGCGGGGCCGTGGTGCTCGGGTACTCCGCGTTCCGGTTTCTCACGGCCAAGAACCAGGACCAGAAGGGCTATTACGATTGGATGGGATACGTCTTCCTGTTCATCACGATGGCGGCGCTGATCCCCATGCCGTTTGCCGGCTACTGGCTGATGCGGTCGGTGTATGAATTCCGTCAGCAGTTGGGTGTGACGATGATGGGCGGAATGCTGACCTGGATGTTTGTCCTCCAGGCGATTGTTGTCGGCGCGCTATTCATCGGTGCCAATTACTATCTGTGGCAGGGGATGGCGCGGATGCCGGGAGCCGAACGATACCACCGGTACATCAAGTACCTGCTCTATGGACTCATCGTCAGCTTCCTGGTGTGGTTCACGCCGCATACGCTGGTTCTGACGCCTGAGGAAGCCAAGGCCATGGGCGGGGCTCAGCATCCAGTGATTGGGAATTACGGGGTCATGTCGGCGAAGAACGGCGCCATTAATCTCATGATCCTCCTTTCGGCGCTCAGCTACATCCTGTATAAGCGTGCGAACAAGGTCATTACGGCGCGGTGGGTGCGGATGGGCAACCTCGTTATCGGAGCGGTCTTCGTCGGCGCGCTTGCGAACGTCATTGGATTATCAGTGTATGGGTTTTATCTTCCTGCGAATATTCGAGTGGGGCTCTCCCTCCCGCAGGCCATCAGCACTCTGACCGCGCTGCTCGTCGGGCTTCTGGTGAACCGCGCGCTTCTGCGGGGAGCCGCACCGATCGGGCCGGTTATCTGGGGAAGGATGCCGGTACGAGGGCAAATGACCCTCTTCCTTCTCGGGATGGCCTTTACATGGGTCATGGGCTTAATGGGCTTCATTCGTTCCTCCGGGCGCTTGGGGTGGCATGTCCATGAGGTCATGCGCGATGGATCGCCCTGGGCGTTCACGCCTGGATTCGGGTTCGCGGCCGGTATGGTCACCCTCAATATGACGTTGTTCTGGATTTTGCTGCTGGGGGTGTTCTGGATCAGCCAGCGCACGCTCGCTCAGGCGGAAGCGCCCGAGCGGCTCTGGGCCGGGACGGTGCCTCAGCGAGAGCAATCCTTCACTCCCGCCATGTCGAATGAGGTGCTTCTCCGCGATGGCTGAAGCTCCAGCCCGCCCTGAACAGCGCGGCCCTGTCGGCCGGCGGCCGCTGAAGGTCCTTGCCCTGTTCCCCTTGACCGCTGCATCTGCCCTTCTTATCAGTCATGTGGTCGTCATGGGACAGCCCGTGCCGTCCCAGAATCCGGCCGAGCAGGTTCTGGAAGATTTTTTGAAAGGCGAATCCGACGGGTTCCCTCAGGGATGGCAGGCGAGCCGAAGTGAGGCGATGACGCGTCAGGCCTACGTGGTTCGCCGGGATGGAGACCAGACCTTTCTGAAGACCAAAGGCGTCGATTCGCGTCTGCGCATTTTCAAGCGCATCGCCTGGGACCCGAAAGCCGATCCCGTCGTCACTTGGCGCTGGCGTGCGCGGAGCCCGATAACCGGCACCGAGCCCGTAGCTGCTCTCTTCATCTCGCTGGATCAGGACTTCTTCGGCATTCCGGTCAATACCAAATACATCTGGAGCCCCAACCTGGCAAAGGGAACGGTCGTGGAAGGCGGGTTCTTCCGGCCGGCTCAAATCGTGCTGCGTAACAATCAGGATAAGGTGGGGGAGTGGATCGAGGAGCGGGTGAACGCGTATGAAGACTTCAAGCGAATCCATAATCATGAACCGGCTCCCCAAGCCTGGGGCATTTCGCTGGTGACCGGGCCGGGGATCGAGCTCGACTTCGGCAGCATTAAGCTAGCCAAACAATAGGAATAAATTGATGTCGAGAGAGACGAGCATGCATGGTCAGTGCGGGCGCATCACCCTGGATATGCTGTTCGGCGCTGTGGTCTTCGGTATCGTAGGGGCGGCGATCGGATACTATTGGGGAACGACCGCGGGTATGGCGATAGCGACTACCGTGGGGCTCACGTTCGGGTTCCTGATCGGACTGCTGGGCGGTCGTCGGTTCTTTATCAGCATTGTGTGTGGAGCCCTGTTAGGGGGCGGTCTTGCCGGTCTGGTGTCCGGGAGGGCCACGGTCCCATTAGGGGCGGCATCGGGCGGGGCGATGGGTGGGTTTCTCGGCGTGCAAATGGGAATGTTGCTGGAATTGTGGAAGCAATCCAGACAGACCCCGGCTGCTGAATCCTTGCCCTCCGACGGAGAGAATCCTCAATGAAGGACAAGTGGCTGATGATCGGGGTCGGCGCCACATTCCTGGCGTTTTTTCTGATGGTGGCCAGCATGATGTCTTTGTCACGGCACTCGGCCAAGAACAAAGAGTTGTTGACGCAGATACCGGCGACTCCTCAGGCACCCGCACCTGTTGCCGTAGAGGACTTCAGCCTCTACAAAACGATTGTCGGGGATGACGGACGTGAGATGATTGAGATTCCGGAAGGGCCGTTAAGACGGGCAGCAAAGAGGGAGACTACGATGAGGCCCCGGAACATCAAATTTACCTTTCCACCTATTACATGGATAAATATGAAGTCACCCAAGCTGAATATGAACGGTTCGTCAAAATGACGAAGCGGGGCAAGCCCTTCGTTCCGGTGTTCGATGACGATCCGTCCAAGATTCTTAAGCCGGAACTTGCGGCGATGGGGATGTCCTGGCTTGACACTGCGGCCTATTGCCAATGGGCCGGCAAGCGTTTGCCGACCGAGGCTGAATGGGAGAAGGCGGCGAAAGGTGAGGGAAACCGGAAATATCCGTGGGGCGATACAATAAGTCCAAAGCATGCCAACCTGGATGGTGAGGAAGACGGTTTCCAATACTTGGCCCCGCCGGGAAAATTCGAGGCCGGACGCAGTCCCTACGGGCTGCATGATATGGCAGGGAATGTGGCGGAGTGGGTGGCCGACACCTATGACGACAAGTATTACGCCAAGACTATTTATCGGGACCCGAAGGGACCGGAAGAAGGGCAGAACAAGGTGATCAGGGGAGGGTCTTGGCGGGAGTCTCCGACCGGGGCCAGAATCGCTAAACGCTTTCAGGCGAAGCTTTGGCGGACCGACGCCACCATCGGCTTTCGGTGCGCCAAAAGCGGCCCCTGACCGGAGCGAGGCGTCGCGGCTGTGATCCATGCTTGATAAACGTCTGAAGTGGGCTTTCTTCCTCGTCACTTTGGTTTTCGCCGGAATACCGTTAGCAGGAATTTATCATGAAGACCTTGCGGCGCTCTTCGAAAAACTGGCCACTCGTCTTAATTCTGACTACCGGCAAGTCCAGGTCGGGGGTAACGCTAGCGGGAAACCTGCCGAAATAGCGAAATTCCCGAGTGTTCCCACTGCCGCCTCTCAACCTATTAAGGACGATATGGTTTTCATCCCGGCGGGTGAGTTTCTTCGTGGTTACAACGGTGGGGGGTTTGATGAGAAGCCTGAAGGCCGAATCATGCTCGATGCGTACTGGATCGATCGTCACGAGGTGGCTTATGGGGCGTACATGGCCTTCGTGGCGGCGACGGAGAGTCCCAAGCCGCTCACCCGGTACGTCAAGAATTTTGAAAAATTGAGTGGAGCTAACCAGCCGATAGTGAATGTGTCATGGAATGAAGCGAATGCATATTGTCGCTATCGTGGTGCGCGCCTTCCGACTGAGGCCGAATGGGAAAAGGCGGCCCGAGGGCCGCAAGGACTCTTGTTTCCTTGGGGAAGTGAGGACAGGCCAGGGGCCGCCAATACGGGGAATCCTGATTCCTATGAGTTCACGGCCCCCGCGGGAAGTTTCCTGCTAGATAAGAGCTCTTATGGGGTATACGACATGACCGGGAACGCCATGGAATGGGTCGCGGACTGGTACCAGGAAGACGCTTACAGGGAGACGACGCCGAATCCGAGGGGGCCTGAAACAGGAGGGTTCAAGGTGATCAGGGGAGCGTCGTGGGAAACGGCCGGGAAGGAAACGAGGCTCACCGTCAGGCTGAAGGGAAAAGTGGAGGTAATCAACAACTTGAGGGACACACCGATCGGCTTTAATTTCAGGCGCGAGACCATCGGATTTCGTTGTGCCAGGAGTGGGTCTGAAGGCTTAACCAACAAGGGTGAGAAGACGAGCTAACTCTATAATAAATCGAAGTAATAGATCAGCAGGAAGACGGCAAGAATAATATTGACAACCATCCCGGCCAAAACTATAATGTCAAATAGTCTTGGGTCTTTGCTCATTTTTTATGCCTCGTCCAAAACCAAAAGTGGAAATGTGAGTAGCATAATCCCTGATGGGCTGTCAAGGTAGCGAAACAGGTTTCGGTGTGCGCTGAGAATAACTCTTTTCGTCTTTATAAAGAGGGGAATCCATGGCAGAAGCAGCAGTTGGGTCGTCTGGCGTCAAGGACGTCGAATATTTCAGGATGGGGAAGTTTGTCGTGTCGAAGCTTAGGCTCGGGAAGTTCATGTTTTATCTCACGTGTGCCTGCGCTGTCTGGTTTTTCTATTGGTTCAATGCAATTCAGTGTCCATGCTGATCGCATGAGGCCGGAAAGTTTGGGAAACTTCGGTGAGCGGAGGGGATAGGATATATGGTTGAGCAAGTTAGTCAGATCAGCACTGGAAAGAAGGTCGCGTTTGTGATCGGCTCGTTAATCTTGGCTACGGCCTATTTCACGTTTTTGGATTGGTTCGCGATGGATATCCAAGGGCTGGACTACTTTTACCTGTTCCGGAAATAATAGATGCGAACTTGCGTTGGTTTTTCTGTCGAATTTAAGCCTGCGACCTTTACAATACTGTGAGTGTAAGGGAGGTAAGCAATGGCTACCTTGAATAAGCAAGCCCGAAAAAAGGTTTGGGCTTTCTTAGCGCTGGGGACGTTTGTGGGGCTTCTGCTGTTGCCCCTGTTTCTGTCTCTTCCGGTTGGCGCAAGTGGGGGCGCACCAGCTCCGGCGGCCTCGGCGGCGCCGCCAGCAGCCCAACCTGCTGCTGATGCCAAGCCTGTCGAGAAGTCCCGTGATGTCTGGTTCAAAACCGAAGGGCCGGTGGTCGGAGCGCCGGCGCCGAAGTTGACCGATGGCCCCAAGGACTATCCCCGGTACAATTTTGAAAGCCGAGTACTCTTGTGGGTAGGTCTTCAGCAACATCTCTACTACGGAAGCTTTGTGCTGGCGGTCCCGATCTTCTGTATGGTGGTCGAATACCTTGGCATCATCAGCAAGGATAAGGCCCTGGGCAGAAAGTACGACCAGCTCGCCTATGATTTTGTCAAGATCAGCCTGACCGCATATTCCCTCACGGCGCTCTTGGGTGGGATCGTCATTTTTACCTTCCTCACGCTTTATCCCACTTTCTTCACATATCTCTCGGGCATTTTCCGGCCGGTGATGGCCACCTACGCGCTGCTCTTTATAGCGGAGAGTGGCACCCTCTATGTCTATTATTACGGTTGGGACAAGATGAGAGAGGGATTTCTAAAGTGGGTCCATGTGAGCATGTCGGTGATGCTGAACGTGATCGGGACCGTTCTGATGATGCTGGCCAACTCCTGGATCGCCTTCATGCAATCCCCGGCCGGCGTGGATGCTGATGGCCGGTATCTCGGCAACGTCTGGCACGTCATCCATACGACCCTCTGGAACCCGATCAACGTGCACCGGCTTCTGGGGAACATGGCGTTCGGCGGCGGCGTGGTGGCGGCTTATGCGGCCTATCGGTTCCTCACGTCGAAGACCGACGAGGAACGTGCGCACTATGACTGGATGGGCTATGTCGCGATGTTCATCGGTGTGTGCTTCCTGATTCCGCTCCCCTTCGCCGGCTACTGGCTCATGCGTGAAGTGTACGCCTACCGGCAGCAGATGGGGATCACGCTTATGGGCGGTCTCCTGGCCTGGCTCTTCATCATCCAGGCCGTGATGATCGGCGCCCTGTTCCTGACCACCAACTACTATCTGTGGCAGGGGATGGAGCGGATGCGCGGTGCCGAGCGCTACCAGAAGTACATAAAGTACATGGTGTTCGTGCTCATCACCTGCTTCATCGTGTGGCTGACGCCGCACACGATCGTCATGACTCCCGCCGAGCTGAAGGCCATGGGCGGACAGCAGCATCCGGTGCTGGGGAATTACGGAGTCATGTCGGCCAAGAACGGCGCGATCAATACCATCATCACTACGACGGTATTGAGTTTCATCATGTATCAGCGGGGCAACAAGGTCCCGACGGTGAAATGGGCGCCGCTGGGGGACGCCTTCCTGTTCGGCTTGTTCACGATGGCCTTCGTCAACATTATCTGGCTGGCGATCTACGGGTACTACATACCGGCCAACGTTCGAGTAGGGCTCTCTGTGCCGCAGGTAGCAACGACCTTGTCGTGCCTCTTCATCGGGGTTCTCCTCAACTCCGTCATGTTGAAGGGCGCGAAGGAGTTGGGCCCCACGGTGTGGGGTCAGATCTCGGTGCGGTCCCAGTATGCGTTGATCATGTTGGCCACGGCGTTTACCTGGATGATGGGCCTGATGGGGTACATCCGGTCGTCCGTGCGGTTGTTCTGGCATGTCAATGAGATCATGCGGGATAACTCCCCATGGGCGTTCACCCACACCATCGGGTTTGGCGCGAACATGATTTCGTTCAACGTGTTGTTCTTCTGGGTGACGATCCTGTTCGTGTTCTGGCTCGGGTCGTTGGGTATCAAGAAGGCTCCGGCGACTGCTCCTGCTGGGCAGAAGGTGCCGGTACCGGCCGGGAGCCATTAATCATAGTCTCACTGCGATACGCTAATTACTTGGGATGATGCGCCGCCGCGAGGGAACTGCTTCCCTCGCGGCGGCGTGCGATGGAGGAGTGAATGTTTAACACGAAGGTGTTGGGTGGCATCACGGCGCTGATCATTGCCGGGGCCATCGGGGCCGTATTGACCATCTTGCCGGACTCGGGCGCTACACAATTGATGCGGAAAGCGTTTTCCTTGGGCTGGCCGGGCGGCTTGGTGATCGCCGCCCTGCTGCTGTATTTCCAATTTGGGCGGAAGAATGATCCCCATCAGGGCGAACTCGTGTTCAAGACCATTGTCGGGCTCCTCGGTTACTCGATGGTTTTTATCGCGATCGCCAACTACGCTACCAATTTCAATGATGAAAGCCCGGGGGTTCCGGGTGAGCCCCGCTTTCTGCCTATCTCCCTCGTCATGTTTACGGTCGCCTGTTTTACGATGGCAATGTATTTCAAGGGTGTGCGAGTTCTTCTCCAAATCGGCGGGTTCATGTTCTTTGTGGCGGCCGGTCTGGCCGGTTTTGGGAACTGGT
>CAZMPH010000022.1:6655-8327 GCA_964568195.1 uncultured Nitrospirales bacterium | reverse complement strand
AAGGCCGATCCGCCTCCGGCTGAAGAAAAGACGGCGGACGTTCGTCAGATGTCGGTGCAGGAGCGGGCCGACTTGGGCGAGAAGATCATCTTTGGAGCCGTGGGTGCGAGCGGCACGCAAGGCGCCATCGGCAAGGGGCAGTGCCCTCTCTGCCACGGATTCCAAAAGGGCTTCCTCAGCGAGCGGGCTCCTAACCTCTTTGGTGTCCCGAAGCGGGCGGAAGAGCAGATGAAGGATCCACGTTACAGCCAGAAGGATCCCAGCAAGCGAGACACGATACAAAAAGAAGCCTGCCCGGGTTGCGGGACGGCTTCGACCGCGGCTGAGTATATCGCGGAATCGCATGCCTGTCCCAACTGTTACGTGTCGGCAGGGTTCGGGGTCAAGGGGACGAATGACAAAGAAAGCCCCATGCCGGCGATCCACAAGCCGCCGATTGCATTGACGCTCGATGAATTGATCGCGGTGGATACCTGGCTCTTTGCCCGTGAAGGAGTGGAACCGCCGTCCGCAGAAGAGATTGACAACGCCTACAAGAAGTTCATACCGGAAGCCGACCGACCCAAAGCAGAGCCGGCGGGCGGCGCTCCGCCTCCGGGTGCGCCGGTCGTGACGGGCGACGAGCCGGTCAATGAGATCTTCACCAAGGCCCTGTGCTTTGCCTGCCACATGATCCCGGGCATCGATGTCGCAAAGGGGGTCGTCGGGCCGAAGCTGGTGGAAAAGACGAATGCCCCCTTACGCTTGAAGGATCCGGCATACAAGGGGAAGGCTACGTCGGTGCGAGAATACATCATGGAATCGATCATCACGCCGAGCGCGTATGTGGTGAAACCGTTCCCGGACAAGATCATGCCACAGGATTTCGGGAAAAAGCTCAACGCGGCGGCGATTAATAAGATCATCGACTACCTCGCGCAACTGGAGGAAGGCAAGGAACCGCCGAAGATTAAATAGTCAACTGGATCCTGACTTGACTGGGCGCAAGATTGTAGGAGAACAGACATGGATGTGATAGTACAAATGCTGAGCGGGAAATTAGTCGAGGGCTATATGCCCATGCAGATGTTGTGGGAAATGGGGTTCTTTGCGCTTCTATTTATTGCAGCCTTCCATTACCTGGGCAAGGCGGGGGTCAAGGTCAATAAGCTCGCGCAGGCGACCGGTCTGTTCCTGTTCTCCATCATCTACTTCACGTATCGGATCTATCCGCCGATCCCCTTCAGTGTCCGGGCCATCTTTGGCGCCATGACCCTGATCGGGATCTTCATGTGGGTGTCCTCAACGGAGGAGTCCTGGAAGGACTTTCGCAAGCCCATCATCGCCGTTGCAGACGCCACGACGGCGACGACGAGGATGATCAGGGCGGTTATCGTGGTCCTGTTGCCTTTCCTGGTCGGGTTTCTAGGCTACAACAGCATGAAGCCGAACGTGGATGAGCCGATCGAGCTTCGCACGGTGCACCCGGCGCCGCCGGCCAGCACGAAGGTGCACGGCAAGACCTTTGTCTTGCAGACGGCGAGCAGTCCATACCGCGTGGATGATGCGGGGAAGTATTCGGACACCATCCAGAAGACCCACATTGACGGGAATCCGTGGGATGAAAAAGCGCCGCCCTATCTGCAATATGTCCGGGAAGGCGGCCAAATCTTCTTCCAGAATTGCCATTTCT
>CAZMPH010000022.1:0-6645 GCA_964568195.1 uncultured Nitrospirales bacterium | reverse complement strand
GGAGATAACCTGAACGGACGGGGCCTGTTCGCCTTTGCCTTCAATCCCATCCCGGCCAATTTCACGGACTCCGGCACCATCGCACAGCTTCAGGAGACCTTTGTGTTCTGGCGCGTGGCGAAGGGCGGAATCGGGCTTCCAAGAGAGGCCTTCCCTTGGGCCTCGGTGATGCCGGCGTGGGAGCAGCACTTGACGGTCGATGAGATCTGGAAGGTCATTCTCTTCGAGTATTGGCACACAGGCTACTATCCAAGGACGTGGGATTAACCGTTCCCGACAACTTAGGGGTAAAGCAATGAACCGTTATTTCTCCAATATGTCGCAGAAAGGCCTTCTTGCTGCTGTCTTGGCGGTCGCTGTGGGAGTTGGGGCCGGGATCGCAGTCCTGTGGACCTCCGATGATGTTACGGCGGACAGCGGGATGTCGCCCGGATTCATCAAGGGCACCAATCCATCCACGCCTGACCCCAAGATGATCGAAGAAGGCAAGAAGATTTATTTCCGGAAATGCGTGTGGTGCCACGGAGTGGATGGGGCGGGTGATGGGCCGGGCGCCGATCGGCTGTGGCCGCGTCCCCGAAACTTCAATCAAGGCACGTTCAAAATCCGTCATACCGCCAGCGGGGAACTGCCGCTCTTTGATCCCACCAAGCCGACTCCGGGGCAGAATGATCTTTTCGATACCGTGACGCACGGGCTGCCCGGCTCGGGCATGCCTCCTTGGGATGGCATCCTGACTGAATCGCAGCGCTTGCAGGTCCTGTCCTTCGTGACGACCCAGCTCGTGAAGGACCGGAAGTTCGATGACAAGACCGAGCCCTTCAGCATCCTGGACATCAATAACAAGGATGCCTTGAAGCCGGTTCCCTACAGCAAGGAGAGCATTGAAAAAGGCGCCAACCTCTTTGTCGAGAAGAAGTGCCTTGAGTGCCACGGGGTGGAAGGCCGCGGGGATGGTAACCCCTTTAACCTCAAGGATGACTGGGGATTCCCGATCCAGCCGGCGAACATGCATAAGTGTTGGAATTTCCGGGGGAGCAGAGAAGATCCGTACAACGTGAAGAACATCTTCCGGACCTTCTCAACCGGCGTGAACGGGACGCCCATGCCATCCTTCGCCGACAACACGACGGTTGAGGAACGGTGGCACATCGCCAACTTTGTCAATTCGGTGTGCGAGCGCGAAAAAGATGGCGATCCGTTCTCCAAGTTGCTTGAGATGGACCCGCAGACAGCTAAGCCGAAAACCAATTTCGTCGTGCCATCCGTTCCTATCGAAGGGGAGATTCCGGCTGACCCCAACGATAAGAAATGGCAGGATCGGCCTCGGCGGATCATTGGCATGGGAGGGCAGATCACTCACAAGCCTCGGAACTTCGTCAACCGGATCGACGATCTCTGGGTGCGGTCCCTGTACAACAAGAACGAGATCGCCTTCCTGTTCCAGTGGGACGACCGCTCGCAGAGCCAGGTGGCGCCGGGCGTGACCGTGACGCCGATCGAGGAGGCGCCGCCGACGACAGGAGAAGAGAATTCAATCGCCGCCAAGCAGAACAAGTACGAAGTGTACAATGACGCGGTGGCCATCCAGTTCCCGGCGAAGTGGCAGGAGATCACGCCTCCGGAGAAGCCGCGCTTCCTGTTTGGAGAAGAGAAACGGCATATGGACATCTGGAAGTGGGAGGCCGACGGGACGCTGATGGCCTATACCGGCTCCGGCTGGGACAAGCCGCTCGAAGACCGTATGGGGGCCACCGGGGACTTGAAACTGGTCAAGGGTGAGTTCAAAGAGGGGCGGTGGACCGTCCTCATGAAGCGAGCCCTCCAGACTGATGACAAGGATAACGATGTTCAGTTTGAAGCGGGGAAGTACATTCCGACCGTCTTCTTCGCCTGGGACGGCCATAATGGCGATGCTGGGCTGAAGATGGCGTTGTCGGCCTTCTACTACACCATTCTTGAGCCGCCGGTTCCCGTCGAAGCCAAGGTGTACCCGGTCTTGCTGGCAATGGGGATGATCATCGCCGAGGGTTGGGTCCTCCGCCGTCGGGCCAGCAAGAAGAAGATGATGAAGAAGTCATAAGCCAGCCCCCGCTGTTGGGGAACGGCTGAGGGTTCAGGGGGGGTGGGCACGGCCCACCCCCCTTTTTTATTTTTGGGAATGGAGTAGAGAAGTGACAGGTCTCATCATTGCCGGGGGAAAGAGCCGTCGCCTCGGGATCGACAAGCGGTTCCTCGATATCGGCGGACGCACCTGCCTGCAGCGAGTCTTGGATGCGTACCATGGCATCTTCGACGAAATCCTGATCGTTGCCGACGCAGTGGAGCCGTTCACGTCGCTGGGAGCCAGGGTTGTCGTGGACCTCATTCCTGACAAGGCCACTCTCGGCGGTCTGTATACGGGGCTGCACTACGCTGCCGGCGAGTGGGTCTTCGCCGCCGCCGCCGATATGCCATGGATCAATCCGGCGGCCATCCGGCTCGTCCTTGACCAGGCCGCCTCCGGAGACATCGTGATCCCGAACGTGGAGGGCAAGCTCCAGTCCATGCATGCCGTGTACTCAAAGGCGTGCCTGCCGTTCCTGCGCACCCTTGTCGAGGCCGGCACTCTCAAGGTCCAGGATCTCTGCAATTGCCCTGAGCTCCGGGTGCATCGGATCCCCCAATCCGCGTTCACGGCGGTGGATCCCGAACTCCGCTCGTTTTTCAACATCAACACTCCGGACGACCTGGCCCAGGCGAAAACATGGATCGGCGAATAGCGTGGGAGGCCTTTCAAAACGCGGTGTTCGCTGCAGTCTGAGCCTTGCCATTGCCGGTTCGTTATGTTAAAGTTCGGCCCACTTTGGCGGCCCTCGGGGGTTTCTCGAGGGCCGCAGTCATGTGGAGTGCCTGGGCAATGTCCGTGGGGATTGTGAGGGAAACTGTCCTGTCCACGTTACGGGAAGTGCTGGAGGATGCTCGGGCCTCAGGCGACCTCAAATTGACCACCTTGCCGGCTCTTGTTCTCGATGTCCCCAAAAAAAGCGCCTGGGGCGATCTTGCCACGACAGTAGCGATGAACCTGTCCGCCTCCGAACGGCGCGCGCCCATGGAAATCGCGCAGATCATCTCCAAGCGTCTGTTGCCCTCTCACGGTGACGTGCTTGAGCGTGCCGACGTGGCGCCCCCCGGCTACATCAATCTGACGGTCAAGCGGGACCTGTGGTTTCGAGTCTTGGCTGAGATCGAGGCGCAAGGGGAACAGTACGGCCGATCCACCCTGGGCCCTGGAAAGCGCGTGCTGCTGGAGTTTGTGAGCGCCAATCCGACTGGTCCCCTGCACATGGGCCATGGGCGCGGGGCGGCTCTCGGCGGTGCGCTGGCGAATCTTCTCCGGGCCACCGGTTATGAGGTGACCACGGAATATTACATCAACGACGCTGGCCGGCAAGTACGTCTCATGGTTGCCTCGGTGACCGCAGTCCAGAATCAGACTAGTGTTCCAGAGGATGGCTATCGAGGTGCGTATATCGTTGATCTCGCTAACCGGTTGCGTGAGCAGCAACAAGCCGGTGGCTCGGTATCTGGGCTGACGACCCCACAAGTGACCAACTGGGCATGTGCGCAGTTGCTGGATGGCATCAAGACTGATCTACGAGCATTCAACATCACTTTCGACCGATGGTTCAGCGAACAAAAAGAACTGTTCGAAACGGGCGCCGTCGACCGCACGCTGGAGGTTCTCAAGTCCAAGGGGTACGTGTTCGAGCAGGACGGAGCGCAGTGGTTCCGGTCCACCGCCTTTGGGGACGACAAGGATCGCGTCGTCAGGAAACAGGACGGAGAGTACACCTATCTTGCGTCTGATATCGCCTACCATTTGAACAAGTTGAAACGGGATACAGCATATGACCTCCTCATTAACATCTGGGGGGCCGATCATCACGGCTACATTCCCCGGATGCAGGCGGCTGTGGAGGCGTTCGGCTATCCGAAGGACCGATTGAAAGTGATCTTAGTCCAGATCGTGAACCTGCTGCGCGGCGGGCAGCGCGTGACGATGTCCAAGCGCGCCGGCGATCTGATCACCTTGCGTGAAGTGGTGGAGGAGGTCGGCGCGGACGCCGCGAAGTTCATTTTTCTGACCAGACGGGCCGACAGCCAGCTGGATTTCGATCTGGAACTGGCCAAACAGCAGTCGGCGGAAAACCCTGTCTACTATGTCCAGTACGCGCATGCTCGGGTTGCCAGTCTTTTCCGGGTCGCCAAGGAGAGAGCGATTGCCATGCCAGCAACCGGATCGGTTGACTGGACCGTCCTGAACTCGCCGGATGATCTGGAACTGATAAAGCCTCTGGCGGAATATCCCGCGCTGCTGGAAGCGAGCGCGCAGGCGTTGGAGCCGCATCGGCTCACCTATTACTTGCAGGATCTTGCAGCCCGCCTCCATGCCTATTATTACAAGCACCGGATCCTGCCACCCGTGCTCGAGCGTGAACTGGACAGCCAGGATCCCCTCAAGCCTGTTACGCGGGAAACCGATCGGGACCGAAAAGGCGAAACCCTCACGCCTGCTTTGACTGCCGCCCGATTGTGTCTCTTCCGGAGCGTCCAGACCGTCATCCGGAACGGGTTGGGAATCCTCGGTGTCACGGCTCCCGAGAGGATGTAATGGCCGAACCGGGGTTTCGTGTCTTACGCAGGGATGGACGCTCGCGGGCTCGCGTGGGTGAACTGTGGACCGCCCACGGCACCGTGGCGACGCCGGCTTTCATGCCCGTAGGTTCGCAGGCCACCGTGAAGGGGCTTTCCTCCGAGGAACTCGCCGGCCTTGGCTTCGAGATGATCCTCTGCAATGCCTATCACCTGTACCTCCGGCCCGGCCACCGCCTGATCGAGGAACTGGGCGGGCTGCACCGTTTTATGGGATGGCCGGGATCGATCTTAACGGACAGCGGGGGGTATCAAGTGTTCAGCCTGGCACCCTTGTGCAAGGTGACGGATGACGGGGTGACGTTTCAGTCTCACCTGGACGGCTCGCTGCACCACTTGACGCCGGAGCTCGTCGTTGAAATTCAGGAATCGCTCGGCCCCGATGTGGCCATGACCCTCGATGAGTGCCTTCGTCATCCCGCAACGATCGAGGCAGCCGAAAGCGCGCTGGCTCGGACGACCCGGTGGGCTCGTCGCTGCCGAGATGCCCGCCGCCGGTCTGATCAGATGCTCTTCGGCATCGTCCAGGGAGCGCATTATCCCGAATTGCGCGCGCGGGCGGCGTCCGCGTTGGCGGAGATCGGGTTCGACGGATACGCCCTTGGCGGCTTGAGCGTCGGGGAAGACAAACCGGCCATGCATGCGGCTCTGGACGCGGCGGTGGCGGAATTGCCGGAGTCCGCGCCCCGGTACCTGATGGGCGTGGGGACACCGGAAGACCTCATCGAAGGAGTCGCCCGCGGCATAGACCTGTTCGATTGCGTCATGCCCACCCGCCATGGCCGCACCGGCTGGCTCTTCACCTCGTTCGGGCGGGTACTGATCAAGAACGCCCAATATGCCCGCGACGAATCCCCGGTGGATCCGGCCTGCGCCTGCGTGGTGTGCCGTTCTTATTCGCGCGCCTACCTCCGTCACCTGTTTCTGGCCAAGGAGATGCTCGGCGTCCGCCTGAATACCATTCACAACCTCCATTACTTCCAGACCTTCATGGCCGGCATCCGTGACGCCGTTCGCCAGGGTCGGCTGGCGGAGTTTCGCGAACAGTTCCAGGCAAGGCGCGCGGTGTGCGAAGCATGAAGACTGTGATCGCACACGTGCTCGCTCAGGCCGCCGCTCCCGCCTCCATGCCGTCGATGGGCGAACAGATGGCGCAGATGCTCCCGATGTTCATCCTGATCATCGTCATTTTTTACTTCGTGATCTACCGACCTCAGAAGCAACAGCGCGAAAAGCAGCAGAACATGATCAAGCAGCTCAAAAAGGGGGACAAGGTCGTGACGAGCGGGGGTCTCTGGGGCACGGTGACGAACGTGGGCAAAGAAACCGTGACGCTACAGATCGCCGAGAACGCCAAGATCAAGGTCGTCCGTGAACATATCGTCCGTCTTCGCGGGGAAGACGATGACTGAAGCAGGCCTGTCATGAAGCCGGTCGCCGGCCGCCTGATCCTCTTGAGCGTCACGATCGTCGTGTCGCTGGTCCTCTTCCTGCCCTCCACGCCGCTGTTCTCCAGCATGCCCGAATGGTGGAAGCAGAACCTGCCCAGTAAGGGGATGACCTTGGGCCTCGATCTCCAAGGCGGCATCCACTTGGTTTTGGAAGTGGAGGCGGAGCGCGCGATCGAAATCAAGATGGATCGGGACGTATCGAACATGACGGAGCTCTTCGCCGAGAAGAAGCTCCAGGTGGAAAGCGTCAAGCGGACCGGGCCGACCGAGATCACGGTCAATCTGGCGGATCCCGGCGCGAAGGAGGCCGTCCTGACGCTGATTGATGATCAGTTTTCCACTCTAAGCGGGCGGTCGCCCAGTGATCGCGTGCTGCTGCTGACTCTGAAGACCGACGAGGCCGAACGGATCAAGAAGGCCGCAGTCGGCCAGGCCTTGGAGACCGTCCGGAACCGGATCGACCAGTTCGGTGTCGCCGAGCCGCTGATCCAGCAGCAGG
>CAZMPH010000021.1:10654-22257 GCA_964568195.1 uncultured Nitrospirales bacterium | reverse complement strand
GCCCTTTTCGGGACTTATTTGTTGAACATGCAGCCGACAAAGCCACTACGCGAACTGACCCACGACGAAAAGAGGGCGGCGGACCAGGCCTTCAAAGGGCTTCCGTTCGACTCACGGTGGTCCCCGTCTGCCCGCGCCGTGTATGACGGCATTCGCGGCGCGTTAGGCGTCCCTGCTCTCTCGGAACAGGAGCCCACGGGGGAGCACATCGAATCTCACGCGACGCCTGATCCGCAACCAGCCGAGACTGCACTCGACGCGCCGGCACCGATTCTGACCAGGGAGGATGCGATCCAGGCGGGTTTCCTGATCGACGTGACGCCCATCGCCCACAGTGTGGGGCTGCCGCTGCCCGTCTCCATCAGCACGCCTCCTGCTTGACAGGGCCCTTTTCGGGACTTATTTGTTGAACATGCAGCCGACGAAGCCCCACGCGAGCTGTTGTCATTTCCGCCGGAGCCGACGCCCCAACTGCTGTCCCTGTACGCGATCGCGCACGGCAACCCGATTACCCCGTACACACTGACCATCCTCCTCTCCAGCGAAGTCACGGCCATCATCCGGCCGACGCAGAACTAGCGCACCCTAAAAACTTTCCTCGCCCTCGCTTCGGGGGAGAGGATGAAGGTGAGGGGGCCTTCGTCTGCATGTAGGGGCAGGCCCCCGTGCCTGCCCGCATTTCCGCGTCCCCTGCGTAGGGGGCAGACCTATGTGTCTGCCCACCCCACCACGACAACCTGCAAAACGCAGGGCGCACACGCAGGTGCGCCCCTACATGGAACGGGGATGCTGAAAACGGTACCTGCACCGTTTCTCTTCGTGTGAGATGTTCTTTTCAACACATTGACAATACAGTGGAATACGGACTACTCTGCACGCAACATTATGAGTGATATGCTGCCAGAGACGAGGAACTAGGCCGATCAGCATACTCAGTAGTTAGGCCTACAGGAAGGAGAGCTGGAGTCCATACATGAGCGCTAGACTCTTTACGTTCGTAGGTGGAGAAACGGGGCCCTGGCGGATCGTCAAGATGGCAGCGATCTCTGGGGACCCCCTTCCTACTACCCCCAGGCTTCACGTGATCAGTGGCCCGGCCGATCTAACTTTTCCGGGAGCCAGGTGGTTCCTGCGCGGGATTACGAGCAATGAGCGCTACGTGACGCGTCAGGAGAAAGACTAACTCACTGCTAAACAACCAACTCTTGGTCGTCCCGAAGCAGTTTGTGCAGCACTCATCCCTATTCGGAAGAACGCTTCGTGGTGGAGTCTGCCGCAGGATGAACGCCGAAGGATCTTTGAAGAGAGTTCCAAACACGTCAAAACAGGTCTGAAGTATCTGCCTGCGGTCGCCCGCAGGCTTCATCACTGCCGCGACCTGGGAGAAGATGAACCATTCGATTTTCTGACTTGGTTTGAATACGCAGCGACTGACTCCGCCGCTTTCGATGATTTAGTGGCCGAGCTCCGAGCGTCGGAAGAGTGGGTTCACGTTGAAAGAGAAAGCGACATTCGTCTCGTACGAGAGTAATTAGGGCCGCCTCTCACGCCCTTGCCGGAAGCTTCCTATTTATCCCGCTTAGGAAACAGCAGGGCAAGGAGCTGCGCGGTCGTATAGAGAGAGACGCCGGTCTGCTCGAAGTCCCGGTCGTTCGTCCAGATCGGAAGATCGAGGTGCAGAGCAAGGGCAAGCGGCACGACATCATCAGGGTCACGTCGCCCGATCCGGTCAACCGCTTCAGAAACCGTGCGCCGATACGTCGAGGCTGCGTAAGGGGTCAGAGGTAGCAACTCCAGAAGGAAATCCAACACGTCCTGGGGAAGGCCGGTCCTCGTAGAGAAAGCGGGAATATAGGCTCGAACTTCGCCCAAGACCGATTCCGGGACGGCAAATTCCTCCACCCCGGATTCAAAGAACACGCGTCTTGCGTTTCCTCCCAGAAGCGCGGACAGAATGGGATTGGCGTCCACGACGAGCCGCACGGGTCTTCTTGAAGTCGGCAAGCACTCCCTCCTCGGTCAAGCCACGGTCCTTGATCGCCAGGCGGACGCTGTCGGTCAGCGCGTAAAAGAGGTCGCGTTTAATTTCAAGCGGCAGGGCCTCGCCGGTGGCCGGCATGAAGAATCCCACGACCTTGCCATGCCGCGTGATCATGACCGGCTCGCGCTGCTTGAGCATCTGCGTGGCCCGGTCCCGGAAGTCTCTGACGGATGCTGTAATCATGTGCCCACCATTGTGGTCACAATTCTAGCTTCCCCACATTGTTCTGTCAACCCGTTTACCGCGTCAGAATTTCGGATGCTAAAAACGGTGTCTGCCATTTCTTGCCCCAAGGGATGGGCCTTCGCAGGGGCGGCCCTGCGTGGCCGCCTTAATCAGGCCTTGGTCGTAGGTTCGAGGGCCTTGACGGCCTCTTCGACCTGAGCCAGCAGGTTGTCGTTGACCACGACTTCATAAAAGACATCGGCGGTGGGAATCCCGAACTGCGGATGCTGCCGATTGAACAAGCGTATGTGGCCCTGCCGGATGACGACGCGGTGCAACGTTCCTTTCAGATCCGGATACCGGCCGAAGAAGAACGAGGTGGGCATATCGTCGCTGGGCAGGACAAGTTTGACCTCCTGCAACGTCAACTCCGATTGCAGTTTGAAAAAGCCGTCCTTGTCCAGTTCGATGCCGTTCAAGTTGTAGCGTAAGTGCACCTCGCCCTTCTCGCCTCTCAGGGGATCGCCTTCGGGAATTTCATAAATGTCCACGTTCGTATAGGCCTGTTTCTGCTTGTCGCGTTCCTTCCGCAACATCCACGAGCACGAAGACAAGCGGTCGGCCTTTCCGATCGCCGATGAGATCATAATGGGACGGTCGCCGTCGAACAGGAACGTCGGGGGCTCCTCGCTGTAAACGAGCCCGATCCCGAGCTCCAATTCCGGCAGTCCGTTCTTGCGGCAGGCCGCGTTTTGCACCTGCACGAGGCCCAGCAGCCGTTCGCCGACCCCGCACATGCGCGCCACGCTGAACCGGTGCTCGAGCGCCTCCTCATGCTCGATCATGCTCAAAATGACGGCATCCCCCTCGATGAACACTTTGCCCGCCCCATAGGCTTCCAGCACCACGTTGAGCGGATCGAAGAAGTTGATGCTGAAGTGCGACGCCGGGTTCAGTGACTGCTTGCGCAACTCGGCGACCATCGTCGTCGAGCCCCGAATGTCGGCCTTGAGAATGACGTGATTGAGGACCGTTTGCGCCGACGCCTGCGTTTCTCCGGTTCCGAAAAACTCGTAGAGCGTCCGGTTCGCCCGCGACAAACGCAAGTCTTGGGGGTCGCTCCGCAACTCGATGGTGGCGGCCACCTGTTGCATGTTCTGGAAATAGGCCAGGTCTCGGCGGAACGTCAGAAAATCCTTGAGGAACTTGATGAGCAGCGCTCGCTCCTCCTGACACGACAGTCTGCCAATCCGCCGGGGCAGTTGGGTCAACGGAGCGGTGTCCACCGGTTGCCCCTTTACCTTTTTACCTTCGATCTGCTTCAGGATGCCCTTGCGCGCGGTCTGGTCCACGACAAACCGGTGAAGCTCCCCCGGCGAGAGCACGCCAGCAAAACCCTTGCCGAGTGGGACCAATTCGTACGCCGCCACCACCTGCCTCAGTAGGCCAGTGCGCCGAAAGTACCGCTCCACGATAGCCAACAGGTGGCGCTGAAAACGGCGCTGTGCCTTCCACGCTGCCATCGCAGCCGCGTCCCCGGATTTCTTGGCCGTCTTGATCGGCTCGGTCGCCATGCCGTCGTTAAACAGTAGGTCAACGTTGGCCGGCACCTCGGCCCAGGCGTACTGGGCCTTGAGATAGTCCGCCCGGCAGCGATCGTGGTCGGCACGAACGGCAGCCAGGCGTTCGACCACTTCTTTTTTCTGCTTCGTCAGCTCATCGACTTCGGATTTCTTTGCCCGCTCGATCTTCCTGGTGATCTTGGCCAACTCCACTTCCGTCTTAGCCAAGAGCCCTTCGGCCCCGGCCAGCGCAACCTCGGTGTCATGCCGCGGTTGGGACGTGCGGAATAGATTGGGGAGGAGCCGCTCTACAGCGGTATAGCTGTATGTCGAGTCATTGTCCTGAGACTGACCTTGTCTCATCAGCGCATAATGTTCGGACAGGAATTCATCGTCGAACGGGCTGCCGGCTTGCAGCAACGGGTTATTGATAAATGCTTCCGGCAGCGACCATCGTACGCCCATGAGCGAATGCCGCAACTCGCCCAATGCGAATTCTTCCGCTCTGAGGATCGGCGCCAGCAGCCGCCGGAGCACCTTGTATTTCAGTTTCGCACGATTGCGGGACAACCAGCTCAGCCGATTGTTCAGCTCGATGCGTGCGCTGTCCGAGGTCAAGCCGCCGCCCAAGGAGGCGATGGCGTTCAGCAGGCGATGGCGCAATTGAACGATCTCGATGTGGACTTGCCCCAGTAAAAACTTGATCGCCGCTATCTGTGCCAATTGGACCAATGGAGGCCCTTCCTTGCCCTTGGCGCAATGAATAGCCGCTTCGATCATTTTGGTGTAGGCGTTCCGGAGGTTATCCCATTGTTGGCGTGTCGCCGAGCCTGTTTCCTTTCCGCCCCCAAAGCTGGCCCCCGCCTCCTGGTCCACCATGGTGGCAATGAGTTTCTTGGCGTGGCTCTGGAATTGCGGGCTCAGATGCACGTCCAAATGGACGTTGTCGATCCCCTTGGTAAAACCGGCGAGATTGATCGCAACCGGCACCGCGGTTTGCAGAGCGGTGGGAGATTGGTCGGGATAGACCCGGGGATAGACGAGCAGGCAGGCTCGGCGGAACAGGTCTGTCAGCCTCATAGCAACATTGGTCTCGCCATCAGATGGTGAACCGGCGGATTGAAGACCGGTGTATCATGCTCTCGCCGACTGACCGGCCCACTGTGGTTGTATCAAGGTCTTCATGAACGACGCGCACCCCCCCGCTCTAAGTAAGACCTCTCTCTAAAACTTTGCACTAGATTTGTTTGGACTTACCGCGCCAGTATCTCCAATATCTCGTCCAGCGGGCGGATGGTGCCGAGGAGCGTCGGGTTGCCGAACTGCTTGTTGTGGCGGTTTTCTTTGACCCGCTCCAGGGCGATGATCAGGTTGTTGAAGTCGTCCAATTTCGCGGTCTCGAAATACGTGATGAAATCGAGGTCGTCCAACCCGCTCGCGTGATAGAGCTTGCGCTTGACCGTCTTGAGGTAGGCGATCGTGGCCTCTGTGTGCTCCTTCATCATCGCGTTCCGCCCGTCCTGGGCCGTGATCCACCACTCCGCATCCTTGCGGACCGGCACGACGATCGCGTAGGGCTTGGGACCCGGATCGGGCGGCGTCTTCAAGGCCGTCTTCAAGTCATCGGGCAACCCCGGCACGTAGTTGGCCTGCTTGGTAATGCCGTTGAAGGTGTGCATGTTCACGAGGTGCTTGCCTAGGGTCGTCCCCATCAGGTCCACGAGAAAGTTCTGGTTGTGCAGCATCTCGGTGGAATGCACCCGGACAAAGAAATCGGCTTTCTCCGAGAGCCCGCGCAACAGGTAAGTATCGGTGGCGACATTGTCCGCATGCTTTTGGAAGACCGCCTTCACTTCCGCCGCCGCCGAACTGCGCGCCGCCTTGTCCAGCTTCCACCAATCCTCGTCCACCTTGAAGACCGCAAACGTTCCATAGACGCCGGTGTCCTTCAGGAGCTTCTCCCGATCCGCTGCAGCTTCGGCAGCGCCGGGCCAGCACCACGTGAGCAAACCAATCGCGACGATCGCAAAAACAGTTTTGCTACGCATAAGTCGCCTCCCTTTTCCCCTATTCTCCCGCCACCGTCATCTCCGCGATCTTCACCGTCGGGCTGGCGATGCGCCCGCGAAAGATAAGGTCGTTGCCGATCGCCTCGATGTGCATCCACATGTCCTTGAGGTTGCCCGCGATCGTGATCTCCTCGACCGGATACGCGAGCTCGCCGTTCTCGATCCAGAAACCGACCGCGCCGCGGGAATAGTCGCCGGTCACCATGTTGACCCCGAAGCCGATCAGCTCCGTGACGTAGAGCCCGCGCTTCACCGATCGCACGATCTCCTCCGGGCTCACCGTGCCGGGCGCGAGGTAGAAGTTGGTTACGCCGGCCGAGGCCGCCTCGCCGACGCTGCGGGAGGCGTTGCCGGTCGAGGTGAGATTCAGCTTGCGCCCCGCGTACGTGTCCAAGAGGTAGGTCTTGAGCACGCCCCGCTCGACGACGACGTTCTTCCTGGTGGCCAGGCCCTCCCCATCGAAGGGCTTGGAGCCCAGCCCGCCCGGCATGCGGCCGTCGTCGTAGATCGTCACCGTCTCGGGCGCGATGCGCTCGCCGAGGCGGCCGATCAGGTAGGACGCGCCCTTGTAAATCGCGTAGCCGTTCACGGCGCTGCAGAGATTGCTCAGGAAACTGCGGGCCATTTCCGGGTCGAAGACAACGGGAACGCGGCAGGTGGAGATCTTGCGGGCACCGATGCGACGGACGGTCCGACGCCCGGCTTCTTTCCCGACGGCTTCGGGCGACTCAAGGGCGGCAAACTTGCGGCCCACGGCATACCAGTAATCGCGCTGCATCAGCCCGTCCTGGACGGCGATCGGCGACACCGCAGTGGAGAAACTGGAGCTCTTGAACTCCCCGTAGAAGCCGTGGCTGTTGGCGAAGACCATCAGGCCGTCAGACGTATTAAAGTCCGCCCCCTCGGAATTCGACAGCCGGGGGTCCACCGCCAGGGCCGCCTGTTCGGCGCGCGTGGCCAGCTCGATCATATGATCCATGGGCAGCGTCTGGCCATCATAGAGGTCGAGGTCGGGGAGGTCCTTCGCCAGGGCGCTTGGATCGGGAAGGCCAGCGTGCCGATCTTCGACAACGGCTTGAGCCAGGGCGCAGGTGGTCTCGACCAGATCGTCCAAAGCCGCCGGAGCAAAGTCGGAGGTAGATGCTCCGGCCGAACGATTGCCGAAATAGACGCGCAGGCCGAGCCGCTTCTCCTGCGCCTTGGAGAGCTTGTCCACCGCCCCCAGCCGCACCTGCACCGAGGCCGAATCGCCCTCGACGGCCACCACGTCCGCCGTCGTCGCGCCCTTGCGCTTCACCTTGGCCAGCAGCGCGGAGGTCAGATTCCGATCAAGCACCGTCATACTTGCGTTCCCCCGACCGTGATCTCGTCCACCTTGATCGTCGGCAACCCCACGCCGACCGGCACAGACTGGCCTTCCTTGCCGCAGGTACCGATCCCCTCGTCCATGCGCATGTCGTTTCCCACCATCGAGACCTTCTTGAGAATCTCCGGACCGCTGCCGATCAGGGTCGCGCCCTTCACCGGCGTCGTCACCTTGCCGTCCTCGATCAGGTAGGCCTCGCTGGCCGAGAACACAAACTTGCCGCTGGTGATGTCCACCTGCCCGCCGCCGAACGATACCGCGTAGAGTCCGCGCTTGACCGATCTGATGATCTCCTCGGGCGCAGACTCGCCCGGCAGCATGAAGGTGTTGGTCATGCGCGGCATGGGAATGCACTGGAAGCTCTCGCGCCGGCCGTTGCCGGTCAGCGGGATGCCCATGAGGCGCGCGTTGAGCTTGTCCGTGATGTAGCCGCGCAGCACGCCCTTCTCGATCAGCGTCGTGCGGCTCGTCGGCGTGCCCTCGTCGTCCACGTTCAGCGAGCCCCGGCGGAACGCCAGCGTGCCGTCGTCCACGATCGTGCAGAGCTCGGAGGCCACCACCTGCCCGATACGGTCGCTGAAGGCCGAGGTCTTCTTTCGATTGAAATCCGCTTCGAGCCCGTGCCCGATGGCTTCGTGCAGCAGGATGCCCGGCCAACCCGCTCCCAGCACCACCGTCATGGGACCGGCCGGCGCGTCCACCGCCTTGAGATTCAGTATGGCCTGCCTAGCGGCTTCCTTCGTATAGCGCTCCCAGCGTCCCTCCTCCAGGAAGAACAAAAACTCGCCCCGGCCGCCGCCGCCATAGGTGCCCATCTGCCGCTGGCCGTTTTCTTCGGCGATGCAGGTGACTTGTAGTCGCGAGAGGGGCTGCACGTCCCCCACCAACTTGCCGTCCGAGTCGGCGATCAGGACGATCTTGTATTCGGTGCTGAACGAGGCCATGACGTTCTTGATCCGGGGATCGCAGGCGCGGCCCAGCACATCGATTTTTTGCAGCAGCTCGACTTTCTCGCGGGTCGCCACCTCGGTGGCCGGCAGAGCCACGGGATACAGGTTCCGATCCGGCTGCCCGACCCGGATCGCCGGCACCATGCCCTCGCCGGCCGGCGAGCGGGCGATGTAGCGGGCTGTCTCCGCCGCCTGCTCCAGCTGCTTCAGCGTGATTTCATCCGAGTAGGCATAGCCGGTCTTCTCGCCGGCGGTCGCCCGGACCCCGGCCCCCTGCGAGATGCTCTTCGAGGCCCGCTTGACCAGGCTTTCTTCCATCGAGATGGACTCGGCCACAGTGTGCTCGAAATAGAGGTCCGCGTAATCCACATCCCGGACCTTGACGCGACCCATCGCCGCCAGGACTTCGCGACCGGTCACCCCGAACCGCTCGAGGTAAAACGTCTCTGACTGCCGGTCGTCAGCCATGGAAATCTTCGCTCCCTCCTATGCTTTCTTCCGCTTGCGCATCTCTTCTTCGAATGTCTTGCGATACAGCGTCTCCCATTCGGCCGAGCCTTCCGCCAGCGGGCGGGAATAGGAGGCCAGGCGGCGGCGGACGAGAACGTCCATCTCTTCATCCACCTTCAGCTCCGCGGCCAGGAAGCGCTTGATCTCGCGCAGGACCGCGACCTCCTCCACCTTCAGACGCGCGTGGGCCGGATCCTTGAAGTGATTCAGGATCAGATGCGACAGATGGCTCGCCTTCTCGTCGCTCAGGCTCATCAGAGGATCAAGCCTTTCTCCTTCACCAGCTGCTTCTTGATCATTTTGAAGAGATCCTGCTCGTCCATGTGGCCTTTGGCGATCTCGGCTTCGTACTTGCGCATCAGCTCCTTGGCCTCGACATTGATGCGGTCTTCGACGCTGAGTTCATCGGTGATGACCCGCTCCAGCGACACGGCCAGCGCCTTGCGGTCGCCGGCCGGCTCGATCATGCCGCCGGCGATCAGCTTGTCCACCAGCGACGGAGCCAGAACTGCCACACGCTCCTTGGAGAATTTCACGTCGCCTTCTCCATCGTGATCTTGGTCGCGCCCACCGCGTTTCGCAGGACCGTGGCGTCGCCTTTGACCCGGCCGACCAGGTTGACGCGGTCGGCGGGCGTCGGATCGGGGCCGGTGCTGATCGGGGTGCGGCCGAAGAAAATCGCCACGGCCCCGCCGTTACCCCAGTACGCGATGTCGCCGACGGCCACCTTGAGCGTGGCCGTTTCGCGGTGATCCTTGATAAACGGAATCTTGAAATAGAACTCGTCGCCCCAGATATGCTTGTCCGCCTCGATGGGCAGGAGATCGTAAATGGCTTTCGCGGTGCGGGTGGGCTTGAGCTCGGCATCCAGGGTCACGGCTCCCACCAAAATCCTGATCGGCAGCATGGCGTCGCTCATCTGATCTCTGAATCCTCCATCGAATGCGAGATGTCATGTAGTTAACTTGTTTTCCTCCCAAAAGCAAGGCTAGAATACCCCATGAATCGTCGCTCCAGAATACCATTGACCGGCGCGATTGCGCTCGCTGCCTGCCTTGGGCTGCTCCTGCCCGATCCCGCGTCCGCCGAAACCTACCGGTGGACCGACAAAGACGGGAACGTGGGGTTCACGGACAGCCTGGAGAAGGTGCCGCCACAGTACCGGAAGTCCGCGAAACGCATGGAGGAAAAAGGGTCAACGAAAACGTTCCAAAGAGTTCCCGAGCCTCCCGGTCGGGACAACACCATGCCGGCGCCGGCCGACCAGGGCGACCCCTATGCGGGTTGGCATGAACGCATAAACGCCACCCGCGCGTCGCTTGAAAACCTCAAGGCGCAGCGGCAGAAGGCCCAAGCTGAGTACGACGATCTGCTCCGCCAGCGGAATTTGCGTTCCTACCCCGTTGATCCCGAACAAGAAGCAAAGGCGGCAGCCGCCATCAGCGAGATCGATCAGCGCATCCGCGACAAAGAATACGAAATCACCACCACCATTCCAGACGAGGCTCGCCAGGCGGGCGTGCCTTCCAGCGTCCTGTCTCAGTGACCGCGGGGCGGCTCTCCGTACTCTTCGTCCTTTTCGTCCTCCTGCTCCTCTCGCTGGGCAATTCCCTCGCGCTCTACGTGGACTGGCTCTGGTTCGGCGAGGTCGGCTACCAGTCCGTCTTTATGACTCTCTTGTTCGCGCAGGTTTTGGTCGGTGGCGCCTTCGGAGCGGTTTTTTTCCTGATGTTCTTCGCCAACGTGTACCTGGCCGGCCGGCACCAGCCGACCCGCTACTGGGGCACAGTGGACAGCCTCGTGCTGCTCCAGCTCGCGGCACCGCTGCGAAGCCGGCCGGCCCAGACGGTCGGTGGCGCGGCCGCCGTGTTTGCCCTGATCGCCGCCCTTAGCGGCGCCGGCCACTGGGAAGACTATCTCCTCTTCCGCAACGCCGTGCCGTTCGGGCAGAACGATCCGCTGTTCGGCAGGGACCTGGGCTTCTACGTCTTCGAATTGCCCTTCCTGACATACCTCCAGGACTGGCTTCTCGGGCTGTTGCTTGCCACCATCGTCGGAACCGGAGTCCTCTACTTCCTCACGCACGGCATCGTGCTCGGCGCTCGCACCGTGCACATCGAGAAGGTCGCCCGCCTGCACCTGGGAATGTTGGCCGCGACGCTGGTCGGCGTGAAGGCCTGGGGCTACCGGCTCGATGCCTATGAGCTTCTTTATTCAAAGCGGGGCGTCGTCTTCGGCGCAGTGTATGCCGACGTCCACGCGGCCCTGCCGGTCCTGCAAGGCCTCGTTGTCCTGTGCGCCCTCACGGCGCTCGCATTGCTCGTCTTCGCCCTTCGCGGCGCCTGGCGACCGGCGCTGCTGCTGGGCGGGCTGACCCTCGCCGTCGGGACCGTCGGGCTCTCGCTTTATCCCGAATTCGTCCACCGCTTCCAGGTCGTCCCCAACGAAAGCGTGATGGAGCGGCCGTACATCGCGGAGAACATCCGGCTCACGCGACTGGCCTATGGCCTCACCGATACCCAGGAGGAAATGTTCCCCGCCGAGCAGGAGCTGGCCGCCGCCGATCTCGCCCGGAACGATTTGACGATCAAGAACGTGCGGCTCTGGGACCACCGCCCCCTGCTCTCCACCTACCGCCAGCTCCAGCAGATCCGGACCTACTACGACTTCGTGGACGTGGACAACGACCGGTACGTGATCAATGGCGAATACCGGCAGGTCATGCTCTCGCCGAGGGAGCTGTCCTACAAGAACCTCCCGAGCCGGATCTGGATCAACGAGCACTTCACGTACACCCACGGCTACGGGGTGGCCATGGGTCCGGTCAACCGCATCTCGGCCGAGGGTCTGCCGGAGTTTTTCCTGCAGGATATTCCCCCCGTCTCGACCATCGACCTCAAAGTCACCAGGCCGGAAATCTACTACGGCGAGATCCCCAAC
>CAZMPH010000021.1:0-10644 GCA_964568195.1 uncultured Nitrospirales bacterium | reverse complement strand
TCCCCAACGACTACGTCTTCGTGCGGACGAAGGCCGAGGAGTTCGATTACCCCTCGGGCGAAAAGAACGTGCCGGCGATCTACACAGGCCGAGGCGGCGTGACGGAGCTCTCGTTTCCCCGCAAGCTCATCTTCGCGACCTACTTCGGCAGCCTGAAGATTCTCCTCTCGAACGACATTACGCCGGAGTCCCGCATTCTCTACCACCGGCACATCCGCGATCGCGTCGCGAAGATCGCGCCGTACCTCAAGCTCGACCAGGATCCGTACCTCGTCATCACGAAGGACGGGCGGCTGGTGTGGCTCGTGGACGGCTACACGACCAGCGACCGCATGCCCTACGCCCAGCCGTTCGGCCGCCTGGGGAACTACATCCGCAACTCGGTCAAGGCCGCGGTGGACGCCTATGACGGTTCCGTCGAGTTCTATGTCAGCGATCCCAAGGACCCGCTGATTCAGGCCTACCAGCGGATCTTCCCGAACGTGCTCAAGCCGCTGGCGCAGATGCCCGAGGACCTCAAGGCCCATATGCGCTATCCCCAGGACCTGTTCACCATCCAGTCCCATGTCTTCGCCACCTATCACATGCAGGACCCGCAGATCTTCTACAACAAGGAAGACCTCTGGAACATTCCCAAGAAGCAAGACAAGGACATGGAGCCCTATTACACGATCATGAAGCTCCCCAAAACCGGCCTCCACAAAGAGGCACGGAAGGAAGAGTTTGTCCTCCTGGTTCCCTTCACGCCGGCCAAGCGTGACAACATGGCCGCGTGGCTCGCCGCCCGCTCCGACGCGCCCAATTACGGGAAATTGATCGTCTATCTGTTCCCGAAGCAGAAGCTGGTCTACGGGCCGCGGCAGGTGGACGCACGGATCGATCAGGACTCGGCCATCTCGCAGCAACTGACGCTCTGGAGCCAGCGTGGGTCTCAAGCGATCCGCGGGAGTCTCCTGGCCATTCCCATTGAGGATGCCCTCCTGTACGTGCAGCCGCTCTATCTCTCCGCATCGGAAGGGGCGCTCCCCGAGCTGCGCCGGGTCATCGTGGCGTACGGGAATCAACTGCGGATGGAGGCGAACCTGGAAATGGCGTTGGAAGGTCTCTTCGGGAGCGGCGCGACGCCCTCGGGCAAGGCAGGCGCCGCGGGAAAAGCCGTGCCAGCAGCGGCGGTTGCCGCGACGCCACCGGGACCGTCACAACCATCGGCTCTGGCCAAGCAGGCGCTCGACCATTTCAACAAGGCCCAGGCCGCTCTCAAAGACCAGGACTGGACGCGCTATGGCGAGGAACTCAAAAAGATGCGCGCGGTGCTGGAAGAACTGGCGAAGAAATAGGGGCAATGCGGGTGGCGCCGAGCGGGCGCCCAGATCGAGCGCGGCGCGTACAGGCGAGTCTGCGTGGCCGCGACGCCGAAACGCGCAGCTCGGCTGGGCTGCTCGGCGACAGGACCCGCGAAACCTGCCCCTACGTTTTGAGTTCGATCCCGAACCGCGGCGGGGAAATCGCTTCGCTGCGGCATTTCGGACATCGGCTCGGTCGGGTCAGGCGGGTGCGGCCGCGAAACACGAAATCACAGTCCTGGCAGATAGAGGGTTCGAGCAGGAACCGGCCCTTCCGGTCGCGGGCCACCGACTTGCCGATGTGCGCAAGGTGATCTTCCACCTCCCGTTCGGGAATGCCGAGGCGGTGCGCGAGATCGCGGGCGGAACATCGCGCGGCGGTGATCGCTTGCATGATCTGCTGTCGGATCGTCGCCTCTGCGCTCATCGATGCTCGGAAGGGGGACAGGCAACTTTTCAAAGTCGAAAAGTAGCCAGTCCCCTTGCGCCCTCACTTCTGCTTGAGCATTTCGGCGGCGGTGGAGCGGATGGTGGGCGTGATCGTTTCGCCGCCGAGCATGCGCGCCACTTCCTCGACCCGCGCCGCCTTGTCCAACTGCTCCACCTGCGTCACCGTGCGCCCGCCCTTCGCCGCCTTGGTCACCGCGAAGTGCCGTTGCGCCTGCGCCGCGATGGGCGCGAGATGCGTGATGCAGAAGACTTGGTGCCCGTGCCGGCTGAGATGCCGAAGCCGCTTCCCCACCACTTCCGAGGCGGCGCCCCCAATACCCGCGTCCACTTCGTCGAAGACCAGGACCGGCACACGATCTTGCTCGGCGAGAACGGTCTTCATCGCCAGCATCACCCGCGACAGTTCCCCGCCTGAGGCGATCCGGGCCAGCGGTTGAGGCGCCTCGCCCAGGTTGGAGGAGAACAGGAACTCCACACGATCGCTTCCTGTTGACGTCAGTTGAGGGCCGTCCGCGCCGGCCTCCTGCTCGACCGCGATGCGGACGCGCGCATGGTCCATCCGCAAGTCCTTCAACTCGCGCTCCAGCCGTTTCTCCAGCTCGCCCGCCGCCTTCGTCCGCTTGCGGGACAAGGCCTGCGCCAGCTTCACGACCCTCTCGCGCGCGTCGGCGACCTGTCCCGAGAGCGCCTTCAGCGCGTCATCGCCGGATTCCAGTTCTTGCAGCTCCCGCTTCGCCGCTTCACCCCGCTTGATGACTTCCTCCAGCGAGCCTCCGTACTTTTTGACCAGGCGATGGATCAGGTCCAGACGCTCTTCCACCTTGTCCAGCCGCTCGGGGTCGAACTCCAAGCGGTCCCGATAAGCCCGCAGCCGCTGGGCCAGATCCGTCAACTGCGCCAACGCCTCCGCGAACCGGTTTCGATCTTCCGTCATTTCATTGTCGATAGAAGCCAACTCCTTCAATGAACCAGCCAGCGCGCCCAAGCCCTGCAAAATAGAAGGCTCCTCCTCGTAAAGCGGCCCATACGTGGCCTGCACCAGCTCGGCGAGCCGCCTTCCTTGCGATAACAGCAAGCGCGCTCGCTCAAGCTCCCGGTCTTCGCCGGCACGCAGATTCGCGCCGGTCATTTCTTCTACTTGATAGCGCAGAAGGTCTTCGCGCGCCTGCCGGTCCGCCAGCACCACTCGCCGTTCGGCCAGATGCGTCTCAAGACTGCGCCACGTTTCAAACGCGGTTGCATAGTCCGCGCGCGCGTCGGCCAGGCCGCCGAACTCGTCGAGCAGGTCCAGCTGCACAGACGGTTTGAACAGGGATTGGTGTTCGTGTTGGCCGTGGATGTCTACCAAGAGGCCACGGAGCGACTGAAGGACGTTGAGCGGAGCCGGCCGGCCGTTGACATGAACCCGGTTGCGGCCGGCCCGCGACAGGATGCGGCGGAGAATCAACTCGTGCTCGCCTGAGCCGATGAGATCTTGTTCTTGCAGGAATCGTGCGATCGGACTCCCCGGCGCGAGGGAGAAAACGCCCGAGACTTCGGCTTCCTCGGCGCCCGCCCGGATGAGGTCGGCGGAAGCGCGCCCCCCCACCAGGAGATCCACCGCATCCACAAGGATGGATTTGCCGGCGCCCGTTTCGCCGGTGAACACCGTGAACCCCTCCGCAAACTCAAGCCCGATTTCTTCGATGATCGCGAAGTTGCGGATGCGGAGTTCCGTCAGCACACGGGGACTTCAGGCGGTCTGCGCCTTGAGGAGATTGTCGATCGCCTCCTTCAGAGCCCGTTTCGGCACGGCGCCGACGACCTTTTCGACCGGCTGGCCGTTTTTGAAGAACAGCAGGGTGGGAATGCTCATGATGCCGTATTTCCCGGCGATGTCCGGGTTCTCATCCGTATTGAGCTTCAAGACTTTTAATTTTCCGTCGTATTCGGTCGCCAACTCGTCGACGATGGGCGCCACCACCTGACAGGGCCCGCACCACACCGCCCAGAAATCCACCAGGACCAGGTTGGCCGCCTTACCCACTTCCGTCTCCCACGTCGTCGCACTCACCGGTATTGCCTTGCCCACGCTATATCCTCCACATAGAAATGACGAGTGACTGTCTCCGTGAAATTGTAGCCTACCCTACCTGTTGCGAAACTGTCAACGAACGGTCAGGCTACATCCATGCACACGCATAGGCGATTATGCGAGCCGGACCCGTCCGGTTGTCAAGCGTGTCTGCGAACAAGCCGTGCTGTTCAGAACGGACTTGCGTATGAAGACGGCGAAGGCACATCCCTGAGCCTCTGGATATCCAATCCGAGTCTCTGGAAGAGACCACGATAGACGGCGCTGAAAGGCGAATCCGTGGAGCCCACTCCGCCCAACGTGAAGAGGAAAGCAAATTCCGTCTGGTCCGGCCGTTGGATAAACAAAAATCCGGCGCCCCAGCACCGACTGGCATTCACATAGTACAACCCGTAATCGACCTCCGGAAATTGCCCGGTGTTCTGGTCGAGGTATCCCCGTATCACCGCATAGAAGTTATAGGGGAGCTTGACGCCGGCCTCGGCGCTATAGAATTGCGTCGTCTCGGTCTGCTGAAGCACGGTATTCAGCGTCATGGGGTTGAACAGGTCCCCCTTCACCGCGACCTGACCGGAACGCGTGTAGCGCTGTCCGAGGGTGAGGAACAACTCCTTCGTGAGATCCACCCGGAGGTCGGTGTTGAAGGCCGAGACCTTGCCGAGGGCGTGATTGTAAAACGTATCCACGTCCAGTTCCACCGGAAGCGGCTTCAGGGTCCGCGAGATGAATTCCCCTCGCAGGTCCGACCACGGCTTCCCCGTGGGCGACGACGTCAGGTGCTGGCTCTGGGTCAATCGAAGATAGCCCATCTCCAAGTAGCGCTGCACCTCGCCGTCGGAGACCATGGTGGACAAGCGGTTGGTCAGCGAATAGGTCAGGAGATTCTTCTTGCCGAAGCTGTCCAAGTCGGTGAAGACCGGGATATCCGACTGCCGCGGCGGGGGGATGTATTCATACGTGAGGGACGGCTCGATTTTGTGGGTGAGGGTTCCCCCTCCTGTTTGCGCAAACCGGCGTATGAGCCTCGTGTCGGCCGTGGCGCTGAGGTACAGCGCTTCCCGCGCGACCGAGGAGGTTGAGTTACTGCCCCGGCTGTAATAGGTCTCGTGAAAGCCGGCCAGCGGCGTCACGGTGAGATACCGGCCGGCGGTCAGCGGCGCCCACAGCCTGGGAAACAAGTCCACCCGCGCGGCGGCCAAGCCCTCCTGATGATAGAAATAGTCGAAAGTCGTGTCCATGCCGGCATACAGCGGGCTCCCTCCCAGACGCGCGGGTGAGAGGCTGTGTCCGATCTCCGGGAGGGTCTGCTGCACCGTTGTGTCGGACGTGTCGTTCAGGTTCTGAGAAAACCGCGTAAACCCGTAGAGCACCTGATTATCCCACCGTTTGGTGAGGTAGGCCTGCGACTCCTGATAGACCGCGACGCGCTGGAGCACATTTTCGCTCAAGACGCGTAACGTGTTCTGCTCGTTCAGGTAGTTGATATCGATCCGCCCATGCACATCCTCATCCGGAAAATCCGTGCGGTGCCTGTAATAGACGCCTGTGCGGGTAGTGTGGGTCTGGGTGTCATCGAAGTATCCCAGGTAGAGACGTCCATCCGAGTTACGCGAGAGAACGTAGCGGTACTCGAGATCCCCGCCCACGCCCTGCTTGCTCCGATAATCCAGCCTCACCGTCGCGTCCTGACTGGGACTGATGTCCCAGAAAAACGCCTGCCGTACCTTGAAGCCCTGTGCACTGCTGGCTCCGAGTAGGGGGAAGAGAAAACCCGTCGCCCGTTCCCGCTTGGCGGGAAAGAGGACGGCCGGCAGGTACATGACCGGCACGTCCAGGATGCAAAACCGGACGTTCCGCGCGTACAGGAACCCTTCCACTTCCATCTCGGCCTTGTCCGCTTTGAACTGCCAGGGCGTCCGTTCCCCCTCCAGCACGCTGCAGGTCGTAAACGACGCGTCTTCCAGCCGGTATTGCTCCTCGGACAGGCGCTCCATGACCTGCGCGTCCACCGTGAAGTTGCCTTCCAGCACGAAGAGCCGGCCGTGGAAGACTACGCCCTTCGTGGTATTGAAGTTGAAATCCAGACGCTCGCCGCGGATGTCGCTGATGCCGTCGTTCAGATGCACCCGTCCCACCGCCGTCACCTGCCCGGTGTCCACGTTCAGCGTCGCCTCGTCGGCCTCCAGGCGAACGGGCCCCTGCACGACCACCACGGCGCCCTTGCCTTCGTAAGTCCGTGTCGTCTTGTCGTAGGTCAGCTGGTCGGCCTGGATATGGATGGGACGGGGAACGGGAGCCTCGGCCGCCAACACCGTCGGCCGGACCGCCAGCACTAGCAGGGCCGCCAGCGCGACGACCAGTCTGAGCGCTGCCGGGCTCATTACCCCCGAAGCCCGGACACGGTCGTTCCCTCGAGCACGGCTTTGACCTCGCCGACCACGAGCAGAGAACCCGTTACGCAAATGGTGTCGTCGGGCCCGGCCAAATTCCTGGCATACGCGAAGGCATCGGCCACCATCGGCCTGACGGCGACGGGCACGCCCAATCCCTCGCAATCGCGCGCCAGTTCGTGGGGATCGGCCGCCCGAGGGTGCGCCGCGCTTGTCACAACGAGCTGGCTCACGCCGGGGACGGCGGCCAGGGGAGCCAACACGCCTTTTCGGTCTTTGTCCCGCATCATTCCCACAACCAGGATCAATCGCCCCTGCGCGACGGGCGCGCGCCGGGCGGACAAGGTTTTGAGGTGCGCGGCCAGCGCTTCGGCCGCTTGCGGATTGTGCGCGCCATCCAGCCACACGTCGGGCTTGCGGCTCACGAGTTCCAGGCGGCCCGGCCAGCGAACGGCACGCAGTCCCTCGCGAACGGCTTCTTCCCCTACCGCTAAGCCGCGCGCCTCGGCAAGCTCGAGAGCAGCCAGGGCACAGGCGGCATTATCCAGTTGATGCCGCCCGGGCAAGGGACACGACAGGCCGCTGTATCGGCGCGGCATGCCGTCATAGAAAAAATGCTCGGGGGCTTCCCCGCAGGCGTCGAAGTCCTCGCCGAGCGTGAGACAGAACGCCTCTCGTTCCGCCGCTTCACTGCGGATCACAGACAGCGTCTCCGGCGAGAGCCTTCCGGCGACCACAGGCACTCCCTGTTTGATGATCCCGGCTTTTTCAAACGCGATGGCTTCCGGCGTGGTTCCCAGGTACTCCTGGTGGTCCAGCCCGATCGTCGTAATGACCGAGACGAGCGGAGTCAGCACGTTGGTGGCGTCGAACCGTCCCCCCAGACCGACCTCGATGACCGCGCAGTCAACCGCCGCTTCGGCGAAGTGGGCGAAGGCCAGGACGGTGGTCGCCTCGAAGAACGTCGGCGGCTCAGACAGGCACGCGTCGGACGCCTGCCGGACCTTCTCGGTCAACGCCCAGACGCGATCGGAGGGAATGACTCGGCCGTTGACCTGGATGCGTTCCGTGAAGTCGATGAGATGGGGAGAGGTATAGAGCCCCACGCGATAGCCCTGCCTCCCCAGCACGGAGGCGACCATGGCGGCTGTGGATCCCTTGCCGTTCGTTCCTCCCACGTGAATGGCCCGGAACAAACGGTGCGGGTCTCCCAAGAAACCGAGCAAGGCGCGGATGCGGGCCAACCCCGGCTTGATGCCGTGGCTTTGGAGCCCGAAGAGATACCTGACGCTCCGCTCGACCCCTACATCCATAGCAGTGGCATCCGCGTGGCCCCTTTCCACAAAGGAAAGGACGCTAAAAGAATCCGACAAGGCTCGAAACCGTTTCCTTGAGCCGTTTCCGAGGCACGATCAGGTCGATCATGCCGTGCTCGAGAAGAAACTCCGCGCGTTGGAATTCCTGCGGGAGCTGCTGTTTGATGGTCTGCTCGATGACACGGGGGCCGGCGAATCCGATGAGCGCCTTGGGCTCGGCAAGAATGACGTCCGCCAGCATGGCGAAACTGGCCGTCACGCCTCCGAATGTCGGATCGGCCAGGATAGCGATGTACGGAATGCGCGCCTCGGCGAGCCGGCTGACCGCAGCCGCGGTCTTGGCCATCTGCATCAGGGAGAGGATCCCTTCCTGCATCCGCGCGCCGCCCGAGGTGGTCACCATCACGAGAGGGATGCGCTCGCGCAAGGCGCCGTCGGCGGCCAACGCCACTTTCTCGCCGACGACCGACCCCATGCTGCCGCCCATGAATCCGAAGTGGAACACCCCCAGCGCGATCCGGTTTCCGTTGATCCGGCCCTCCCCAATCACCAGCGCATCCTTCTTCCCGGTGCTCTGCTGGGCCGCCTGGACCCGGTCGGCATAGCGCTTGGTATCCTTGAAATGCAACGGGTCGGCGGGAATCAGGTCCGGAGACCACTCGCGGAACGTGCCGAGATCGAGGAGCAGGTCGATGCGGTCTTCAACCGAGATCGGGAAATGGTACTCGCATTTCGGGCAGACCTTGGCGCTCCGTTCCACTTCCTTGCGGTACACGATCGCCCGGCAGTGATTGCACTTGAGCCAGAGCCCTTCCTGGACCTTGACCTTTTTCCGGTCCTCGTCCTCTTGCGCGGAACGCTCTTTCTTGAACCACGCCATACCGGGTGACGGTCAGAGGCGGACGACTTGGCCTTCTTCGAGCACGGAGAGATTGGGCAGGTTCAACCGCTTGAGCTCGGACGTGATGACGCTGTGGTATGAAGGCTTGAGGTGGTAGATGTACAAAGGAAGATCCGGGCGGCCGATCTTGACGAACTCGCGGGCCAGCATCTCTGGAGTCAGGTGGCCGCTGACCTTGGCCAACTCGTGAAAGTCATTCGGGAAGGACGTTTCGATAAACGCCGCCTTGAGGCGCGGCTCCTTGGCGGCAATTTCCCAGATGCGCTTGGTTTCGGCGGTATCACCGCTGTAGAGCAGCGCGGTGTCCCTCTCGCGGATGATGAAGCCGGTCGTGGGGACGATGTGGCTGACCCGGACCGCCGTCACTTCCAGGTGGTCGAACGTGAACGCCTTCTCCTCTTCAAACGGGTGATACGCTAAGGGAGCCGTGTCCGGCGTGGGCAGCCGGGTGAAATCCGGGAAGACGACATCGTTGAAGATGTGCCGCCGCAGATCGTCGAGGACCTCCGGAAGCGCGCGCACCTTGACCGGTCCATGCGGATTGCGCCCCACCAGATTATCGGCCAGAAGGGGCAAGCCCTTGATGTGGTCGAAGTGCGCGTGAGACAGCAGGACGTGGCGAATCTTGCCCTGCTCGGCCTCAAGCAACCCGGCGCTGACGGACCCCGCGTCCACCATGCAGGTCTCGTTGACGAGAAACCCACACGTGCGGCATTCGCTGATGCGTCCGTTGCCATCATCGATGGTCAGCTCGGAACCGTGACACCCGAGGACCCTAATAATCACGCTGTTCTCCTAATCTCTTACTTTCGGATATCCTTCATTTTCCGCCTGGTCGCCTTGGAGCGCTTCTCGTAAAACTCTTCAAGCACGGTTTCAATGTGCGGGTACTTCTTCATGATCTCGAACAGATCGGACGACTTGAGCCTGAGCACCTCGGTAGCCGTCCTCGCGAAGACGGATGCGCTGCGCGGGCCGCCGACCAGCAGCGACATTTCCCCGAAGAACTCGCCCTCCGCGAGGCTGTCCAACGTCAGTTCCTGCCCTTCCACCTCCTTCACCACCTTGCCTCCGCCGCTGCTGATCAGATACATGGCGTCGCCTTCGTCTCCCTCGGCGATAATGCGCTCCCCGGCCATGAACTCGACCGGCTCCAGCTTGTCGACGATCGCGCCGAACTCGTCCTTGGAGAAGGCGGCGAACAAGGGGTTGATGTCATTCTTTACTTCCGGCTGCTCGGATGCCATCACCTCGACCTCAACCTCCAAGACAGGCTCCGCCTCGAGCTCAAGAGGAGGCGCGACCTCGACCGGCGGCGGAGGGGGAGGGGGCGGGGGCGCGACTGCCGCGGCAGGCGGCGGCGGGGCAGCCGCAGGAGCCCGAGACGGCGGAGGCGTAACCGCAGCCGGGGACGGTGGGGGAGGAGCCTCAAAAGGAAGGGGCGTGCTCTCAACCAGGGGCGGCGGAGCCGGGGGCGGTGGGGGTGGGGGTGGGGGTGGAGCCTCAGGAGCAAAGAGAAGCGGTGGCATAAGCCCGCCGGTGACCGCAGGGCTGGCATTGATGGCCCACATCAGCTCTCGGGCCTGCCTCTCCGCCGGAGCCAATCGCAGGATCATCTTGTAGGTCGCAATCCCCTTGACTGAGAAGCCGGAATCTACGAACAACTTGGCTGCCTGATAGTAGGCTTTGACCGCCGCGGCTTTGCTCCCGGCCTTGACGTTGTAGTCCCCCATCCGAAGGTAAGAATTCGCGTTGGTCGGCTCGAGCTGGACCAAGCCTTGCAGGGCCTCGACGGCCTTGGTCCATTGGCTTTGCTCAACGAACTTGGCCAGATCGGTACTGAGCTGTTCTTTCTTGTTGGCCATGGAAGCTTAGGCGCGCCCCGCCTTGCCAAGCCTCACTTGCCAGGCTCCTTCAGCACGAAATGGAAATGGACTCCCGCCACGATGATGACGTCGCCGTCCTGCAGTTCCCGCTGCCCCTGAACGTCCTCGCCGTTCACCGTGATCTTTTTGGCGCCCTCCGCCGGTATTATGATGATATAGGCTAGGCCACGACGACTGATCAACGCCGCTTTTTGGGGGGCAAGCCACCCGGTGAGTTTGATCGTCGCGGTGTCTTCCTTGCCGATGACGGTCAGCCGTCCGGTGAGTTCGTATTCCGGGCGGTC
>CAZMPH010000020.1:0-22742 GCA_964568195.1 uncultured Nitrospirales bacterium | reverse complement strand
CGGGTCTTGCGGCCAGGCCCGAGGAGGGTCCGGCAGATCTCGGCAATGCGGCCGGTATCCCCGGTCCCGCCGACGCCGTCCAGCTCCGGGAGTTCCTTCAACAATTCGCCCTGGTAGCGCTGGGAGAGGCAGCCGGCGGCGATCAGGACCTTACAGACACCGTTCTTTTTGAACGCGCCGTATTCGATGATGGCGTTGATGGATTCCTGCTTGGCTTCCTCGATGAACCCGCAGGTGTTAATGATGACCACCTCGGCGCGCGCGGGGTCGGCGGTCAGATCGAAGCCGTCCTGCGCCAGGGTCCCCAACATCACCTCGCTGTCCACCTGGTTTTTGGAGCAGCCCAGGTTGACGAAGCCGATGGTGGTTCTGTGGGTTTGGGTAGGCAATGTCCTGGCTGATTTGGATAACACGACGCCCAGTGTAGGTGACGGGGGAAATCCCTGTCAAATCGCTCTTGACTCCGAAGGCGAATTTGTGTAAGCTGCATCCAACTTCATACATATCATCCAGCGCCTGTACTCTCAGGCGTTCTTCGCAACCCAACTTTAACGGTTCGGTGGTGTACTCCGGCAGGGGCCGCCGGGGGCAAAAAAGTAGCATGTGCGCTATGTCGGCTGCTTAGGATGGACCAGAGGAAAAGGAGAAAATGGGCATAACTGATCGAATAATAAAGAGTATTTTGTTTGTCTCGATCTTGACCCTGCCGGCCTGTATGACGGTTCCCAAAGGCGTGGGAGACTATGATGCCGGCTATGTGGAGCAAGGCATCGCTTCGTGGTACGGGGGGTACTTTCACGGCCGGCCGACCGCCAACGGGAAGATTTACGATCAATTCCAGCTGACCGCCGCCCACCGGCTTCTGCCGATGGGGTCCGTGGTCCGTGTCACCAATGCGGAGAACGGACGGGCGGTGGAGGTTGTGATCAACGACCGCGGCCCGTTCATCAAGGGCCGCATCATCGACCTCTCTTTTGCCGCGGCCGAGCAACTTGGCGGCGTCGATCCGGGGACGTTCCCGGTCGTAGTCGAAGTGATCCAGATGGGCGTACGTGGGTTGAGCCCTTCGTCCGGCCGCGCGGCGGGTCTGGAGTCGAAGGAGAGCCGGGGCGTCGGGCTGAGCGCGACGCTCGTGCGTGGCGAAGACGCGCAGGTCGTCCAGATCTCGATTTACACAGGCGGCGGCCGATCAGGTTCGATGTATCGTGGGCCGATGGACGTCCTTCGCGACCCGCGGCGCATCCGCCGTTTGTCGGAATCTGAAGAGCTTCCAGAGGAGCACCCCGACCATGCGGAATTGGTCGAAGGCATGGCAGCCGCTTTCGCTTGACCCTCCATTGACACTTCCTTAGGCGACCCGATACACTTCCAGTCGATTCAACGTTAATCGTGTAATCGTTAAACGGTCGAGTCGAGGCTCGTGCCATTTTCATGAATAACGCTAACGATTAACGGTCCTCAAGCACGGTTTGGAGTACACATGGCGAAAAAGAAGGATCTTCTCGAGATAGACATCAAACGGCTGAAAGAGAAAGTTGTCACACGGAAGGCCAAGACCGAGAATGCCGAGGGGGCCGCCTCGCTGCGGGCTTTGCATAAGCGCCTGAAGCGAGTGCAGCGGAAGAAGCGGGCCCTGGCGTTCCGGCTGGCGCATGCTCAGGGGAAGAAAAAGGAAACCAAACCGGCTGCGGCCGCAAGCTGATTGTAGGGAACATCATGGCTGAAGAAAACAAGAAGACAGAAGAGCTCGCCAAAGCGAAGGTGGTGTCGAAGCCCGCGGAAGCGGCATCGGCCATGCCCGACGGGTCGGACAAGTCCGACCACATACCGACGGGTCCGGAGCAGGCCATTGCCGCGGCGGAGACTCCGGCCGAGGCGGCCGCCGCGCCCGTTGAGGAAAAAGCTCCGGAGCCGAAGGTCAAAGACGAGGTCGAGATCCAAATCGACCTCCTGAAGGAGAAGGACTGGTTCCGCCGGAAGGAAGCCGCCATCACGCTGGGCGAGATGGGCGACGAGCGAGCGGTCGCGCCCCTCATCACGGCGCTGCGGGACGACGAATGGAACGTCCGCGAGGCGGCCGAGGACGCACTGACGATGATCGGCTCCCCTGCTGTCGAGCCGTTGATCAAGGCCCTGCGGGAGTACCAGATCCGGCGCTATGTCATCAAGGTCCTCGGCAGGATCAAGGACGAGCGGGTGCTGGATCCGCTCTTCATCCAGCTTCGTAACGAAGAGTTCAAGGACGACGCGATGGCCGCGCTGGTGGAAGTGGGCCTTCCGGCCGTGGAGCGGCTCACGGCGGTGCTCAATGACAAGGACAGGAACGTCCGCAAGCATGCCGTCCAGGCGCTCGGCGCGATCGGTCTCCCTGAAGCGGTGGAGCTGCTGATCGAGGCCACCAAGGACGAAGAGTGGGAAGTGCGCATGGCGGCGATCGCGGGCCTCGATGAAATCGGCGACGCGCGGGGGAAGCCCGCCGTCAAGGCCCTGATGAAAGACCCTGACTTCGCGGTCCAGATGCGCGCGGAACGCATCATCTGGGGATGGAAGAAGAAAGACAAACAGGCGAAGGAAGAAATAGAAGAGACGTCGGGGACGGCGTAATCCTTATTTCTCCAGCATCTGATCCAGCTCCTTCACCAGTTCATCCACTTTCGTCTGCAAATGCGGTTTGAGCGCCTGGGCGTCGGTCTTCACCGCCGACACCTTTTCCGCCGCCTTCCCGAATTTCTCCCTGAGTTCCGCGCCGGCTGTCTCTTTGGCCGAGGTCAGCGCTTGCGCGGCTTCGTCCAAGCCGGCGACGGCCTTTCCATAGTTCTTGTCGAGCAAGTCGGATTTCGCCTGCACCAGCCGCTCCTTCGCAGTCACGAGACTCATGCGGACGGTCAGGTTCCGTTCCACGGAACCGGTCTTTGCCATGACTTCCGCCCCGAGCTGTTTGGCTTTGTGCAGGACATTCTCCGGCCCTTGCTGGCCGACGTACAGGCCTAATCCGAACGCCAGCCCCACGGCCATCAGGAATCCCATGAATTTGAGCATTGCGTTTTCCTTTCCGAGCTAGCGACTATGGTTTCTTCCCGGTCGCGACGGCGCCGAGATGGCCCGCGGCGAATGCACGGACGGTCAGGTCCTTGTCCATCAGCGCGCGTCTCAAATAGGGAGCGGCCGTCTTGCCCCCGATCCGCCCGAGCGCCTGGACTGCCGCCACGCGCACCCGCGGGGCGGGGTCGTCGAACGCTTCCAGCGTGAGAGCCATGGCGCGGCTCGGATCGCTCCGGGCCATCGCCCCGACGGCCGCGCTCCGGACGCCGTAAGCAGGATCCTTGAGCAGCTCCCGGATGGTCAGCGCCGCCTCACCTTCCCCCAATCGGACGAGCGTTTCCGCCGCAGCCAGGCGGACGAGCGAGTCGGAATCTTTGATGGCTCCCCACAACGCGGGGATGGCCACCTTGGCGTTGAGCCGGCCCAGGCTCGCGGCGGCGAAGTTCCGGACATAGGGGTCTTGATCGCTCAGTGCGTCCACCAGCGCGGCTACAGCGGACGTCGCTCCGAGGTCGCCCAAGGCTCCGGCGGCGAAGGAGCGGACCGAGGGTTCCGGGTCCTGCAAGCCGAGGGTCAGCACCGAGAGGGCCGATGGATCCTTCAGGCGGCCGAGGATACCCATGGCCGCGCCGCGCACGGCAGGGCTGAAATCTCTGGCGGCCGCCAGGAAGGGTTGCACCGCCTGCGGTTGCTTGAGGCGCACCAGAGCCTCGCGCGCCACCAATTGGACAATGGGGTCCTTGTCGCGCAATCCCTGCCGGACTACCCCGACGACCGACGAGTTCTTGGAGAGTCCCAGGGCGGACAGCGCCGCGATGCGGACGTTGCTGTCGGGGTCGCCCGCCGCCGCGCGCACCGCGGGGAGCGCCGCAGCGCGTCCCATGCGGCCCGCGGCCTGGATGGCGAACGTGCGCACCCGCGGGGAGGGATCGCGGAGAGCCGCCGCCAGCGCGGCCCGGGTGTCGGATGGCCCTAACTCCGCCAGCGCGGCCGCCGCCGCGCCCCGGACGAATTCCTGGTCATGCGCAAGCAGACTGATCAACAGCCCCACGCACAGGCGGCGGAGCAGATCGCCGTGCTCTCGGCCCGCGTGCGCGAGGTGATCGAAGTCGGCCAGCGCCTCTTCCGGGCGGCCACGGTATCCCTGGGCCACGGCCCGCAGTTCGTAGGCCGCCGCCTCTCCGGGGCCCGCGCTGATCAATTTGTCGAGCAACCGGACGGCCGTGTCGTAGTCCTTCCGCTCGAAGGCGGCCTTGGCCCCG
Organism: uncultured Nitrospirales bacterium; assembly: GCA_964568195.1. Lineage (GTDB taxonomy): Bacteria > Nitrospirota > Nitrospiria > Nitrospirales > NS-4 > SCTG01. Next base: position 18,438 of record CAZMPH010000020.1, on the reverse strand, counting down.
CTGAATTCGTCCACGGCGGCGGCTGCCGGCGCGGCCTGCACGACGATGAACAGGCCGACGGCCGCCGTAAAGAACAGGCGAGCGAAACCGATCATACGTCGCATCTTAACAGGAAGTCCGACCAGAGGGAATGCCGCGGCAACGGTCGGCGCGTTCATTGACAGCAGTGAGCAAATGTGCGACCTTTCGCATCCCTCATCATGGCGACAGCAATAGACCAGGAACGGCCTAAGGTCCGGGTCCCGCCGTCGTGGATTGCGCTGGTTGCGCTTGTCGGCGCCGGGGTCCTGGGGGCCGTGTATTGGCTCGGGCCGACCTGGGTGCAGGTCAGTGCAAGCCTGGACGGAACCGGGCAAGAGCCTGCCACTGCGGAAAAGCCTATCGGCACAGTCCCGGAAGCGATGTTCCCCGAGCGGGGTTCCGCAGCGCCCGCTCAAGACCCGCGGATGCGGGAATTATCCGCGGACCCGGCGGTCGCCGTGGCCAAACTGAAGAACGCCCGGCTGACGGCGACGCTCTCACTGTTGCAGATGTGGGGATTCTTTCGATCCGCCACGGCTGAGAAGCTGGCGGGTCGGGACCCCGCCCGATTGATCAAACAGTCCGGCCTGCGGTCGGCCAAGCTGCCGGTCGACTGGGATCTGCTGGAGCGTCTCGATTACCCCTGCCTGCTTGACTGGAAGGAAACCCCCGAGGGTTTCCGGCACACCGTCGCGCTGGCGGGGCTGAGTGCAACGGAGGCTGTGATCCTTGATCCCCTGATGGGCCGGCGGGTCGTGAGCCGTCCGGACTTGCCTTTGCACGTCGAAGGGGAAGCGCTCATCTTATGGAAAGGCTTGTCCGGCATCAAGGTTCCGTTACGGGCCCGGAAGGGCAAAGACCCCGCGGTGACGGCGCTCCAGCAGGTGCTCAAAAAGCAGGGACTGCTGGGAGGGGCCGTGACTGGGGTGTATGATTCCCCCACGCGCGCGGCCGTGGTGCGGCTTCAGTCCGAGTACGGTCTGAAAGCGACGGGCGTCTTCGGCGTTCGCAGCTACATGGTCCTGTCCAAGCGCGTGCTGGGGGCGCAGGCGCTGAGCCTCAAGGCCAGACCGAGCGCTCCGGAGAAGGAATAGGCGTGATTCCTCTGCGGGACGAGAACCCCACAACCATTACGCCGGTCGTGACGGTGGCGCTCGTCGTCCTGAACTGCATGGTCTATCTCTATCAGGTTTCACTGGGCCCGGCCGAGGAGCGGTTCATTGCGTCCTTTGCGGCGGTGCCGGCCGAATGGTTCCAGCCGGGCACGGCGGTGGGCGACCCCGGGGTACCGCCGTCCCTGACCGTGCTGACCGCGATGTTTCTTCACGGGAGTCTCATGCACCTCGGCGGCAACATGCTGTATCTCTGGATTTTCGGCAACAACATCGAGGACGTCATGGGACACGGGCGGTTCATCCTGTTCTACGTCCTCTGCGGCGTGGCGGCCATGTTCGGGCATGCTTTCACGGCGCCGGAGTCTACGGTGCCCATGATCGGGGCGAGCGGCGCGATCTCGGGCGTGCTCGGCGCGTACCTTTTGCTGTTTCCCCAAGTGCGCGTGCTGGTGCTCATCCCGCTTGGCTTCTTCACGCGCATGGTGCACGTGCCGGCGGTCGTGGTTCTGGGGTTCTGGATCGTGATGCAGATCATTAATGGGGCCTTCAGCTGGGGAGGGCTCGGCGGCGGGGTCGCCTGGTTCGCCCACATCGGCGGATTTGCGGCGGGTTTCGCGCTGATCAAGGTCTTTCAGCGTAGACCCGTTACACCGGCCCTGCGGTGGTAGCTCTACGGGGTCTGTGGTATTATCGGCGTCACAAGGTTGAGAAACGTAAGCTGGAAGGAGAGCATCGTATGCGTTCGCGCGTGATCGCAATGTTCGCAATCCTATTTGGACTGGTGGGGTTTCCGTCCACAGAGGCGGCCTCGGACCTCAGCGGGAAGCTCACTCTCTTTGTCGCTGGGCGGGAGCAGGGCATTTTCGAAAAGGCGGCCGTGAAATTCGAGAAGCTGAATCCCAGGGTGCGCACCCGGTTCGCGGCGACGGAAGGCGCCGAGCCGCTGGCGGCGCTGACCGATGGCTCGGCGGACATCGCGGTCTTGGGGAGAACCCTCAAGCCCCAAGAGAAAGATTGGACCGGCACGGTGGTCGGCTGGGAAGGGATCGCCGTCATGGTGAACGCCTCCAACCGGGTCACGGACGTCACGACGAAGCAGATCACCGACCTTTTCGCGGGGAAGGCCAAGACCTGGGATGAGCTGGGAGGGCTGGAATCCAAGATCTCCGTCATCCACCGGGAAGAGGGCAAAGGCGTGCGGCCCTATCTGGAACAGCAACTGAACCTGGTCGGCAAGCTGGTGAACGGGAAAGGCGTCGTGGAGCCTGATAAGGAAGCCATCCGCATCGTGTCGGGCAATCTCAATGCGGTGTCCTACGTCAACCTCAGCACGGGACTCGGCAACGTCAGCGTCGGCGTGCCGATCCGCTTGCTGGCGATCGATAAAGTCGATCCGGAACTGGCCAATGTGTCATCCGGAGCGTATCCCCTTCGCCGGCCGCTCGTGCTCGTGACGAAGACGCCGCCGTCGCCGGTCGCCAAGGCCTTCATCGACTTCATGCTGGACAAGGAAGGCCAGAAGGCCGTCCTGGAAGAGGATTTCGTTCCGCTCCTCGTCACGAAGTAGGCAATGGGCAGGGATGGAGGCCGGGAACCAGAAACCGACGAAGCCGGGCAAGGCGCCTTCTCCAGTCCGGCTGGATCGTCTGCGCCCATTGCGGCCAGGAGTACAAGTAATGGCAGGCCCGCCCGCGGCCGCGAAGAGACGCTCCCCCCGAAGCAGCGCAAACTGGAATCTTGGGGATCTTCTGCGCGATCCGCTCCGGGACCTCGAACTGCTGCGCAAAGAGGTGGACGGCCTGGTCCGGCGGTTCGAGGAATTCCGTGAGCGGCTGTCGCCCGAGATCCCCCCCGAGACGTTTCTGGAAATCCTGCGCCTGGCTGAAACGATCGCGCGGACGACGCGCAGGCTCGGGGCCTACGCCTATCTCTGGTTCTCGGAGAACACGAAGGATCAGCAGGCGCGCTCGTTCAAGGCGATCGTCGAGGAACTGCAGGCGGAACTCGCCAATCGCATGCTGTTCTTCGATCTTTGGTGGCAGAAGCTCGATGACGCGAACGCCGGACGGCTGCTGGCCGTGGCGGGGGACTACGCCTACTACCTGGAATCCCTGCGCCGTTTCAGGGAGCATGCGCTCAGCGAGCCGGAAGAGAAAATCATCAACGTCAAGAGCGTCACCGGCCGCCAGGCGGTGGTCGGGCTCTACGATATCCTGACCAGCGGCCTGAGTTATCAGCTGAAGGTCAAGGACCGGATCCGCAAACTGGCCCGCGAGGACCTGATAGTGTACGTGCGCGATCCCGACGCCCGCGTGCGCGAGGCGGCCTATCGCGAGCTCTTCCGGGTGTACGCTGCGAACGCCGATGTGCTCGGCGATATCTACAAAACGCTGGTGATGGATTGGAAGCAGGAGAACCTGAGCCTGCGCAAGCACCGCTCTCCGATCGCGGTGCGGAACCTGTCGAACGATATTCCCGAAGATGCCGTCGAAGCCTTGCTGAACGTCTGCGCCGCGAATGCCGACGTCTTTCAGGACTACTTCAAGCTCAAGGCTCGGCTGTGCCGCATCAAAAAGATGAGCCGGTACCACATCTACGCGCGTTTCCCGGGGTCCGATAAGCGGTACACGTTCGCGAATGGGTCGAAAATGGTGCTGGACGCGTATCGCGGCTTCTCGCCTCGACTGGCGGATCTGGCGGCACGCGTGCTCGATGAGCGCCACGTGGATGCGGCGGTCCACCCCGGCAAGATCGGCGGGGCCTATTGCTGCAGCGTGATCCCGGAGTTCACGCCGTACGTGCTCCTGAATTTCAAGGGCGACGTCCGGGACATCGCCACGCTGGCTCACGAGCTGGGGCACGCCGTGCACGGCATGCTGGCGGACGACCATTCAATCTTCACCTTCCACGCGACGCTTCCGCTGGCCGAGACGGCCTCGGTGTTCGGCGAGCGCATCCTCTCGGACGCGCTGATGGCCGGCGAGCGCGACAAGGCGGTCAAGCAGGGTCTGCTCATCAGGCAGCTCGACGACGTGTACGCCACCATTCTGAGGCAGGCGTACTTCGTCCGGTTCGAGCGCGAGGCGCACCGGATCGTCGGCGGGGGCGGCACGATGGACGATCTCTGCGGCGTCTATCTGGCCGAGCTGCGGCGGCAGTTCGGCCGGGCCGTGGCGGTCCCGGATGAATTCCGGTGGGAGTGGCTGACGATCCCGCACCTGTTCGCCAGTCCCTTCTATTGCTATGCCTACAGCTTCGGCAACCTGCTCGTGCTGGCGCTCTATGGGCTGTACAAGGCGCAGGGGGCGTCGTTCGTGCCTCGGTATCTCGAGCTCCTGGCGGCAGGCGGCTCGCGGGCTCCGGAGTCGCTGCTCAAGGATTTCGGCGTGGACATCCGATCGGAAGCGTTCTGGCAGACGGGGTTCGAGACGATCAAAGGGATGGTGCGGGAGTTGGAGGCGAGGGCGTGACGCTCTTTGACGGTCTCGATCGGTATGTGGAGCAGAGCCGGCCGCGCTTCGAGGAGTGGCTGGGGCGGTTGGTGGAGGTGCCGACGGTCAGCATGGACCCTGCCCGGCGGCAGGACGTGCGGCGGGGTGCCGAGGTCGCCGTCGAGTACCTCAAGGCGCTCAAGGCCGATGCCGCGATCATCGAAACCGGCGGCCATCCAATGGTCGTGGGGGGATGGGTTCGCAATCCGGCGTGGCCGACGGTCACGGTATACAACCATCTCGACGTTCAGCCGGCGATGGAGCCGGAATGGACGCACGAGCCTTTCAAGTTTGCCGTGGACGGCGACCGCTACTACGGCCGGGGGACGACGGACGATAAGGGCCCGGCGCTGACAGCGCTGCTGGCGGCCCACTTTGCCGTCGAGCGCGCGGTGCCGCTCAACATCCAGTTCCTTTGGGAACTGGAGGAAGAAATCGGAAGCCCGCACTTCGCGGCCGGGCTGGCCAAGGCTATGATGTTACGGAAGCCCGAGTCGGTTGTGGTGTCGGACACGATCTGGCTGGCGGGCGGGCGTCCGGCGGCACCCTATGGCTTGCGGGGCAACCTGGCCGCGCGGCTCATCCTGGAAACCGCCAAGCGGGAAGCCCATTCCGGTTTGACCGGTGGGGTGGCCCGGAATCCCCTCACGGAATTGGCCGCCGTGGTCGCGGCCTGTGTGGATGCGCAGAGCGGCCGTGTCACGATCCCGGGCTTTTACCGTTCGGTCAAGCCGCTGGGCAAAGCGGACCGGGCGCAATTCCTCAAGTCGGGATTCCAGGTTGCCGCCTTTGCCGCCGCGCATCAGCTGACGAAGCTGCGCGCGCGGGACCGCGCCGCGGTCATGCGCCGCCTGTGGGCCGAGCCGACCTTTGAAGTCCACGGCTTCGTCGGGGGCTACACGGGCCCCGGGGTCAAGACGTCCATCCCGCCGCGGGCCGAGGCGAAAGTCAGCATGCGGCTGGTGCCCGATCAGGACCCGGCCGCTGTGTTCTCGCTGTTCCGGAAGTACGTCCATACGCTCAATCCGGACGTGCGTGTGGAGGCGGACGGCATGTTGCGTCCGTACCTGGCTGACCTGGGCGGACCTTACGCGGAGGCCCTGCAAAAAGCCCTGCGCTTCGGTTTTGGAAAAGATCCCGCTTTCATCCGTGAAGGCGGGTCCATCGGGGCGGTCGTGACCATGGCGGAACGGTGGAAGGCGCCCGTCATGTTTCTGGGATTGAGCCTGCCGGAGCACGGCTACCACGCGCCCAACGAATGCTTCGACTGGGGCCAGGCGTCCGGCGGGATGAAGGCCTTCGTCAAATACTTTGAGGAAGTCAGCCGAATTCCGGTGAAGAGGAGGACGTAATATGCGAAGGGGATATTTCTTCGCGGCCCTGGCAGGCGCCGGTTTTGCGCTGGCCGGTTGTGCCTATGTGGATCTCGACTATGCCGTGCCTTCCCCCAAGGCGGGAACCAACCTGGAGTTCGCGACACGAACCATCGCACAGCTCAAGACGCTGGCCGTCGGGCAGTCCCGCTACGAGGTCATGGCGAGGATGAATGCCGAACCAGTCGAGGGTTGTGTGGGGTGGAGCTGGGAAAGCCGTGAGTTTTATCTGCGCCACAACGGCTGGCTGCGCTGCATCAAGACTGAGTTGCTCCGGAGTCCGTATCGAACCGCGGCGCTTGAGAGCGATGGGGTCCGTTACGAGGCGCTGTACTACTACACGGGCGGCACCGGCCCGGAAGGCGGCATTACAGACCAGCAACTCACGCCCGTGCTGCTGGGGAACGACAAGCTGGTCGGGTGGGGATGGGAGCATCCGCTCGTCAAGCAGCTCGCACCGAGTCTCACGACAGCGCAATCCACCGCGGCACCCGCTTCCCAGGCCGAGCGGCCGGGCGAGGTGATGGGCGGCAAGGGGGAGCCGGCTCCGACCGATCAGCGTTGAGAGGACGCTTGGCGTGCGTTCTGAACCGATCAGAAGAGTTGCGATGCCCACAGCTTCCCGCGGGCCCGCGCCGCTCCTCGTGCCCCGGGCGCTGGCGTCACAGCTCATGCGACTATATGATTTTCCGGACCCGCGCAAGCCCGGACGCGTGATACGCGGCTACGACCGCCATCATGCCCTCCGCACCGCTCGCATGTGCGCGGCGGTTGCGCGGCGGCTCGGCTATCCGGAGAGGCGGGTCCGGGACTATCAGATCGCCTGTCTGCTGCACGACCTCGGACGGGCGGGCCTCGACCAAGATCTGTTCGGCAAGATCTGGTCCTGGGCGCGGACGAACGGAATCCCGACCAGGCCGCGCGAGTGGCGGACGGTCCATCCGTCCACCGCGTATGGGTGGGAGACAGAGGCGTTCATGGACCGGCATGCCGAGGGGTTGGTCAGGCTCGGGGTGCCGTTGGACCAGTGGACCATCCAGCAGGTCGAGATGCGGCTGGGATACGCGCGCCGTCTTGCCCGCCAGTTGCGCGCCGCCAGGCCCAAGCTGTCCGCGCTCGGAGTGAAGTGGGCGCCCTGGATGGGACGCGTGATGCTGTACTACTATTATCCCGAGAAGCTGAACGGGTCGCCGCGCTGGGTCCGCGAGCTGGCCGAGGTGCTCGTCGCGTGCGAGCAATTCGAGGCGTACAGCAACCGCCAGCGCGGCAAGGACTACTACACGCGCGCGAAGGAGACGTTGTCCGACGCGTTCGCCTATCTCGGCAAGCTGCGCGTGGAGGGCATTTTGGGCCCTGCCGTGGTCAATGCTGTGCGCGAACTCGCCGCGGAGGGTGCGTTCGACAGGCTTCTCGCCGAGGCCCGCGGCGCCGCGCTGCCGCAAAGCGAGATCCGGTACCTCCGGGGGCTGAGACCGTCGTGAGCGTGAAGAGCATTCACATACGGCTGGACATGCGCGGCGACACCCAGATCGAGAACGTCACGAAGCGCGTCCAGGAGGCGTTGGGGGAAACGGGGCTGCGCGCCGGCATCGCGGCGGTCTTCATCCGGCACACGACCGCGTCCGTCATGATCATCGAAGACGAGCCGGGCATCCGCGCCGATACCAAGGCGATTTGGGACCGCCTGATTCCCGCGGATGCGCGCTGGCAGCACAATACCCGCAATCCCGGCGAGGACAACGCGCACAGTCACCTGCGGGGGCATCTGCAAGGCCCCTCGGTGACCATTCCCTTCGCCGACGGTGCGCTCTTGTTGGGCACGTGGCAGCAGATCGTGGTAGTGGATTTCGACACGCGCGCCCGGAAGCGCGACCTCGTGGTCCAGGTGATCGGCGAGCAGGCCGGAGGGTTCGCGACCCGCCGCTAGGGGCTTTTGACGATCTTTCCGCTCTGGATCACCAACACGACATTCGTCGACTCTTCCAGCAGGGCGATGTCGTCCAGGGGGTTGCCGTTGACGAGAATCAGGTCGGCCACTTTTCCGGCTTCGACCGTCCCGATCTCCTGCTCGAGGCCGAGCAGATCTGCCGCCGAGGCGGTGGCGGCCTCGATGGCCTGCATGGGTGTCATGCCGAATTCGACCATGCGGCGCAACTCCTGGGCGTTCCGCCCGTGCGGGTTGAAGGGCGTGCCGGCGTCGGTGCCCATGGCGATCCGCACGCCGGCCTTGACCGCCTTGCGGAAAGTCTTCTTCTGCTCTTCTCCCAAGACGGCGCTTTTCTGCACAGCGTAGTCCGGCATCCCGCCCTGCTTGCCCATCTCGCAGCCCGACTGGATCGCCGAGAGGGTCGGCACCAGGAACGTCCGGTGCCTGAGGAACAAGTCGATCGCCTCGTCGTCCAGCAGCGTGCCGTGCTCGATGGAATGCACGCCGGCACGGATAGCGTTCTTCATCCCCTGGGCGCCGTGGGCGTGGGCCGCGACGCGCCGGCCTGCGCGCGCGGCTTCCTCCACGCCGGCCTTCAGCTCTTCGAGCGTGAGCTGCGCCGCGCCCGGGGAGGAGCCGGGCGTCAGCACGCCTCCCGTGGCGATGAATTTGATGACGTCGGCGCCAGCTTGGATCTGCTCCTGCACCGCCTTGACGACGTCGTCCGTCCCATCGGTCTGCCGGCCGATGAACCAGGCGTGCCCGCCGGTCATGCAGATCGCGAGGCCGGCGTTGAGCGTGCGGGGACCGGGGATGATGCCGGCGCGGATGGCGCGCGTCACGGAGATCGAGATGTGGGCGCGCGATCCCACGTCGCGCACGGTCGTGACGCCGCCTTCCAGCGTAGCGCGCGCGTGGGTCACGGCCTTGACCGCCGTCACCGTCGGGTCGTCCTGTTCCAGCGATCGGAGGGAGTCGGGGCCGGCGTCCAGGCAGTAGTGGACGTGGCAATCGATCAGGCCGGGGAGGAGGGTGTGGCCCTTCCCCTCGATGACCGTGGCGCCCTTCGGGATTGTGATCCGGGCGTCAGAGCCGATCGCGCTGATGCGGGCGTCCTCGATGACGACGGTGGCGCGCTCGCGCTTGGCGCCCGTCCCGTCGATCACCAGCGCCCGGCGGATGGCGAGCGGCCTGGTGGAGGTGGTGTTCAATCCGGAATGCCTTTCAACGGTTGGGCTTTGTCCCAGAGGCCGCGTCCCGCTTCGCGCGCTTCATGCTCGGCCTGCTGATACTCGTCGGCATGAGCCATGTTCGGGAGGCGATTCGAGACCAACGCCTGTCCCTGCCTGAGCATTTCGAGGTTGACGGACGTATCGCCGACGAACACATGGGCCAGCAGGCGCTTGCTCTGGTCCCGCCGGGCGGCGTCGAGCTCCAGGCGCACGGAGCGTCCCTCGGCTAGGGCCTTGAGCGCCCGGGTGGTTGCCTGCCCCCACGGCGCGCGGGCCGGATCGGGCGCGTCGATGCCGATCAAGCGCACGATTTCCTGCTGCCGGCCGATGAGGACCGTGAGGGTATTGCCGTCGGCCACGGCCAGCACCTGCCCTCGGATGAAGCCTCCCATGGCGGACAGGCGCCGGTCCTCCGCGGGCGTGTTGGGGGAGAGCGCGAACGGCCGGTCGAGCGGGATGACCAGCGCGACTTCCGAGTCGTTCACGCCGTCCTGCCGGGTGACGTCCGCGCTGGCGCCGATGCAGCTGGCCAGGAGCGGCAGGGACAAGCAGCTGATGACGCGATGCACGGGCGGCCGTCATTCCTTCAGCGCGGCCCGGATGTCGGCGACGTGGCCGTCCACCTTCACCTTCCGGAAAATCGCCTTGAGCTTGCCGGCTTCGTCGATGATGAACGTGCTCCGCTCGATACCCCAGTAGGTCCTGCCGTACATGTTCTTTTTCTTGTAGACGCCGTAAGCCTTCGACATGGTTCCATCTTCGTCGCACAGCAGCGGGAAGGGGAGCCCGTACTTCTTGATGAACTTGAGATGGGAGTCCGCGTCGTCCATGCTGACCCCCAGCACGACGGCATCGGCTTTCTCGATGGACTTGATCGAATCCCGGAAGCCGCAGGCTTCCTTGGTGCAGCCCGGCGTGTCGTCCTTCGGATAGAAGTACAGCACGACCTGCTTGCCTTTCAGGCTCTTCAGGCTCGCGGGATCTCCGCTCTCGGTCTGCAGTGAGAAAGCAGGGGCCTTGTCGCCCACTTTCAGTTCAGCAGCCATCGTGATCCCCCCATGACTCTGGTGTAATGGGGGCATCTTACCTGCCCAGAGCCGTCCTCTGTCAAGGCGCTATTGCGAAGCGGCCGGTAGCTTCACCGTGAAGGTGGCGCCCTGGCCCAACGTGCTGTCGGCGGTGAGTTGCCCCCCATATTGGGTCACGATATCGCGGGCGATATGGAGGCCGAGGCCCGTGCCCTTCCCCTGCTCCTTCGTGGTGAAGAACGGGTCGAAGATCCGGGTCAGATTGTTGCGGGGAATGCCGGGACCGCTGTCTTTCACCGTCGCCTGGACATAGCCGTTTAAGCTGTCCGTGGAGAGCGTCAGTGTGCCGCGGCCTTCCATGGCCTGCACGGCGTTGGTGACGAGGTTCACGAAGACCTGCAGCAGTTCATCCGCCTTGCCGCGGACCGGCGGCACGTCATCGAACTTCGTGATGACTTGGACCTGGTCCAGGACCGTCGCTCGCCGGGCCATCTTGACCGCTTCGTCCAGGGTCTGGTTGAGGTTGACGTCGCCGGTTTCTTCTTCGTGGGACCGGCGGGCGAAGGCGTTCAGGCCTTGCACGATGTCGGCAATGCGCTTTCCCGCCGTGATGATCTCTTCGACATACTCTTGGATCACTTCCTGATTGGACTCGTCCTGCAGGTGCTCCGAAAGCCCGGTGATGGTGTACAGGGGATTATTGATCTCGTGGGCGATCCCTGAGGCGAGCGTGCCGATCGAGGCCATCTTCTCCGACTGGATGAGCTGGTCGCGCAGGTCGTGCTCGTACTGCGCGAGCTTCCAGACCAGGAGCGCCGCTTTTCCTCCCAGGACTTCGGCGTGCGGCGGTTTGTGCTGGAGGATGAGCGTCCGCATGGCGGCGTCGCCGGTGACGTCCACGATCAGGTTGGCGCGGTCCTCGGCGATGAGAGCGAGCACATCGGTCGTCGTATGGATCCCGAGGTTCCGGGCCAGACGCAGGCCCGGCGCCTCGGGGTTGATATCGCCCATGCCGACGATCTCGACGTCGGGGCTTCGGGTGAACAGTTCCAGCAGCGCCGTTCCGCCTTTGCCCGCCCCCACGATGATGACTCGAATGGTCGAGGGGGAAACGTCCATGGGAGCCTGCTTTAGTGGTCGTGCTGCAACGCCAGCCGTTTTTCCATCGCTGCCGCGACGGTCGCCAGCAGCTTGTCCCTGTCCACCGGCTTCACCAGATAATCAAACACGCCGCGGTTGAGCAAGTCGGTCGCCATTCTCTGGTCCGGATAGCCCGTCGCGACGATGATCGGCACCGACGGGTATTGCTGCTGGAAGAAGGTGATGGCTTCCAGGCCGTTGATCTTGGGCATCCGGATGTCGCAGATGATGACATCCAGCATGAGCATGTTGTCGTCGGAGCCGATCGCCTCGATGCCTTTCCCTCCGTGCTCGGCTTCCACAACGTCATAGCCCGCCTTAGTCAGCGTCAGGCGGAGGACCTTCCTGACGGTGTCCTCGTCGTCCACGATCATGACCCGACCGTTTCCCGGCCCGTCCTTGGTGTGCAATCCCCACGGCATACGGTCCTCCCTTCGTTGGACGTGACTCCGATGATTCTCACGGTTGAGAGAGGCAAATTCTGCGCCTTGCGTCAAGGAATAGCAAGGAGCGATCTTTCCGTGGGTTAGATGAACGCAGGCCGGGGGCGGTCAGTGCATGTTGGTGCCAATGCACCACCGACGAAGCATATCGGCCAGCAGGTCAGGCCCGGGTCAGGCTGACGTCGCGTAGGACTGGTGGGCGGCGGCGAGGGCCTGTCCGGTCTGCTTGGTCCACCCGTGCCGGCGGAAGATCTGCTCGAGGGCCGACAGGAGCGTCACCACGTGTTCGTGCCGCGAAGATTCTCCCATCAACCCGATACGCCAGACCTGCCCGGCGAGCGGGCCGAGCCCGCCGCCGATCTCGATGCCGAATTCGGCGAGGAGCGATTTGCGGACCGTGGCTTCGTCCACGCCGGCCGGAACGCGCACGCAGTTGAGCGTGGGCAAGCGGTGTCCTGCCTGGGCCTGCGGCTCGCAGCCCAGCGTCGCCAGGCCGGCCATCAGCGCCGCGCTATGGCGGCGGTGGCGGGCGAAGCGCGCCTCCAGACCTTCTTCCACCACGAGCCGCAGGGCCTCGCGCAGCGCGTAGACCATGCTGATGGGCGCGGTGTGATGGTACGCGCGCTTTCCTTCGGTCCAGTAATCCGCGATCATGGACATATCCAGGTACCAGCTCTGGACCTTCGACTTGCGCGCCTTGATCGCCTCCAGGGCGCGGGGGCTTAAGGTGAGCGGCGCGAGGCCCGGCGGGCAGCTCAGGCACTTCTGCGTGCCGCTGTAGCAGGCGTCGATCCCCCAGGCGTCCACCTGTACGGAAACGCCTCCGAGGGAGGTGACGGCGTCGACGATCAGGAGCGCCCCGTGCCGCCGACACAGCGCGCCGACGTCCTTCAGCGGCTGGTGGGCGCCGGTGGAGGTCTCGGCGTGGACCAGCGCGACGGCCTTCACGGCGCCCGCCTGCTTGAGCGCGTCCTCCAGGCGCCGGAGATCGATGATCTGCCCCCACGGCGCCTCGATCTTTATGGATTTGCCGCCCGCGCGTCCCACGATGTCGGCCATGCGTGTCCCGAACACGCCGTTCACGCCCACAATCACCTGGTTGCCCGGCTCGATGAGATTCACCAGCGCCGCTTCCATCCCGGCTGAGCCGGTGCCGGATACGGCGATGGTGAAGGGGTTCTGCGTCTCGAAGACGGCCCGCAGCAGGGCCTGCACCTGGTTCATGATCGTCAGGAACTCAGGGTCCAGATGACCCAGGAGCGGGGTGCTCATGGCACGGAGCACGCGCGGGTGGACCATGCTGGGGCCGGGGCCCAGCAGGAGCCGTGACGAAGGAGTCAGTTCTGTAATCGAGTCGATCATGATTGAACCGGCGGCATTATACCTGCCTGCCGCGCTCATTCCAAATCCCTAATTTGGTGCTATACTCTCGCTCCATGTCCGACCTCCCGCCCGAGGCGCCTCAGGAAGTCTCGCCTGTCCCTTCCCAGCCGGCGCCGCTCTCTCCCTGGGTGACCGCCGTCTGCGGAGCGGTCGCGGGCGCCTACCTGGGGTTCGCCCTCTTGACCGCGTCCCCGTCGCCGCTGGACCGGCTCGAGCAGCCGGAGGAATCGCTGGAGCGACTCGTCACCCGCGAGATGGACCTGCGCGCGGCCCTGCGGCAGGCGCCGGAATGGAAGCGGGCCCTGTATGCGACGCTCGCCGGCAGCGAGGACCAGCTGGCCGACGTGATCTCGTGGTATGACGAACTCATTGGAGCGGAAGTGTCTCCCGTCGCGCAGCTCTATCGCGTCGTGCTGTTGGCTGAAGACGGCCAGATCAACCGCTTGAGCGCCACGCTGGTGCCCTGGGAATTTCAGGGCGAGTCGGCGTTCAGGATGGCGAAGTGGGTCCGGGCGGGCTATCTGGGGATCGAGCTCGATCAGGAAAACGCGCGGGGCGTGCTGCTGGAGATCCGCTCGGAACTGCCGCCCGGCTGGTTTGCCGACATCCTGGCGGCGCGCGTGGCGGCGAAGCTGGGCGATCGGGCCGCCCAGCAGGAGGCAGAGGCCGCCATCGGCGCTCGCGGTACGGCGCTGCTCGATCGCTGGCTGGGCTTGACCCTCGCGCAAGTGGTCTTGCTGGCCGTCGGTGCCGTGGTGCTGGGGAGAATCCTCTCGCGGCGGATGACCGTTGCGGTCGGGGAGGCGCTGCTGCCGCCCGTCTGGACGGCTCAGGACGGCTATGGTCTGTTCATTCGCGGCGTCTTCGGATTTCTCCTGATCGGGTTCGCGACCACGTTCCTGTTGCCGAGGGCGTCTCCCTACTTCGGCATTGCGACGCTGGCGGCAGGGATACCCCTGGTGTGGTGGACCTATCGCTACCTTTCAGCCCGTGGAACCTCGTTCCCTGTGGCGTTCGGTCTGAAACTGCCGGCGGGAGGACTGTGGCGGGTGGCGGAGGCGACGGCCGTGGTGATCGGTCTCTCGGTGCTCGGGGAAGTGGCGATCACCGTCGTGAGCGGCGCGCTCAGCTACAAGCCGCATTGGGCCGACGGGCTGCTGGAAGACGTGCTGTGGGGGCCGCCGTGGCTGGTGGCCTGCGAGGTGCTCGACAGCGTCGTCTGGGCGCCGCTGATCGAGGAGCTTGCGTTTCGCGGGGTGCTCTACGCGACGTTACGCATGTCGGTGGGGCGGTGGCCGGCGGTAGGTTTGAGCGCGGCCATCTTCGCGCTGGTCCACGGGTACGGCGCGGTCGGATTCGCCTCGGTCTTCTGGAGCGGGATCCTCTGGGCCGTGGCCTACGAGCGGACGCGCAGCCTTCTGCCGGCCATCCTCGGCCACATGTTCAACAACCTCCTCGTGACGACGGAATTCCTCTGGCTGCTGCGGCTGTAGCGGCGGGTTTGAAGTGGTCTGCGACCCACTGGGCGATGAGCGTGGTCATCTCAAGGAAATGCTCGGGGTTCGAGAAGTGGTGATCGGCCCCGGGCAGGACTACTAAGACGTTCTTGCCCGTGAGTTCCTCGGACAGACGCCGGCTCTGGTGGAGCGGCACGTACTCGTCGGCGTTGCCCTGGACGATGAGCGTCGGCGCGGCGATGGCCTTCGCCGCCTCGTAGCCGCTGTGACGGGCGCAGTCCTCGAAGAATCCATATGAGAGCTTGATCCGCCCGCTTGCGCCGGGAACCACGTTCGGGATCGTGCCGGTCTTCTTCCACTCAGCCATCTCTTTGTCGCCGAACTCCAGTCTGAGCATCTCCGGAAAATCCGGCACCGGGCACTTCAGCGCCAAGCAAACAAGATTGGGACTTTTAGCCGCCGCCATAAGCGCCACCAACCCGCCGAAGCTGGAGCCCACCAGCGCGATCTTCCCGTAGCCCTTGGCTTTCACAAGGGCGAGGGCGGCCAGCGCCTGCTGTACGGCCGTGGTCGCGGTGATGCGCTCGAACGGGCCCTCGCTCTCGCCCTGGCCGAAGAAATCGAACCGGAAGGTGGCGATCCCCTGCGGCACCAGGATGTCAGTCAGGGTCTTGTTGGTCTTGCTGTTCTTGTTCGACAGGAACCCGTGGCAGAACAGGGCCACGCGATCCGTCTTCTTATCGGGCTTGGCGAGGACGCCGGAAATTTTATGGCCGTCCGGGTCCGTAAAGGTCAGCGCTTCTTCCATGCGGGGCATTCTAGCAGATCACTGGCTCAAGCCTACTGCGTGGAGTATGATGTTACTAAGATTAAGAGCGGGTCCTGTCGCCGAGCAGCCCGGACGTGCTCAGACCCTTTCGCCGTTGCAGCCACGCAGACTCGGCTGTAGGTTCTTCCGCTCCGCCCGGGCGCCCGCTCGGCGCCACCCGCTCAGAGGATGTAAATATGGCTGATCAAGCTAAGCGCCTTCCGACCAATATCGATGGCAACTTCTTTGTCGACTCAACCTGCATCAACTGCGACACCTGCCGCCAGTTGGCGCCGACGTCGTTCGTCGAGAACGGCGAGTATTCCTCCGTCTATCGTCAGCCGGAGAACGAACAGGAGCGCTACCAGTCCTATCAGGCCCTGCTAGCTTGCCCCGTGGGCTCTATCGGCGCAATCAAGCCGGACAAGGCGCAGATGCGGGCCGCCACCGACAGTTTCCCGTTAAAGATTGACGGCGAGGTGTATTACAACGGCTTCAATTCCGAAAAGTCGTACGGCGCCAACAGCTATTTCGTCCGCCACCCCGACGGCAACTGGCTGATTGATTCCCCACGCTACATGAAGAAGCTCGAGGACTTCTTCGAGCGGATGGGCGGGATCAAATATATTTTCCTCACGCACGAGGACGACATCGGGGATACGCCCCGGTACGCGAAGCATTTCGGAGCAAAGCGGCTCATCCATCGCGCCGATATGGATGCCCAGCCCGACGCCGAGTGGATTGTGGACGGCCTTGAGCCGGTGGCCGCCGCGCCGGGCTTCACGATCATTCCGGTGCCGGGGCATACGGACGGGAGCATGGCGCTGCACGTCGATGGCCGTTACCTCTTCACCGGCGATCACATGTCGTGGGATCGGGAGAGCAACGGCCTGCGGCTGGCGACTGTCTATGTGTGGGATGAGGAGACGTTACGAAGATCGGCGACAAAACTGTCGGAGGTTTCCTTCGAATGGATCCTGCCGGGCCACGGCGACCGCATGCACCTGTCCGCTGACCGCATGAAAGAAGAGCTGCGGCTCCTGCTCAAACGCCGCGCGGTAGTGCGTTAGGGGTCTGGCTCATTTTCGTCTTCGAAAAGGTGCCTGACCCCCTTCTGTCACTCCGCCGGGCGACTGGCCAGGAGCCGACCGACTTTCACCGCGAAGAAACCGAGCCCGATCAGCAGCAGGGCGGCCGAAACCCAAACGGTCGCGACGGTCGGCACGGCCCCCAGCCCGAAGATGCCCGACGACAGCCCCCACCACAGCATCCCGGCCACGCCGAGGTTCAGCGCGGCCAACTGAATCCACTTGCCACGCTCGACCAGGTGTATGAGCTGGTCCAGGTAGGGCCTGTGCTTTTTTTGGCTCTTCGCCCGGTTGAGCGTCAGAATTACCGGCAGCAGGTGGCTGATCGCTCCCATGATCGTCTGGAGGATGAAGCCCACCAGCGCCATGTGGCTGTAGCCCATCAGGTGCGCGGTGCCGGTCGGGAACTCCGGCGGGTCCGTCCGGCTGTTCCACGACAGGAAGATACCGCCGCTCACCGTGAGGAAGAGCCAGCCGGTCCCGCACAGGAGATGGAGGACCGGCAGGGACGACCGTGCGGCGGAGGCCAGCCATGTCCGGAGGATGTTCCAGCCGTAGCAGCAGACGCCGACGAACAGCACGAATCCGGCGATGACTTGAAACGACGGCTCCGCGATGATGAACCCGCTGACCAGCGCCCCCACTCCCAGCGGCAGCGTCAGGAACGCGGCCAGGGCCAGCCGGTCGCTGTAGAGGCGCGAGCCGGCGACGGTGGGGAACAGGTTGTGCATCGTCCCGACGATCGTCAGGGTGACGAAGCCCATCACGTTTAGGTGCAGGTGCGCCAGCCGGGCCAGGTTGACGGTGTCGGGCATGAATGCGTTGAAAGCGACCAGTTCGCCGAGCACGATCCCGCCGAAGAGCGCGAGGACGGCCAGGCCGTAGAACCAGAGGTTGAGCCCGGTGCGCTGGACGCTCTTGCCGACCATCCGGAGCGTGTCGGAGAACAGAAAAAGGAAAGCCAGTCCCACCGCCAGGCCGGAGTAGCCGACGATCGGAAACTCGGCGGTCCCGAAGCCCACCAGGATGCCGAGGGTGCCGCCGTTCAGCAGGACATACTGAAACACTCGTCCTTTTTTCGAATCGGACGGCACCATCAGAAAGGTGGGAATGAAGGCCAGCATGGCCCCAAAAATCATCTGCGCGACGCCGCCGACCAGCGCCATGTGCACGTGGATGACCCGGAGCTGCGGAGTGGCCGGCAAGCCGACTTCCTTGGCGATCCACACATAGAAGCCGAGCAGGACTGATGCGAGCAGCCAGAGCAGCGCGGTCAGGAGGAACAGGGGTGGCCGGAACCCGCTCAGCATTATTCAGGTTTCAAAAAATAGAAGTGGTTGGTGGGACCCCTGCCGTGGCCGATGGCGAGGCCATGGCGAATGGCCTCGGTGGTGTAAGCCTTGGCGGCTTTCACGGCCTGGCTTAGGGGTTTCCCGAGCGCGAGGTGCGCGGCGATGGCCGAGGCGTAGGTGCAGCCGGTGCCGTGCGTATGCGCGGTGTTGATGAACTCACCCTTGAAGACCTCGAAAAACTGCCCGTCGTAGAGCACGTCCGTCCCTTTGTCCGCCAGCAGGTGCCCGCCCTTGATCAGCACGTGCCGGCAGCCCATCTTGTGGATGACCTTGGCGGCCTTGCGTGCGTCGGGGAGGGTCTTGATCTCGATGCCGGAGAGCTGCTGGGCTTCGTGGATGTTCGGCGTCACGACGAGCGCGAGCGGAATCAGTTCCTTGATGACGGCCTCGATGGCGTCCGGCTTGAGCAAGGGATGTCCGCTCTTCGAAATCATCACGGGGTCTACGACAAGGTTGGTGACGTTCTGGGGCTTGAGCAGCTTGGCCACAACCCGGACGATCTCGGCGGAGTAGAGCATCCCGGTCTTGACCGCCGCCACGTCGAAGTCGTCGAACACGGCGTCGATCTGCGCTGCGATGA